>JBOGIR010000179.1:0-30712 GCA_050742335.1 Vicinamibacterales bacterium | reverse complement strand
CCCGTGTCAGCTCTCTCGCACTCATCCCTGTCCTTCCCAATCGGTGACCTCCCCAGAGGCCACCAGCTTAGGGGGACATTTCTATTTCGCTCAGGAGGGGACATTATCAATTCGCGTCAACAGGCGGCCGCGCGTGATGTGTCACCGCGGTGAAGGGCCTGAGCTGCAACGTATCGTGATTGGCGGCCGCAAGCTTTCCACTGATGACTCGACCCTGCCGAGTCGTCACCCGCACTCGCGAATCGCCCTTGAGGCGTCGAACCGTATCCCGGTCATCTGACCCGTTGACTTGGGTCGCTGGAGTCTTGAAGTCAAGAAGGTCACCGAACTCCTTGCTGCCTCAAACGGGTGGTCCGACGGAGCGCCTCGGAGTTCGCTCATGCGGCGAACACGATGGCGTGTGAAGGCGAAATCGCAAAGCGACCTTCGGCCGCATCCTAGCGGCGCGGCGAAGTGTCGGTGGTTGTATCCGACGCGAGTTTGCGCTGACGCCGGCTGCGTGAATAGACTTGGTCTGACCTATGAGGCTCCAGGACGTTGGCCTTCTCCCTCTTGCGGTGGCGTTGTCGCTGAGTCAGGTGCTTGTGGATGCCCAGACAGCGGGCAGCGGCGCGCAGGCGTCCCAGTCTGCGGGCATTCCGCGCACGCGTGACGGCAAACCCGACCTGTCAGGCATCTGGCAGGCATTTGGCACCGCCAACGACAACCTCCTCTCCCATTCCGCGAGCCAGGGCGTTCCCGCCGGTTTCGGAGTCGTAGACGGCGACGAGATCCCGTACCGGCCGGAGGCGCTCGGCAGGAAGCAGGAGAACTTCGCGAATCGAGCCACGCGCGACACCGAGGCGCGATGCTACCTGCCGGGCGTGCCGCGCGTCACCTACATGCCGTTCCCGTTTCAGATTGTGCAGATGCCGGACGTCACCACGATCTTGTACGAGTACGTCCACGCGATCCGCTACATCTATACGAACGGGAGCCCGCATCCGTCAGGGCCCATCGAGTGGTGGATGGGGGATTCACGCGGCCGCTGGGAGGGGGACACGCTGGTGGTCGACGTCGTGCATTTCAACGGGGACACCTGGTTCGACAGAGCCGGCAACTTCCACAGCGAGGCGCTCCACGTGGTCGAGCGGTACTCGCTACTGGATGCCGATCACATCAGCTACGAAGCTACGATCGACGATCCAAAAGTGTTCACGCGTCCCTGGACGTTGCGCATGGTGCTGTACCGCCGCAAGGAACCGAACCTTCAGCTGCTCGACTACGACTGTTACGCGTTCGAGTGGGAGAAGTACTATCCGTATCCGGGACTGTGATCGCGGGAAAGGGAGCGTTCCGATGAGATGGCGCAAAGCGGTGAGGGCAGTGGGGATCGGTCTTGCGTTTGTATCGCTGTCCGTCTCCCTGTCCGGCCAGGGTGCGGTGGCCCAGCCGTCGGCATCGCCCAGGCCGTGGCCTCCGGCGCTCAGACCCGACGGCCAGCCAGACGTGCAGGGCGCGTGGCGTCCCGTGCTCGGCGGGACCCATTCCCTGAACCCGGCCAAGAGCGGCGCGGCCGACTTCGAAGAGCGGATCACCGGAGCCGTCAAGATCAATCCGAGCCGGATCGTCGACCCGCCCGATGGCCACATTCCGTATCAGCCGTGGGCGGCCGCGCTGCAGAAGGAGCTCGCCGCCGTCTACGAGAATCCGACGAAGCCTGAGCACATTGACACGCAGACGCGGTGTTTCGTGCCCGGCGTGCCTCGCCTCTACTACTTCCCGACGTTTCGAATCCTTCAACCTCCCGGGAGTGTGGTGTTCGTCTGGGATGAATATCACGCATTTCGGGTCGTCCCCCTGGACGGCCGGCCGCACGTCGGACCGAACGTGAAGCTCTGGATGGGCGATGGGCGTGGCCGGTGGGACGGCAACACCCTGGTCGTGGACACCACTAACCTCAAGGCGAAGTCGCGGCTCGTCGTCGTCGGTGATTTTTTCAGCGACAACGCGCACATCGTGGAGCGCTTCATCTTCGTCGACGCCAACACGATGAACTACGAAGCGACCATCACCGATCCGGACGTGTTTACCCGGCCGTGGACGATGCGTGTCGCACAGCGGCGCATGCCGAACGACGAGTTCTGGGAATGGGCGTGTCACGAAGGTGAGCGCGACGCGGCTCACTCGTCGAGCAAGATCAGCGACTCCGACACCGAAAAGAAATAAGCGACTTTCACCCCTGGACGACGTCACCCTTCAGGCTGCCAGCGGCTGCGAGGAACTCCTCTCGCTCCTGCCCCTGGACGCCGAACTTGTCCAACACCGCCAGGACATGGTGCTCCATTGCTGTCCAGTCGCGCTCAGTGATGCCCAGTCCCTGATGCGCCGAGTTCATATCCAGGCCGTGATAGACAGCCGGCCCACCAAACGCCTGAACCAGGAAATCCAGGAGCATCTGGCGGCTGCGTGTCTTGGTGTGCGTGTTCTGCCCTTTCCAATAGGCGCCGATCTGAGGATCGCTGTGGAGTCTGGGGATCAAGTCGTCGACCGCGGCCGCGAGGGCATCGTAGCCTCCAAGCCGTTGGTAGAGCGATCGTCCATCGGGATTCGTCATGACAAGTGCTCCCTTGGAAAAGGAGTTGCCTGATAGAGCAGCCGAGTATAGCCGACCTGCTCAGTACAAATCCTTCTCCATCAAGACGCCCGGCAGACGACGGCCGTTTCGCAGGGCGAGCTCAATCGTCGAATATGATGACAATAAGTGATATTGACATCATATATATCATATAACATCATATCGAGATGAGAACGACTCTGTCAATAGATGATGACGTCCTGGCGATCGTGACGCGGCAGGCGAAGCTGCGTGGCCAGTCGCTCGGGAAGACCGTGTCGGACCTGGTGCGCCGCGGTTTGAGCGCCCCCACGCCGTCGCAGGACAAGGACGGGCTCGTCGTGTTCCAGTTGCCAGCCGACTCGCCGACCGTGACGACCGAAGACGTTCGCCGGATCGAAGCGGAAGGCGCATGAAGGGTTATCTGCTCGATACCAACCTGCTCATTGCCTTGCTCTGGCCCAGGCACGAGAGCCATGCGCGGGCCGTGGCGTGGTTTGCGCGCCGTCGCGGCAAGGGTTGGGCGACGTGCCCCATGACCGAGGCAGGTTTCGTCCGCATCGTGTCGAACCCCGCGTTCTCGCGCGATGCGGTTCAGCCCCGCGAAGCCACGCAGGTGCTGTCTGCGAACACAGCGGCCAAGGACCATGCGTTCTGGGCCGACGACTTGCCGTTCGCCGACGCGGTCGCGTTTGCGGGCGCGCGGCTCATCGGGCATCAGCAGGTGACCGATGCCTATCTGCTCGGCCTCGCCATCCGTCGCGGAGGCATGCTGGCCACCCTGGACCGCGGGATCGAGGCGCTGCCCGAACCGAAGGGGGTCGAACGGAAGGCGATCGAAATTGTCGGCTGACTGGAGCTTCGTTCGGGATCGCCGCGCGCACCAAAGCCGCACCGGCGCGAAGAATTTCGGCAGCCGTCAAACAGGGCATCGATGTGCCGAGCACCTCGAAGTGTTAGCCCGCGCCGTTCCGAACGTTGTGCCGTACAGCACCAATCCGATAGGTGGCGCCGAACTTTGCGTTTCGCGGACGAACTGCCAACGTAGACTGTCTCCCGCATCGGATGCCCGCGTCGGCAGTCATCGGCCGCGGCGCGGCACACCGAGCTCGGCAAGCTTGGCGGCGATAGCCTGGCCGTGCGTGCCTGGACTGACGCGCTTGTCGACGTAGGCGATGCGCCCCTGCGGGTCAATATAGAAGGTCCAACGCGACGCGAACGGCTGATCGATGCTGACGACACCGTACGCCTCTGCCACCTGCTTTGAAGGATCGCTCAGGATCGGATAGTCGACACCGAGCGACTGCGCGAAGCCTTTGTTGGTGTCGGGGGGATCGACGCTCGCGGAGAAGTACGCCACGTCGAAGGCCCGGATCTCGTCGCCGCTCTCACGGAGCGACTGGCATTCCGCCGTTCACGGAGCCGTGAATGCCTTGGTAAACCACGCCAGCACGACCGCCTGCCGCCCCTTGTAGTCGGCAAGGCGATAGGTGTGGCCGTCGGAGCCGGGCAGCGCAAAGTCGGGCGCCGCATCCCCGACCTGGAGCCCGCGCGTGGGTGGAGGGGCCGGCTCGGACGAAGAGCCCCCCGTTTCCGCGGCGCGGTCGCTGCAGGCCCCCGTAGCGAGGCAGGCAGTCACGAGCCATGCGCCGCCGCGAAGACGACGCGCGCACATTCGCGCTGGAGTATAGCACGCCCTATTATGCGGACGACTTCGTGGTAATGTGTGACACGAAAGCGGCGTGCGAGCGAGCCGAGCGACGCGTGCGTGAGATTCTCGCGTGGCTGGGTTTGGAGCTCCACCGAATGCCCTCTGGTAAGCCGTGTGCGGGAAACCCGCACGCACGGTTTTGAACGGGGGTCGTGCTCACAGCGCCGCGCTCGCGCGGTGCGACAAGTAGGATCTACCAATGCACCTGACGGGCGGCACGCAGCTCGGCCCGTACGAAGTCGTCGAGCCCCTCGGCCGCGGCGGCATGGGTGAGGTCTACCGCGTACGCGACCGCCGGCTGCAGCGCGAGGTGGCGCTCAAAATCATCCATCCGGAGCTGATCGACCACGACCACCTCGACCGGTTCCGCCGCGAGGCGCGCGTGCTGGCCGCGCTGTCCCATCCGAACGTCGCAACCGTGCACGAACTGGACGAGATCGATGGCACCCTCTGCCTCGTCATGGAGCTCGTGCCGGGCGAGACACTGGCCGAGCGCCTCACCGCGGGTCCGCTGCCGGTCGCTCAGGCGCTGCGTGTTGCCGGTCAGGTGGCGGCGGCGCTCGAAGCAGTCCACGACAAAGGCATCGTGCATCGGGACCTGAAACCCTCGAACATCAAGGTCACCACCGACGGCCTCGTGAAAGTGCTCGACTTCGGGCTCGCCAAGATGAGTCCCCCCAAGGTCGACGTCTCCAACGCGGCGACCGCGGACGTCGAGGCCACACGCGACGGACTCCTCGTCGGCACTGCGCCCTACATGAGCCCGGAACAGGTGCGCGGCTCGGATGTGGACCGGCGCTCGGATCTCTGGGCGTTCGGCTGCGTCCTCTACGAGATGCTCACCGGACGCCCCGCGTTCGCAGCCGACACCATCGCCGACACGATCGCCGCGATCATCGAACGGGAGCCCGACTGGCAGGCGCTCCCCCCGTCGCTCCCTCCGGCGATCGGTCGCCTTCTGCGCAGATGCCTTCAGCGCGATCCGAAACGGCGCCTGCGCGACATCGGCGATGCGCGGCTCGATCTCGAAGATGCGCTCGCCGAGCCGCTCCCGTCCGACCTGCGGACGAAGTCGCCCCCCCGCAGGCGGCTCCTGGTCGTCGCGGCGACCGGCATGCTGGCCACGGGAGCGCTCGCCGGTGTGCTCGCGACGTGGACCCTTACGCCGGCGTCACCTCGGGAGCTCACGCCGGCGCGCTTCGTCGTGACGCTCCCGTCAGGCACGCAGCTTGGCGGCCTTGACTTTCCAGGCGTGGCGATCGCTCCGGACGGATCACGCTTCACCTACGTCGCCACTCGCGGCGGTCAGACACAGCTTTTCGTCCGCGAGACGGACGCGCTCGATCCAGCGCCGTTGCCTGGTACCACAAATGCGGTGGCGCCGTTCTTCTCGCCCGATGGCCGCTGGATCGCGTTCTTTGCCGACGGGCAGTTGAAGAAGGTGGCGGCGGCGGGCGGTGCGGTGATCACGCTGTGCGAGGCGCCGGTGGGGCTCGGCGGCAGTTGGGGACCGGACGACACTATCGTGTTCGCACCGACAACCGGCTCGGCGATCTGGCGCGTGGCGGCGGAGGGAGGCCAGCCCCGGCGCCTTACGACACTCGACGCCTCGAGAGGTGAGTTCAGCCATCGCTGGCCTCAGTGGCTGCCCGACGGCGAGACGGTGCTCTACACGGTTGGCATCGTCGGAAGCTGGAACGATGCCGAGATCGTCGCGCAGTCGCTGGAGACGGCCGAGCGTTCGCTGGTGCTCCAGGGTGGCACCAATCCACGGTATCTTCCGGGCCACCTCCTGTACGCGCACGACGGTCGCATCATGGCGGCCCCCTTCGACACGCGCCGCCGTGCGACCAGCGGTCCCGCTTTTCCGGTGCTCGACGACGTCTTGCAATCGGCCGACGGCGCAGCGCAGCTTGGCGTGTCGCAAGCGGGCCACGCGGTGTTCGTCGCCGGCGGATCCGAGGCCGGCCGGCGCAGGCTGGTGTCCGTCAGCCGGGAGGGCGCGACGACGCCGTTTGCCGCTCCACTTGGCCTGTACGCCTCGCCTCGCCTCTCCCCGGACGGCCGGCGCCTGCTCCTGACCGTCGAAGGGACAACCCCGGACGTCTGGGTCTACGACATCGCCACCGGATCATCGGCGCAGGTGACGTTCGATGCCGGTGCGACGTCGCCGCTCTGGACGCCGGACGGCCAGCGGGCGGTCTTCAGCTCGACCAGAAACGGTCTGCCGAATCTGTTCTCGAGCGGCGTCTCTCAACCGGGATCGCCCGAGCGGCTTGCTGCCAGCGGGAACGCGCAGACTGCCGGATCGTGGTCGCCCGATGGTGGCACGCTGGCGTACGTCGAGCGTCGGCCGGCCACGGGCCGTGACATCCTGCTGCTGCCCGTGCGTGGAGGCGGTGGGCCCCAGGTGTTTGCCGCGTCGCCCGCGGAAGAGAGCACGCCGCGCTTCTCGCCGGACGGGAGGCGGGTGGCGTACGTGTCGAACGAAACGGGCCGCAACGAGGTGTACGTCCAACAGACGGCCGGCGGCGGACGAAGGCTCCAGATCTCGGCCGCCGGCGGCAGCGAGCCGGTATGGGCCCCGGAAGGGGCAGAACTGTTTTACCGTGAAGGCGACAGGATATTCGCCGTCGCGGTCACGAGTTCGGGCAGCGATCTCCGCGTGGGGCAGCCGAAGATGTTATTCGAAGCGGCATTCGCCAGAGGCACCATGGATTCACCCAACTATGACGTGACCCGGGAGGGCCGGTTCGTCATGCTCCAGGGCCAGCCGCCCGATGCGACTCCCGCCATGCTCCACGTCCTGCTCAACTGGACGATCACGCCACGCGCCGCATCATCTCGCTGACGTGGCGGCACGGGGCACCCCGTCGACGGCAGCGGTGTACGGAGTCGGGCCCTGCGGTCCGTCCGCGCCGTTGATGGCGGCCACGAGCACGTCAACGCCCGTGGCCCGCGCATCGTAGGTGACGAGGGCTTTGCTCTCCTCCAGCGACACCTGGACGCGCGTCACCCCTTCGACCTCGAGCAGTGCGGACCGCACTGCTGCAATGCAGCCCTCTCAAATCATGCCGTCGACAATGAGCGTCACCTCCATGATGCGCGGGGCGTTGCGGCAGGCAACGGCGGCACCGCTCATGGCCAGCAGGAAGTTGCGTCTTGTGATCGGTGGCATCCGCATGCTCCTCAATGGAATCGGTCTGGCGGCGAGCATTATAAGCGGATGCAGGCCTCAGGCTCCAGGCCTTCGACGCTGACCACGCTGGTCAATTCCCTGATGCCGGCCGCAGGCGCCAGATGGAGCCATGAGTCTGCACGACGGGGATTCTACGCGAAGGCCGGCTTTTCAGGAGCAGAGATCAAAGGTCTGCGGATTTTCCCGGAGCCGCCGGTTGAGTGCGCTACAATGCCGCACGCTGAGTGCTCGGTTTCAGAATTGCGGTGTTTGAGGGAGGTCCTTATGGTGCGAAAGTCATGTGTTGTTGTCGTCGCAGCCCTGGGCCTGATGGTGCTGGCGGTCGGCCAGGCCGCTGCGCAGGACGCCAGGGCGGTCTTGCAGGCCGCGTCCAAGGCGATGGGGAATCTGAAGTCGGTGCAGATCACCGGCACCGGGTGGAACGCGGCGGTCGGTCAGAGCTTCACGCAGGAGGAGGACTGGCCGCGGTTCGAGGTGACGCGGTACGTGCGGACCATCGATTTCGAGGCCGGCAGCTCGCGCGAGGAGTTCACGCGCAGGCAGGGTAACAATCCGCCGCAGGGGGGCGGCGGCACCCCGATTCAGGGCGAGCAGCAACAGGTCTTCCTCGTCAGCGGGACGAGCGCCTGGAACCTGGTGGACGGCAAGCCGGTTCCCCAGCCGGGGCTGTATCTCGCGGGGGTTCCGGTTGCGGAGTTCCGTCAGCTCGATATCCTGCTGACACCGCACGGATTCCTTCGGGCGGCGATGACGGCCAAGAACCCCACGGCCGTCTCGCTGACGCTCGGGTCGCCGACCGGCGCGGTGACGCCCAACGGGAAGGCGACGCTCGTCTCGTTCACGGCGATGGGGAAGTACAAGGTCGTCGGAACGTTCGACGATCAGAACCTGCTCGCGCTGGTGCACACGTGGGTGCCCAACCCCGTCTACGGCGACATGCTCTATGAGCTGCGCTACCTCAACTACAAGGATTTCGGTGGCGTCAAGTTCCCCACGACGCTCCATATCCATCAGGGGGACCCGCGGCTGATGGTGGCGCATAACTCCATGGAAATCACGCTGAACAACGTCCAGCCGAACATCGCCGTTCCCGCGGTCGCGGTGCCGGCGGAGGTGCAGAAGGCGACCGCGCCGCCCGTGCGCGCGGAGTCAACGAAGCTGGCGGACGGCGTCTGGCTCATCGCCGGCGGCACCCACAACAGCCTCGCCGTCGACTTCCGTGACTTTGTCACGGTGATCGAGGCGCCGCTCAACGAGGAGCGATCCATCGCGGTGATCGCAGAAGTGAACCGGCTCATTCCCAACAAGCCGATCCGCTATGTCGTGAATACGCACCATCACTTCGATCACTCCGGCGGGCTGCGCACCTACATGGCTCAGGGCGCGACCGTCGTCAGCCACCAGGCGAACGATGATTTCCTCGAGAACGTGTTGTTCAGCCCGGGAGCCCGGACGATGATGCCCGACAGGTTCTCTACGTACTATCCCTATTTCAGTGGGGGCAGGCGGCCGCTTCCCATTGAAGAGGTGAACCAGAAGTACGTGATCAGCGACGGCGTACGGACGCTCGATCTGTACCCGATGCAGGGGCTCAACCATCACGGGGGCATGTTGCTCGTCTACTTCCCGAAGGAACGCATCCTGGTGAACGCCGACCTGTACACGCCGCCGGCGCAGGGCGCGAAACCACCGGCGCCGAACGCGAACATGAGAAGCCTTCAGCAGAACATCCAGCGGCTGAAGCTCGATGTGGCGCAGCACGTGCCCATCCACGGACAGCCGGGCCCGGCGGCGCAGTTCGCGCAGATTGTTGGAACGGGAACGAACTAGCGGGCGCGAGTAGAGAAGTAGACAAGTAGAGAAGTGGAAGAAGTGGAAAAGTGGAAGAAGTAAGTATTCCAAGTAATTTCCAAGTACTTGCTTCTCCACTTTTCTCATTCAGATTCGGTTGACCGCGGTGGTCGGTGCCACCGTCGACTGGGTTGCATCGCCGAGACTCACAGCCGCATTAGAGCCAACATCCCCAATCCCGGTAGGTCAGGACGTGGCCCAGCCTCCAGATACTGCGCCGAGCACGGCGGATGAGACGGTCCGTCTGCTGGAGCGCGCCCGCGCGGGTGATGCTGCGGCGTTGGAGGATCTGTTTGCCCGGCACATCCCGTTGCTTCGCAGGTGGGCGAGCGGACGCCTCCCGCGCTGGGCCCGCGACATCGTCGACACATCCGATCTCGTTCAGGAGACCGTGCTTGACACGTTCAAGCACCTCGACGGCTTCGAGCCACGGGGAGAGGGCGCGCTTCGAGCATACCTTCGGCAGGCGTTCATCAATCGTCTGCGCAACCAGTTGCGGCGCGCGATCAGACGTCCGCCGGCGGAGGCATTGGACTCGGCCGTCGCGAGTGACACCACGTCGCCGCTCGAGGCTGCCATCGGACGCGAGACGCTCGAACGCTACGAGAGAGCACTCGAGCGGCTCGACCCCGACGAGCGGGAAGCGGTCGTCACGCGCATCGAATTCGGCTTGAGCTACGCGGAGGTGGCCGAGGCGCTGGGCAGACCGTCGGCGGACGCCGCGCGCATGGCGGTCGTCCGAGCGCTGGTAAAGCTTGCGAAGGAGATGGACGTGAACGTCTGACTCCCGTTCTTCCTCGATTTCGGTTCAAAGTCTGTCTCTCCGGACACAAGTTACGGATCTGGCCATCATGCGTCGAAGAAGTCTGTTCGTTCCCGACCAGGGACTGACCGACGTTGGAAGGTGCGCGACGACACGCGGCAGGCAGCCTGACTCGCCTGAACCCCGACGTCGCGCATCTGTCCTTACCGGTCAAGGGGTCGGCGGATTCGGTAACCGAATCAATATCTGAATAATGCTGTAAATCTCCGGGGTAGGTTGGCCAGTCAGGTCAGCGGTTCCGCCGGAGATGATCACACGCCCCCCGGCGCCGATCAAATTGGGGTGGTGGATGAGGTCATCGCCATTGCTGTCCTGAATAACAAGCGAGCCGTTCGCGTCGATTGACCACGTGCCGGTCCCGGAAAAAGAGCCGGTGTGTGAGGGGTCGCACGCGACGGACCACGTGGCCACCTGCTCCAGCAGACAGTGAGCACCCCTTCCAGTAAACGAGGCGGTGTGGTCGGCGTTAAGCGTAAAGGTGCCAACACCTGTTTCCGTTTGCACCTTGGGAGTGCCTGTCAAGTCAAGCGCGAAAGCAACGCCGGCATAGCTGCCGACGAGGTCGTTCTCCTGGACCTGACCGGATTCCAACTTGCGGACCCGCGCCTCCAGCGCGTCCAGCCGCGCCGAGACACCGTTCTGTGCTCCGGCGGGGAGCGGAGCGAACACAAACGCGACGAGCAAACATAGCAGACCGACGCGGGCTCTGTTCATAGATCAATCCTTTCGAAATGTCCCGTCTTTCGCGACGACGCGCTGACACACAACGCATGTGTGGCGTGGACCCCTGCCGCACTCTTGCAGAGCCGCGTCACTTGCCAAAACACCATGAGCAGGCCAACCGAACAGGCAGCCCGCGTCCTCGGCGATGCCTCACCGGTTGGCGCCGGAGCCAGTTCTGATCCCTTCGACCGTGAGCGGGTTGTGCTCCGGTGCCGGCAGGCACAGGTCCAGACCCAGCGGGAATCTTCAACGCGAGCGCCGCGGCGAGTACGTTTCATAAGCTGGACGAAGCCTACCGCGGCAATGTCCAGCTCGCGTTCGGACACGTTCACGCTTGTGTCACGCGATCGTAAATTTTTTGAAGATTTTCGGCGCCCCACCCTGGTGACTGGGATCGCCCCGCGCCGTGCCGGCCATGTCCATGGCCGGCGCCGACACCTGGCGTTCACCGCTCGTCGCGGGCACCTCTGCCGGCAAACCTTCTTGCTGCCTCCCTGTTCGCGGCGCACGTTCGGTCTCAGTGACGCGAGAAACGACGGAACACTTGCTCATGGCTCTACCGCAACAGCAATTCATCAAAGCCCTGAGCAGGCGGTGCCGCTGGGGCCCTCGGCTTCGTTCGGCCTACCGGCTCTTATCTCACACACGAGCACGTGACTGACTGTCTGACCGGCCGCGTTGGTGCCCTTGCCCGCGAATCTGAACGTCCGGCAACCCTTGGACGCTACTCCGGGTGGGCCATTGCGAGCGCCTGCTCGCGCGTCAAGTCCATCTGATGCACTTCCTTGGCATGCGGCTGCGCTTTCGAGACGAGCTCGTCGTCAGTGGCGGCTCTCACGATGAAGCCGCACGGGCATGTGATGACCTTCTGCATGACTCCTCCTCCTTGAACGCGTAATATAGACGCCCTCGATTGGCGGAACCTTGCCCGAACATCGGCAGAATCTTGGCGGAACTGCGTATCTATCTGACCGGGCGGATTGCGATCGAACACGGTGCGACGCTGCTGGAGGAGCGCGAGCTGGCCGGCCGTCAGGGTCGTCTTGCATTCGCATTCCTGGCCGCCGGGCGGCACTGGGCGGTGAGCCGGGAGGGACTGACGTCGATCGTCTGGTCCGACACACCGCCACGAGAGGTCGATGTTGCACTGAACGCGATTCTCAGCAAGCGCTTCCGTGGAAAAGCCAATTGCACGTCGTGCCACGTCGGTCCGACCTTGACCGACGAGCAATTCCACAACACCGGCGTAGCGTGGCACGGCCTTCCGGCAGGGTCGAGTCAGCCTGACAGCTTCGCCGACGACGGTCGCTTCGACGTTACTGGCCAGGCAGTGGATCGTGGCGCCTTCAAGACACCGACGCTTCGCGAGATCGCGCGCACCGCACCGTATATGCACGATGGGAGCATCGTCACGCTCAACGAGGTCGTCGACTTCTACGACCGCGGTGGACGCGCGAATCCGTTTCTCGATCCGGAACTGCGCCCTCTCGGGTTGACCGGACCGGAGAAACGGTCACTCGTGACGTTCCTGCGCTCCTTGTCTGGGACGATGACCAGGTGACGCATCAGCCTCCCGTGCTCGCGGAAGTGGCCGCGGGTTCGCTCAGGTCGAATGGCGCGTAGGAAGAGGCAACTGCAGAAACGAGGTGGTCGGTCGGCCGGACCGGAGCGTTACGGCGCGGCGTGCGGATGCTGCGCGTAGTGCTGTCGCAACAGGTCCTTCCCGTAGTCGTTGCCGTTGGGGGTTCGCACCACGGTGTGGATGTGATCCCGGCTTGGTCCTCTGGGCGCGCCGGGACGCACCTGCGATTGATGATCGAACTCGATGAGGATGACGGGGCTTTGAACGCGATAGTAGAAGACACCCTCCGGGTCCGAGGATCCTATCCACGCGAAATACGTGCTGTCGATGTGCCGGCGGACCTCCTCCATCCGGATGCGGGCGTGTCCGTCCCTCTGGTTGTTCACGTACTCTTCGATGAGATCGAGTAGCTGCTCACGCTGGCGACCGTTGAGCTCGGTCGCACGCACGCCGGCGTAATCGAGTACCAGGTTGTCCTTGTAGGCGCCTGCCAGAGTGTTCGCCCCGCTTTTCTCGTTGCCGATAACGGCCTTTGCCCGCTGCGGTCCGTCGAGCGCGGCGAGCAGGCGCGATCCCTTGTCCTGCTCGTCCTGCAACGCGACCGTGCCCATGAATGCGCCGGCGTCCGCGCGTACGGGCTCCGACCCCATGAACGTCGGCGTCATCACGACCTGGTCTCCCAGCACGAAGTAGTTGACGATGAGGTGATGCCCGTCGAGCTGCCATCCCCAGGGCTCGGTATCCGATGGCGTACCCATGACCGTGATCCAGTACTTCCAGCGGCCGAAATCCTCGAACCGTTTGGACAGCTCCGCGAATACCTCGTTGAGCTTCATGATGTCTTCTGTCTTCTTCAAGCCCCTGGCGCTGAGACTCGCGCGGAGCAAGCCGAAGACGAGATCCCGCTGTTGTTCGGACATCTCTTGCAGGGACACGCCTTGTCGGGCCGGTTGCGGGGTGTTGATCCACAGTCGCCACTCGCGGTCATTCACAGGGAACGAGATCCTCGCCCGCTGATCGGCGTGCAGGCCGTTCAATAGTGCGTGCGCAGCCATGCGGATCGGGGCTGTCGATACACCGGTCTGGCGGATCGAGAACAGGCCCGACGTCACCCGGCCGTTTGTCGTAAGGCCCATGAACGGCGTGTCCAGTTCCCGCTTCTGCTCATCGGTCAGGCCGGCAAGGGGATCTGGGCCTTGCGCCAGCCCACTGAGGATCATGACGGTCGACGCGATCGCCACGATACCACTCAGGACGGCAACGCGAATCCTGGCCAAGGTTGACTCCTCTCCCTGATAGCCTCCCGACACGACTCGCCTGCGGCGACCTACCCAGGGTCGGCATCGGCGGCAACCAAGTCGAGAGCCTACACGACGCCGCCCCGAAATGCACGGTGGTCACGGTCGACACGTAGCGGTCAGGCGACAGCCTGTACAATCCGGCCCGTGTCGCAGGGCACTGTTTACACCTTCGGTCCCTTCGAACTCAATGGGCGCGCCCGCCGGCTGCGGCGTGACGGCGAACTGGTACCCCTCAGCGACCGCTACCTGCGTGTGCTGCTGCACCTGACGGCGCATGCCGGAGTCATCGTCTCGAAAGACGCGCTGGTCACCGCAGGCTGGGATGATGTCGCCGTCACCGACAACAGCCTCGAGCAGGCGATCTCCGCTCTGCGCCGCGCCCTTGGTCCAGACCCAGAGGGTCAGCCGTACGTCGAGACGGTGCCGCGCCAGGGCTACCGGCTCAGGGCGGACGTGTCGCGCGCGGTGTCGGCAGAGCCGAGCGCGACCATCGAAGCGTTGCTGGCCCCGCACCGGGCCTGGATTGACGGGCGGGCGGCGCTCGAATCGCTGGAACGTGAACAGATCCTGCGCGCTCGCGAGGTCTTCACACGGGTGGTCGAGATCATGCCCGACCACGCGCCGGCGCACGTCGGTCTCGCGAATGCCTGCGTGCTGCAGTTCGAGATGACGCGGGCCGACGCGACACCCGACGTCGACGCCTTGCGCGCGGCCGTCCACCATGCGCGCGAAGCCTGCCGCCTCGACGGGCAGCACGGTGACGCGTGGGCCACGCTCGGCTTCGTGCTCGAACGGGCGGGCCACCATACCGACGCCTTGGCCGCTTCGCGGCGGGCGATCACGCTCGAGCCCGACAACTGGCGGCATCACCTCCGTCTCTCGTCGATTGGGTGGGGCGAAGAGCGCCTGCGCGCCGCGCGACGCACGCTGGCGCTGCTGCAGGGCTGTCCGCTGGCGCACTGGCTGGTTGCCACGGTGCTCGTGGCGCGTCAGCGGCTGGACGAGGCGGCGCGTGAACTGGTGGCCGGCATCGCCGGTGAGGGCCGCGGCGTGGACGCGCGCTTCAGCGGTGTGGCGCTGCATTGGCTCCTTGGGCTCATACATCTCGCGCAGGGCGAAGAGTCGCGTGCACTGCAGGAGTTTCGAGCGCGAGCTGTCCAGCGAGGCCAAGGGTCACCTGTACGCGCGGGAATGCTGTGCCAACACTTGGTACGCAATCGGCGCGTTGGGGTTGCGGCATGGGCATACAGCGGATGCCGTGGCGGCGTTCGACGAGGCCGTGCAGCGGGTCCCGCATCACCCGATGGCGCGACTGGGATTGGCGCTGGCCACGCGACGTCCGGACTCGCCGCCGGTCCCCGTGGACGTCCAGGCTCGTGGCAGGGGTGCCTCTATCGAGGCCGTCCTGTGCATCGCCGCCGGGCACGTGTTTCGTGGGTCGGATGCCGATGCGGCGCAGCTTGTCGAGGAGACCTTGTTGGGCGCCGTACCCGGCAATGCGGCATGGCTCCTGCCGATCGAGCCCCTCCTGAACGTCGTCGCCGCCGCTCCTGGCGTCTGGGTCTCGACGCTGGCCTGCCTGCGAACCCGCGCCGTCTGACACGGGGCCGTCGCGCGCCTTTCAGCACTTTTCAGGACCAGGATCAGGACATCGCGGACGCGGCGCGCGCACCATCGAGGACATGGAGGTGCGTATGCGCGCTACCGTGTTTGGATTCTCGCTCTTCTGTGTCGTCGCCCCGCTTGGAGCACAGACCGTGATTTCGCCGCCGCCGCCGGCCAAGACCGTGAGTCTCTCCGGTCCGCGGTTCGGCGTAACCTCGCTCTCCGACGGGGTCGTCACGAAGCTGCAGAAACACTCCATCGAAGTCCGGCCGATGATCACCCAGTTCGGCTGGCAGTTCGAGAGGGAGTTCTACGCGAAAACGAGCGGTGTGGCTGCCGTCAACGAATGGGTGGTCCTGGTCGGAGGGCTGGAGCAGGGCGTCGTGCTGCCGAGCCTGAGCTGGCTGGTCGGCCTGAGGACCAAGGAAGGGACCGAGTTTGGCGTCGGGCCCAACGTGACGCCGGCCGGTGTCGCGCTGGCCTTGGCCGCTGGCGTGACGCTGCGCGCCGGGATCATGAACGTGCCGATGAACATCGCCGTCGTGCCCTCCAAGGCCGGCACGCGCGTGAGCTTCCTGACCGGCTTCAACATGCGGCGCCGGTAACGCCTGGGGCTGCCGAAGGCGGGTCGAAGCGGTCGCGGAACGCCGGGGTGACCAGCGGTGGGTCACCCCGCGACTCGTTCGACACGTAGGCCAGGGTGTGGGCCAAGATAGACGCTGCGAGAAATGGACGACCAGTTTGTCGTGACGTGCCCTTACTGCGGCGAGGACATCGAGATCTACGTTGAAGCCGATGTCACGGGTAGTTTCGTTCAGGACTGCGAGGTCTGCTGCAATCCATGGCGTGTTCGCGTCTCGCACGAGGGCAGCGATCGCTGCGTCGACGTGGCACGGGCTGACGGTTCCGAGTAGATTCCCCGCGGCCGCGAGATGGTGCCGCGCCGGGTCCCCGCGGTCCCTTTGCCTTGCGCGGTCAGCGAGCAAACGGCGAGATTTGTGCGATCATGCAAGAGGCCACCCGGCGTGCCGTCCCTCTTCCTGACGATCACATGGCGCAAACAGTCGAGATAAGCCTCAGAATTCCTTCCCTCCGCGTCCGCCGCGAGGGGAAGGAAGACGCCGAAACCATCGCAAACAGTGACGTTCGATTCGACAAACAAGTCGAGCTCGAGACCATCCCAGAGCCGGGTGCTGTGCTGACGATGGCGGTCAGCTCCGGCGGGACGTTCGAGTGCGCTGTGGTCAGAAGCGATTGGGAACCTGATAAGAACATGTTTGTCATAGCGTGCCGGTACTCCAAG
Organism: Vicinamibacterales bacterium; assembly: GCA_050742335.1. Taxonomy (GTDB): domain Bacteria; phylum Acidobacteriota; class Vicinamibacteria; order Vicinamibacterales; family UBA2999; genus DATCJA01. The sequence continues at coordinate 14,018 of JBOGIR010000179.1, read as the reverse complement.
CGATCTATTTCAGCCGCTGAATACCAGGCCTTGATCGACTCTTCGGATTGGCGGGTCAGGGCGCTGCTGTAGGCACCAGAAAGCGTGGCGACAAGTCCAGTGGGACTTCGGCTCAGTACTGCCGGAATGTGAGATTGAACCGGCCGTCGATCCCCAGCGCGCGCGGCGCGGTCCCATGGACAATTCTCGACACGCCGTGATAGCGGAGGCGCGCCGGCCCGCCGAAGACGAAGGCGTCGCCCGATTCGAGCAGGATGGTGTCCACCGGATCGCGCCGCCGCAACCCGCCGAACAGGAATCGCGCGGTATCACCCAGCGAAATCGATACGACCGGTAGACCGGCCTGGATCGAGCCCGGACTCTCGTCCTTGTCCTGGTGCAGTCCCATCCGGCCGTCCGGCCCATACCAATTGATGAGGCAGATGTCGGGCCGGAAGGTGAATCCGGCGTCCTGCGCGATCCGCACGGCCAGCGCCGCGAACGCCTCTGGGACCGGCGCAACTGGCGACCCGTCGTAATCGGCGCGAGTCTCTTCGTACCGGTACGTGAGCGGATTCCAGTGGCGGCCGAGACACAGCATCCGGACGCGCATCGTGCCGCCGCCGCGCACGGTGGGCACGTACCCGCCAGCCGGACCGTCCATGAGGGCACGGCATGCCGAAGCGATGGCGTGTTGCTCGTCCAACAGCAGGTACTGCTTCAGCCACGCGGCGCCGGGCTGCACGATGACCATTCCTGGTTCATGATAGCCGTGGCGGAGGGCCCGATGACCACGAGCCGTTTCGAAGCGTTCAGTGACGGGGTGATCGCCATCCTCATCACCATCATGGTGCTGGAGTAGCGCGCGTGGCGCGGTACGTCGGAGCGCTCGACCAGGGCACCACGAGCACCCGGTTCATCGTGTTCGACGCCGCGGGCCGCGAGGTCGCCAGACACCAGATCGAGCACCGGCAGATTCTTCCCCACCCAGGCTGGGTCGAGCACGACCCGATCGAAATCCTCGCACGCGTGAACGAGGTGATCGCCGGCGCGCTGCGCGCGGCAGATCTGGCCGGCAAGGAGCTGGCCGCCATCGGCGTCACCAACCAGCGCGAGACGACCGTGGTGTGGAATCCCCGCGACGGCCGGCCGTGGTACAACGCCATCGTCTGGCAGGACACGCGCACCGACACGGCGGCGGCCGCCCTGGAGCCGAGGCGCGCGCTGCTGTGCGAGCGCACGGGGGTCCCCCCGGCGACGTACTTCTCGTCGACGAAGCTCCAGTGGATCCTCGACAACGTGGACACGGCGCGTGCCGCTGCCGAACGCGGCGAGGCGCTCTTCGGCACAATCGACACCTGGATCATCTGGAACCTGACCGGCGGCGCCAGCGGTGGCCTGCACGTGACGGACGCGACCAACGCGAGCCGGACGCAGCTCATGGACCTGCGCACGCTCGACTGGGATGAGGAACTACTGGCGCTTTTCCGCATACCACGGCGGATGCTGCCACGTGTCTGTCCTTCGTCCGATCCATCGGCATTCGGCGCCACGCGCGCCGCCGGACCGATGGGCGCGGAGATTCCAATCGGCGCCGATCTCGGCGATCAACACGCGGCGCTCGTCGGCCAGGCATGCTTTGCGCCAGGCGAAGCCAAGAACACGTACGGGACCGGCAACTTCATGCTGCTGAATACCGGCTCGCGCATGGTGCCGTCCTCGTCTGGACTGCTCACGACGATCGCGTACAACTTCAAGGATGCCGAGACCGTGTACGCACTCGAGGGGTCGGTGGCCGTCACCGGATCCGCCGTGCAGTGGCTTCGCGATCAGCTCGAACTCATCTCGTCTGCGGACGAGGTAGAAGCGCTGGCCGCGAGCGTGAGCGACAGCGCCGGCCTCTATTTCGTGCCGGCCTTCTCGGGACTCTTCGCGCCGTACTGGCGTGCCGACGCACGCGGTGTCATTGCGGGCCTGTCACGGTTCCACACCAGGGCTCATCTCGCACGCGCGACGCTCGAGGCGATCTGTTTCCAGACGCGCGCCGTGCTCGACGCGATGGTTCGGGACTCCGGCGTGCGGCTCGACGTCCTCAAGGTCGACGGCGGCGCCACGGTGAACAACCTCCTCATGCAGCTCCAGGCCGACATCCTTGGCGTCCCGGTCGTCCGTCCCGTTGTCGCGGAGACGACGGCGCTCGGGGTTGCCTATGCAGCCGGCCTCGCGGTGGGTGTCTGGCCGGATCTCGAGTCGCTGCGGCACCACTGGAAGGCCGATCGGCAATGGGAGCCACGCTGGAGCGTGGATCAGCGGGAAGCAGCCTTTCGCGGCTGGCGAAAGGCCGTCGACCGATCCCTGGGCTGGGTGGACAATCGTTAGTTCCGCTGTGACTCTCGCCCGATGCCAGCTCGAGGCGGCGGACACCAATGTCGTCTTGAGCATGGCGGTCAGTTGCCGAAAGCGCTGGTTGTCGGCCTTGAATCTGATCGCGACCACATGCGGTGGCCGGGTCGCGAATTCGAGTCGCAGGAGGCCGCCACTCAGCACGGCATGGCTGACCCGAACGTGCCCACACAGCTCGCGTTGGTAGCACTCGACGTAGACGCGTCCGCCATCAGGAGATTCGAACTGGCGCTGAAGCAGAAAGTACTGAGTGTCGCCGTCAGTCCCCTCTGGACGTGCATCGACCGACACCTGGAAGTACTCATTTCCAGCGCTCGTGACGGACACGTACGGGAACGACAGCTCAGTGATCACGCCGGAGACAAGCGGACAAGTCGTCCGATACGTGATCGCGTGCTTGGCAGGGTCTACTCGTCCACCGGAGGCTCGCTCGCCTCCTGCTCGGTTTCTCTCCGGCCCGTTTTGTCCAAGTAACCGTAGAAACCGAGATCTTGTCCAGTGAAGCGCTTGGTCAGGAGAATGATCTGATAGGTGTGCCCAGAAAAATGTTCAACGACGTGGAAGATGGCCGAGAGCACCGTAGTGTCGTAGCCTTGAATGGAGACCACTTCCGCGAGCCGCCGGTGGGGCAGAGAGCGGATCAGATCCACGGCCCCACCCACTGTGCCGTGCAGCTCTGCAAATAACACCGAGGCGTTTGCGCCGGTGCGGGCCGAAAATTCGCTGGGGCGGTCACGTGTATCGGGTCCAGCTCCAACGCCGGAAAGAATCCACTGTCGCACGTTGCCGTCCAGATGCAGCAGTAAGTTGCCGACCGCATTCTCGTTTTCCGAATCGCGTGCCCACAGGCGGTGCGGCGGCAGTTCGGTCAGACAGGTTTCAATGCGGTCCAGATTCTCAGCCAGTTTGTCGGCTGCGGTCGTCAGGAAGTCTGCCTCTAGCGTCATCCACGTCTCAGTCGAAGCTCGCACGTGCTATATAGAGAGTAACCCACGGTAACGCCTATATAGAGAGTAACCCACGGTAACGCCGCAGGGGCGACCTGTGGCCCCGGCGGGGTCACTCGAATCGGTTCTGTTCACCCAAGAGCTGGGCTCCAATTGTGGGTAACCGTTCGATGGGAATCATCGCCTCAATTGCAGTTGCGCAAGTCCTTACAGGTCCAGGCGTGGCCGGGCAGCAGGCCAACCTGGCGAGCCTGATTCCCGCAGCCGAGGCCATCGTCGTTGCCGAGATCGCAGACACGAACAACAGCCGCACGCCGTCCGACGGCCCCCTGACGGCGCGCGCCAGAGTACTGGCTGCTGTCAGCGGAAGATTGCGAAGGAATCAATCGTTCGGATTCACGGAAACGGCGTGGGTTGGACCCAGTTATCGACGAGGCGAAGTGCGGATTCTCTTCTTGGAGTCTGCAGGGCCGAACTCCTGGCGAATTCTCTCGAACCTCTACGCCAAGGCGAACTTCGTCGTAGAGCGAGACGCCATACCGCTGGTCAACGTCAACTCGTTGAGGAGGGCTCTGGAGACACTGCGGGCACCAGCGCCTGGCAACGTCGTCCTGACGCAGGACATGTTGAAGTAGCGCTCCTGGATCCATGCGTCTTCGAATCAGACGGATCTCCATCGCCGTGGCAATAGCCGTTGCAGTGCCCACGATCGTGGTGGCGTCGTTGAGCCTAGCTGTCGGCATGGCGCTCTCAGGGACCTGGCCCTTTGAGCCGCTCGCCCGCCGTTCGCGTGAGATCGCACTCGCGAACGGCGCTCTGATCCGCATTGAAGGCGTTGAGGATCGCGGCTGGGGCAGCAGTGGCTATCTGTGGACGGCGAGTTTTCGTGATCGGAGTGAAGCCGGTTTTGTGAGGATCGGAGGTTGGATCGGTCACAGGGATGACTGGAGCGTCTACACCCCGGGCGAACTCATCGTGTGCCTGAATCCGGATCGGCACACCCTCCATGTGCGGGGATCGAACGGCCAATGGACGTTCTTCGACCTGAGGCTTCCAGGCAGAACCGAGAGTCTCGCAGACTTTATCCGCTTCACACCGGCGCTCGCTGAAGCCGACCTCCGCCGCTTCCAGGCCGACCTCACTGAAGCCGAAACGCCATACTCTCCAGCGACAGAAATCCTCGCGTTCGACCCCGCGACGCTCGACATTCGCGCTCGAGTCCTTACGGCTCTTACACGGGAAGCCATCTTCAGCCTCAGCGAGGACGGGCAGTCGGTGCGCCTCGAGTCCCTGCGCGTCATCGAGCGATGATTCACTGAACCCGATGGCGGGCCACGCGCAGCCGTGGCCGCAACACTTTTCCCGATGTTTTTCTCTGTGCCTCTGTGGCCCGGCTGGGACTTTTGCCACGGGCTGCTGGGTGAAGGACCGCTGGGTCGGGATCGTTGGGGCGTTCCTATTCATGCGCCAACGCCCCGCTCGCGGACGGTTACGTCACATCGTGCATGTTCCGCTGTTTCAGTTCATCCCTGGCTCCGGGAGCGTAAAATGACTTCCGTCATGCCTCGTCGGATTGCGCTCTCGCTGCTGCTCGCGCTGATCGCGTTCGCGGTTCACGCCGAGGACTGGCCGGAGTTCCGCGGCCCCACGGGTCAGGGACACTCGACCGAGCGCGGTGTGCCGCTCGAGTGGGGCGAATCGCGGAACATCATCTGGAAGACGCCGGTTCCAGGTCTGGGGTGGTCCACGCCGGTGGTCGCCGGCGGCCGTGTGTGGTTGACGACGGCAGTTCGGGAACGTGGCAGCGCATCGCTGCGCGCGCTGGCCTTCGACGTCGAGACGGGAAACGCCGTCGTCAACGTCGAAGTGTTTCGGATCGGAAACGCCGTCCTCACGAATCCGAAGAACAGTCACGCCTCGCCCACACCCATCATCGAGGGCGACCGCGTGTACGTCCACTTCGGCGCCGATGGGACGGCCGCGCTCACGACCTCGGGCGACGTCGTATGGAAGGCGCGTGTTCCCTTCGTGAACCAGCACGGCAACGGCGGGTCCCCCGTGCTGTACGACGACTTGCTGATCTTCAACTGCGACGGCTGGGATGCGGCGTTCGTGATCGCGCTCGACAAGCGCACCGGGAAGATCCGCTGGAAGACCAACCGTCGTGCTCCCTCGGACCAGGCCTATACCACCCCGCTGATGATTCGCGTCGGCGATCGGGATCAGCTCGTGAGCGTCGGCGCGTATCGCGCGGCCGCCTACGATCCGCGGTCGGGCAAGGAGATCTGGCGGGTCGCCTACGCCGACGGCTTCTCCAACGTGCCGCGTCCGGTGTACGGCCACGGGCTCGTGTATATCGCGACCGGGTTCCAGCAGCCGTCCCTGCTGGCCGTGCGCGCCTACGGCACCTGCGACTTCACCAGGACCCACACGGCCTGCACCCTGAAGCGGGGCGCGCCGCTGACGCCGTCACCGCTGCTCGTGGGCGACGAGCTGTTCATCGTCAGCGACATCGGCATCGCCTCCGCGCTGGATGCGAAGACGGGATCGCCGCACTGGGTGCAGCGGATCGGCGGCAACCATTCCGCGTCGCCGGTGTTTGCCGACGGGCGGATCTACTTCCTGAGCGAAGAGGGCGTAGCGACCGTGATCGCGCCGGGCACCGAGTTTCGCGTGCTGGCGAGAAATCAGCTCGATGGGACGACGCTCGCGTCGATGGCGGTATCCAGCGGGTCGATCTTCATTCGCAGCGACAGCCATCTGTACCGCCTCGGCACGCCGAAATAGCACGATGGGGATGCCGGTCGCGCCAGAGTCAGTTGTGATGTGCGATTCGTGACTCGCGATTGCACGACCAATCGCGAATCACGAATCACGGAATGCAGTGCGCCCGGTCAGTTGGTCGGCGTGGCGCCGGTGCGCGGCGTGCCCTTGAGGACCGCGTACGCCTGGGCGATGTGAACCGTTCGGTGCGTATCCCACCGCTCGAACCCTTTGTAGGCGTCGAGCGTGAGGGTCTTCTGGATCTCCGCCAGACTGCGACCCGCGGCAATGCCTGCGGCCACGCCCGTCGAGAGATCCTCGAGGTACTGCAGCGACTGGGCGGCGTCCTTCTTCGTCCCCATCAGCGCGTGACCGGTCGCCGCATGGTCGAAGTCGAGCGCCATGATCGTGCGCAGGGCGTCGATATACGCACCGATCGTCGGCGTGATGTTCTGCGGCAGGCGCTTGACCTGCAGCACGTCGGCGCTGAACACCGTGCGCTCGTCCGGGAAATAGAGCACGCTGCCGTCGTCGGTGTGTGCGATGCCGAGGTGCACCATGATGACGCTCTTGCCGCCGAGCGTCACCGTATGCCGATCGCGGAACGTCGTGCTCGGAAGGTACACGTCGTTGACCGACCCGCGAATCAGCTCGGCGCCGTTGAGGACGCCGCTTCGGTTCTCGTCGAACAGGTCGAAGCGCTCCGCCGTGGCACCGGTCGCCTCACTGCGTTCGATGAGGCCGTTGCGGTTGGCGTCCATCTTCACGGCGTCCGCCGGGAGTGGCGGGTTTCCGGGAGGCAGCGCCACCCCTGCTCGCATGTTGGCGTGGCCGACGAACTCGGCCGTATCCGCGAAGACGACGCCGCCGGAGGCATGGTCCCAATCCTTGTGCGTGTACAAGAGGTAGCGCACCGGCACCTTGAAGCGGGTGGCGAACTCCGCCTTGAGCCAGCGCGCGAAGTCGCGATTGATCGGGTCCGACATGATGATGCCCTGCGGCGTCACCAGGAACACGGTGTAGTGGTTGTCGTTCTGCGCGCGGTACAGCTGGCCCGTGATATTCATGATGCCGCGTGCCGGCGGTTTCTGCTGGGCAAACGCGCTCGTCACGACGCCTGCCAGCACGGCGACGGCGATCAGGATAGCGGTCAGGACGTGTCTCATGATGATCTCCTTACGGCGCATAGCGTACTCCAATCAGCGCCCCGTTTCTTTGTCTCACCGTTGGTGGCCGAAGAGCGCTTCGAAGTGCGTGGGTTCTCGACTAATCCCAGAGTTCTCCAGAGTTCCAGTGTGTTGACACTGAATGCGGCACACTGAGACACCGAGACACCGAGAAACCCTAATGATTTGCCGAGGTGCCTCAGTGCCTCGGTGTGTCGTGATCGTCACGTGAAGGGAATCCTGGGCTCAGCCCGGGGCCAAAAGTCCAAAGCCGAAAGCCGAAAGCCGGATTATCAGGTCAGCACTAATTCCCGCCGCGACCGCCTCTACCCGCGGCACCGCCTGGCGCACCCTGCGCTGGGCCGCCGCCGCGGACGGGCGGAGGCTCGTACTGGCGCAGGCCATGAATCCCATTCGAGTAGTAATCCGTGTAGCGGATGCTGTTGCCCTTGGCGTCGACGAACCCGACGGACCCCTGAAACAGCGCCGGCTCCGGGTAACCCTTTGGTGTCGTCCCCTCGAAGATGTAGAGCCGGTTCTCGTGCATCGTGATGTAGGCGAACGTGCGCGACTCGTCCCGGTTGGTCAGTTGCAGGAAGTAGCCTTCGACCACCTGCTGAAACTGGAGGTTGTAGTCGGTGACCTTGGCGTCGCGCTGCAGGAACTCGAGCGTCGCATAGGCGAGGGCGCCACGGACGTCCATCTTCCAGTAGCCGAGACCGATGATCGCGCCCTGGCGGCCGTCCTGCGTGCCGATGCAGGGCTCAGCGCCGGCGGGGCACTGCTTGGAGCGTTCGACGCCCAGCTTCTCGATGACGCGGTAGTCGACCACGGTGACCTTGTACCGCTCGTCTCCCTTTGAGGCGCGATAGATACGTGCGGGCAGCGTGTAGCGATACTGCGAAACCCAGGTGGTGTTCTCCACCTGGGGCCGTCCCGGAAAGTTCACTTCGAACCCGTCTTCGACGAAGACGAAGTTGTCCCATTCCTGGGCCAGAGCGGGCGTGGCGAGCGAGAGCACGAGCGCCACCGCAATCGATGGAGTCACGCGCATGAGGTCTCCTCCGGCGACGTGTCGCCCCGCGTCGGGCTGCTCGGGGCACTATAACCCGCCGTCTTGGAGCGGTGTCAATGAGAGACGTGCACCGCGGACTCTTTCGCGGTCGCTCGGAAAACTTCCTCGACGGGCTACGGAGTCACAGAGACGCGGAGGTAAACAAGAGGATTTCCTCCGCATCTCCGTGTCCCTGCGGCACGCGGCGGCAAGCTTGCACGTCTGCGCACGCAACCCGGGTATACTTTGGCGCATCTCGCTCCTACTCCGGAGCTCAGTGGTGTTGAGGATGATGAATCCCGATTCCCGCCTTCGCGGAAGCTACGGCGGGCCGCCGAAGCCTTGGCGGAGGCTGGCCGGTGGCCGGACCGCGCTCGCACCCCAACGCGCAGGCGTGCGCGTTGGGGGCCCCGCGCTGCGAGGGCTTGAGCGGCCGCAGCACGCCAGCTCCGCGAGCTGGCGGATTCCCTCAGCCTTCTCGCGCGGTCAGGCGATCCATGTCGGCCTGACCTCCATAGGGCTTCATCATCATCAACACAACCGATCTCCGGCCTAAGGCGAAGGAGGACACATGCCAACGACGAGACGCGTCATGATGACGGCCTGCTGCCTGGTGGCGATTGCGCTCGGGGCCAGCATTGCTGGCGGAGCGCTCGCGGCCGCGCAGACGGCCGCGGAGCCGCTGAGCAAGACCTGCCGGGTGACCCGCGCGGACGATGTCGAACTTCAGAAGATCGAACCGTTCAAGGTGTTCGACAATCTCTACTACGTTGGCCCGTGCTACGTGTCGGTGTGGCTGGTCACCACGCCGCAGGGCCACATCCTGTTCGATTCCGCGCAGGAACCCTTCGTGGATCAGGTCATCGGCAATATCAAGAAAGTGGGCGTCAATCTCAGGGACATCAAATACATCATTCTCAGCCATGGCCATCTCGACCATGTCGGCGGTGCCGCACGGCTGCAGGAAGCGACCGGGGCTCGCGTGGTGGCGGTTGCAGAGGACTGGACGATGATCGAAGCGCTGGACGGCAGGACCAGCAGGAGAGACCCCAAGCCCAATCGCGTGCCGAAGCGCGACATGGTGGTGAAGGACGGCGACACGTTGACGTTGGGGAACCAGACGCTGAAGTTTCATCAGCTGCCCGGCCACACGCCCGGCGTGCTGATGACTGAGGGGATCACCGTCTATGACGGTGGTACCGCGTACAAAGCGGTGGTGCCGGCTGGAGCCGCCGGTGGTCCAGGACTCGCCGGAGCAGAGCAGGGCGTGAAGAACGCGAACAAGCTCGCTTCCATTCAGGGCGTTCAGGTGAACCTGCAAATCCACAGCTGGGCCGAGCCCGACGGCTATCCGGGCGGCGGCGTGCTCGAGCGGGCGGGGTTGCTCAAGACCCGCAAGCCCGGCGCCCCGCATCCGTTCGTGGACCCCGCCACCTGGAATCAACGCGCGAAAGAGGCTCAGGCGAACGCCGCAAAAACCCTGGTCGCGGAACGAGCCAAAGTCGCGCAGGCGAAGTAGGGAGCGTGGGACGGGGTGTCTTCGAGAGGCGAAGGACAGAGACACGAAGTCAAGGCCGGGAGCTATAATCGGCACGACTGTTGCGCTGGAGTGCGCGGCGGGAACCCTGGAGTGAACCGATGAAGGCCCAGTTGCGGCGTGCCGTCGGAGTAGCGGTGGTGCTCGTGGCGACGTGGCAGATGGTCTCCCGGGCGCAGGATACGCGCGCCGCGATCGAGCGGTACGTCGCCTCACAGCAGCGTGCCATCGTCTCGGAACTGGCCGCGCTCCTCTCGATTCCGAACACGGCGTCGGATACCGAGAACATCCGCCGCAATGCGGTGCTCCTGCGCGACATGCTGCGACGCCGCAGCTTCAGCACCGAGATCATCGAGACCGAGGGCAACCCGCTGGTCTGGGGCGAACTGCGGGTGCCCGGCGCCACACGCACGCTGTTGTTCTGGGCGCATTACGCCGGCACGCCGGTGGATCCCCGGGCGTGGAGGCAGGCGAGCCCGTTCACCCCCGTTCTTCGCTCCGGTCGGCTGGAAGAAACGGCGAAGGACATACCGCTCGCGCGGATGCCGGCGAAGCTCGATCCGGACTGGAGGCTCTACGCGCGGTCCGCGGCCGACGACAAGGCGCCGATTGTCGGTCTGCTGGCGGCGCTCGATGCCATCAGGGCCGCTGGTCTCATGCCCTCGTCGAACGTACGCGTCGTTCTGGATGGCGAGGCGGGATCGTCCAGTCTGGCGGCGGCTATTCCACGGCATCGCGACCGCCTGAGCTCCGATCTGATGCTCCTGCTCGAAGGTCCTGCCCATCCGAGCGGTCGTCCGACGATTGCGTACGGTGTCCGCGGATTTCTGGCGGTGGACCTCACCACGTACGGCCCGCGAGTGGGTGTCAACAGCGGCAACTACGGCAACTGGGTGCCGAATCCGGCGCTGAGACTCGCGCGCCTGCTCACATCGATGAAAGACGACGAGGGACGCGTGCTCGTGAAGGGCTTCTACGACGGCATCGCGCCGCTGACGGCGGAAGAGCAGGCGATGCTCGAAGCCGTGCCCGACGATCCCAAGGGTCTGATGGAGACGTTCGGTATCGCGGCGCCCGAGCGGTCGGATCTCACGCTGCAGCAGGCGTTGCAGTTGCCGACGCTGAACATCCGTGGCCTCTCGAGCGCCTCTGTCGGGTCGGATGCGACGCTGCTCATTCCCGATCGCGCCGTGGCGTTTCTCGACATTCGCCTGGTGAAGGAGACACCCGCCAAGGCGATGGCGGCGAAGCTGCTGGCGCACATCGCCGCTCAGGGCTTTCACGTGGTCCACTCGGAGCCTGACGATCAGACGCGCAGCCGGTATCCGCAGATTGTCAAGGTGGTCCTGCGTGGCGGTGCAGCGGAAGGATGGCGGACGTCTCCGCTGGCGCCGGAGGCACGGCTCGTCACGGACGCGGTCACGCGCATGCTGGGCGAACGGCCCATCCTGATGCGAACCATGGGGCAACAGGTCAACATCGCGCAGTTCATCGACGTCATGGGCGTGCCTGCGCTCGTCCTGCCCACCGTCAACTTCGACAGCAACCAGTCGGCGGAGAACGAGAACCTGCGCCTCGGGCATCTCTTCACGGGCATCATCACGATCGCCGCGGTGCTGACGATGTGACCTTTGTTTTCTCCGTGTCTCTGTGCCTCCGTGGCCCGTTATCAGAGGCGCGGGGGATCAGAAACGGAACAACCTGGTGGCCTTGACGACGAACGATTGACTCTGCAGGCCGGCCGATCGAGGGCCGAGCGTCTCGCGCCCATCTGAGTACACCACGTACAGATCGCTGCCCGGCCGGTATTCCCAGCGGAACCGGACGTTGGATGAGAGGGTGTTGTTGCTGGAGTTGTATTGCACCAGAGCGCTCAAGGCCATGCGGGTGCTCACCGCGTAAGTGGCGCGCGAGCCGAGGAGCCGCGACGTGAAGGCGCCCACTGGAAGGTCGATCCAGTTGATCGACACCCGAGGCTCGAGGGCGAACTGCGAGCTCAATTCCACGCGCCCGTCGTAGCCGATCTCGTGCCGCGTGCCTCCGTAAAAGCTCCCGCTCGACATGTTGACCCGGCCCGTGAACAGATTCTGCGGGCCGAGATAGTACTGGCTCTGGACGCCATGAAACTGGTAGCCACCGGGAGCAATGAAGATCCCCGTGGCAATCTCGAACGGCGTGGTGATCCGTTCGTAGTTGCGCGTGTAGTCGGTGAACCAGAAGCTACCGCTGTTCAATTCGATGCGGGTCGAAGCCTGTGCCTCGCGGCTTTCCAGCCTGCCGTCGAGGTCGGTGATGTAATCGAGGCTGGCTTCCATCGACACCTTGCGAAAGGTGGGACTCGATCGCGGTCGGGGGCTGAATCGGGCTTGCGCGTAGCTGCGTCGAAAGCTCTCGCGGCGCAGAAACCCGATCTCGGGATTGAACGCGTCGCCGACCGAAAGGTGCTCGAGGTTCATCCCGTACCGATCGCCGGCGTACTGGAACTGCGAGAGGTAGCTTGACGAATCACCCCGGCGGTCCGGCGTCCGGCTCCGCGCGTAGTAGCTGTTGATCGTCAGGTTCTCGTAAAAAGCGAGCGCGGCATCGAGGCCCATGACCTGATTGGTGTCCTGTCCGGACAGTCGCGGCGATCGATTGGTGGCGATCAGGCCAATGGCGCTGCGCCGGAAGATGTCGCGCCGCAGGCGCAACACGGAGAAGTTCGTGGCCGCGGCCTTCGCAGGCTCCGAGGCCTTGGTCTCGATGTTCAGCGCCCCCACGGTGTAGCGGCCCTGGCGTCCGGTGACCCGGCCGCCGGCGAGAATCGGCACCTTCTCTCCCGAGCTGAGACCGACGCGGCGGCTGAAAAACACGATGGGCAGCAGACTGGTGGCAGCGCCCGAGTTCCCGCCTTCCCGGCTGGGACCGAAGCCGAAGATACCCTGGCCTTCGAGGAAGAAGTCGCGCTTCTCGGGGAAGAAGAGACTGAAGCGGGTGAGGTTCACCTGCATCTCGTCTTCTTCGACCTGGGCGAAATCCGTGTTGTAGGTGAAATCGGCGGTGAGGCCCCTCGTCAGCCCGTACTTCACGTCGAGTCCCGCATCGCCGCTCAGATCGTTCAGGACGACGGGCGTGGCCAGATGATTGGTGGTGACCGAGGAGATCGCGTACGGCTTGATCTCGAGCTTACTGCCCTGCGCCGGGACCTCGAGACCGACGAGCGTGGCAGCGGAGGAGAGCTTCTGGATGCCGCGGCCGCCGTACGAGGCCGGCACGCCGGAGAGAAACGATCGCTCATTCTTCCAGCGCACAACGCGTTGCACGTTGATGCCCCAGACCTGCGGACCGCTCGCCCGGTAGCGCAGCGATTTGAATGGAATCGCAAACTCGACGCTCCACCCGTCTTCGAGGCGGGCCGCTCGGACATCCCACACGGTATTCCAGTCGTTGTTGTTGGTCCGCTCGTCGCTGATTTCCTGATCGCGAAGCGCGCCCAGCGCATTGGTCTGAAAGGACAGGCCGCTGCGGCGGTCGTAGAACGTGTCGAAGACGATCTGGACGTTGTCGTTCTGGAAGACGTTGCCGTCGCGGCGCATCTCGTTGGCGATGAGACGGTCCGGCTGGCTGTCGAGGCAGTGCATCGCCACGTACAGCGTGGTGTCGTCGAAAAAGATCCAGAGGTCGGTGCGTTCGGTCGCCGGCTCGCCTTCGTGCGGCTCCTGCTGCACGAAATCGCTGATGGCGCGCACCTGGCTGTAAATCGGGTCCCGGAGCAGGCCGTCGAGGACCAGCGGCTCCTCCGCAAGCCGTACCGCCCGGACAATCACCCGTCCTTCGGCATCGCGGGCCACAACCTCCGGCGCGACCGGCGCGACCGGACCCTCGATGGGTACGTCGTCCTGCTGACCGAACGCGGGCGAAGCCATGGCCGCACCGCAGAGGCACAGGATGAACCGAACGACGAATGAGGGCCCCCCGGCGCGCGACATGAATCCAAGCGACGATAACACGAGGGGGCCTGTTCGCGCAGGCGCGCCTGGTGTCGTCAGGGCGTGGGCCGGCGTCTGCCGTACCTCCGCTGCTTGCTCCCGCCGACATCGCGCGGAAAAACGGGTCCTCCGCCAGGCGGCTCCCGACCCGCGCTGGGTCCCCAACCCAGCGCGGCCCTCACGCTGCGGGCGCGTTTTACG
>JBOGIR010000178.1:0-2627 GCA_050742335.1 Vicinamibacterales bacterium | reverse complement strand
AAGCCCTCGCAGCGCGGTCCGGCCACCGGCCAGCCTCCGCCAAGGCTTCGGCGGCCCGCCGTAGCTTCAGCGAAGGCGGGACTCGGGGTTCATCATCATCAACACAACTGAGCTCCGGAGTGGGCAGTAGGCGGTAGGCAGGGGGGCCGGCCCTTCGGCTGTACAGTGTTCCACTGTCGTCGCCACCGCACACCCCCGAGCGCCTGGGCGCTGTTCCGGCCGACAGGCTGACCCCCGAGCATCGTGCCGCACTGGAGGCGTTCAGGACGTCCCGAGGTATGGACGTGTTCGGTCCGTTCGTGCCGCTCCTCTGGAGTCCCGACCTGATGATGCGCGTGAGCGCCCTGGGCGATTACCTGCGCTACGACAGCGCGTTGCCCCCGCATCTCAGCGAATTCATGATCCTGATCGCGGCGCGCCTCTGGTCGCAGCAGTACGAGTGGTCGCTGCACTGCCCGATCGCCCTGCAGGCGGGCGTCGATCGCGCCATTGTCGATGCCATCGCGGAAGGACGCCGTCCGCCGCGCATGTCCGAGGAGCAGGAGATTCTGTACGACTTCGCGACGGAACTGATGCAGAGCCGGAGCGTGAGCGACGCGACCTACGGCCGGGTGCTTGCGGCGTTCGGTGAGAAAGGCGCGATCGACGCGGTCGGGATCACGGCGTACTACACCCTGCTCGCGATGATCCTCAACACCGCGCGCACGCCGCCGGAACCAGGCGGACCGCTGCTGCCCCTCAGTTCGACCCCTTCTTCTTAGCTTCTTCGGCGGCCCGCTTCTCGTCGAGCCGCGCGCCGGCGAGCGTGTTGTACAGGCCGTAGTTCCCTTCGTGACAGGCGTGCTCGAAGATCGGGCCGACCGTCTTCTTCATGCCGAGCTCCGCCGACCAGGGTCTTGACCACGTCGCCGGGTCGTCCACCGTGAACTGATAGCGGATCGTCTCCTCGTCCTCGCGGGTGAAACGCTCGGTCAGGCGCATGTGCTCGCTGGATCCTTCGAGCGGGTTCCTGCCGTTGAAGTTGGTCGTCTCGACCACGAGCGTGTTGCCCTCCCAGCGGCCGCGGGACACACCCATCCACTGCCGGATGCCGGCCGGCGGCTGTGCGCGCCCGTCCAGCGGGATGACGCGGACGTCATGAATCATCTCGACGAGAATCATCACGTATCCAGGCGCCTGCACAATCTGCAGGTTGTTGTTGTACGTGCCTGACAGCATCGGCGGTCCGGCGCGCATGATGATGCACCGGTCGTCGAGCTGATTGCTCTCCGCCGAATCCCAGCGGCCGCCCAGGCGCCGGGCCGCCTCCGCCCGCTCGGCGGCCCGCTTCTGTCCCTCGGCCGAGAGTGGTGGAAGCCTTCCGTCTGCAGAATCCACGATCAGCGATGTGCGCAGGTTCAGCTCCATCGGTCCCTGGCTCCGGTCCAGCCCGAACTGCGTGAAGTCATAGTGGACGTCCGCAATCGTTCCCGGCTCCGTCTGCTCGGCCTCGGATGCGGCCGCTCGCTTGGCGACCTCGATCGCTTCTTCCCGCGTATAGAACGGTTTGGTCACGTTCTTGGGTCGCTCGAGCGGCGTATACGTGCCGTTGGTCCAGAAGCCCTGCAGGTCCGGCTGGCCATCCGGCGTGCGTGGTGGCGTGTAGGTCCGTTGCGCGGCAGCCGCACCACGGGCCCCCGAGGGTGCCTGCCCTGTGACCGGGACCGTGGCCAGGCCCACGACTGCTGCCATGACGGTCAGAACGATCGCCGAACCGAAACATCGATGGCTCATCGGAATCTCCTCAGCTGGGGAAGGGGTCAGGCCCCTTAGTCCTCACCCGTTCACTTGGCCGGCGGCTTGCGCAGGTGCCCGTAGATCAAGTCCTCCACGAATTCCACGCACCTGAATTCCAGTATCTGGGCATTGCTGTCGACGCGGCGATAGAGCGGCATGCTGATCTTCCAGGGCCGCGTGAACACCTTCGGATCCTCGATCGTGGCCTCGTACATGAGCGTATCGGGACTGCGGGCCGTGAAACGTTCGACCACGTGCAGGGCGTCACTGTGGAAGTTTCCGGCCCGGTCGAACCACGCCATGCCGTTGAAGCCCGTCGTGTCCACGACCAGCGCGTCCCCGTCCCAGCGCCCATTCGACCACCCCATCCAGCTGTCGGCCGGAGCCTCCACATGGTCGTCCATGTAGATGGTGCGAACGGCCCCTGCGAACTCGTACACGATCATGATGTACTGCGGGGTCTGCACGATCTGAAAGGGAAACGGCATGTACGTGGCGCGAGGCGTTCCCGGCAGGTAGCACTTGATCTCCGGGTCCAGCGTCAGGCGATTCGCGTAGTTGTCCTTTTTCTTCGCCAGGGCCTCAGGCCGATACGGGAGGGGGCCGCCCTCCACAATGCCCAGACCGCCAGGAACCGCGCCCGCGGCGCCAAGCTCCCGGATCTGGCTGGGACCGGCGGGGTGCGCCTCGATGTCCCAATGCGCGGTACCTATCGCCTGCCAGATGCCGCCGAGGTTGGGCCGGCCATCCGCCGTCCGCGGCGCCCGGTACGCCGGCGCCTGACCGGCGGCGGTCGTGCCGGCCAGCACGAGGCCAGCCGCAACAGCCGTCATGACCATCACCCACCGAAC
>JBOGIR010000177.1:0-12115 GCA_050742335.1 Vicinamibacterales bacterium | reverse complement strand
CATTCGGAGGGGACTTCTTGGCGAGCGTTTCGCAGGGCTTGGTGACCCACTTCCGCCTTTTGGCGTGAGACGCGGGTTCGCAAGCTGCTTCAGGAGGAAATTGATGGCTCCCCAGACACTGGCGCGTCTCATCGTTGTGGTCTGCGTGTCGTTGCTGCCGGCCTTCGCATGGGCGCAGGTGGCGGATAGTGCCTCCATCGCAGGCGTCGTGCGCGATGCCTCCGGCGCGGTACTGCCGGGCGTCGCCGTGGAAGCTGCGAGTCCAGCCCTCATCGACAAGGTCCGCACCGCCGTCACCGACGGCCAGGGCCTCTTCCGAATCGTCGATCTGCGTCCCGGTGTTTATGCTGTGACCTTCACCCTGCCCGGCTTCAGCACATTCAGGCGCGATGGCCTCGAGCTGACGACCGGGTTCACCGCGACGATCAATGCCGAGTTGAGGGTCGGTACGGTCGAGGAAACGATCACGGTGAGCGGCGAGTCGCCGGTGGTCGACATTTCGAACGTCCGCCAGCAGACGACGCTGGAGCGCGAGACGCTGGAGGCGCTCCCCACCTCCGGGCGAATTAGCCAGCTCGTCAATTTCATCCCGGGCGCTGTGATTGGCAACCCGGTCTGGCAGAGCGTGGGCGGCCTCGACGAGCGCGCCAATGCCTTTTCGGCGCACGGGGGGCGCTTCGAGGACAACGCGCCCATGCAGGATGGTCTGGTTCAGCGTCTGCAGGGAGGCGCCATCTTCGTGTTCAACCAGTTGGCCTTCCAGGAAGTCGTCGTCGAGACGGGCGGCACGTCGGCCGAACGGAATACGGGCGGCGTCCAGATGAACATCGTGCCGAGAGACGGCGGCAACACGTTCTCCGGCAGCTTCAGCACGTCGCACACCACTCCGGACCTGCAGGCGGACAATCTCAGCGACGAGCTGCGCGCGCGCGGCCTGGCATTTTCGTCATCGCTCAAAAGGCACTACGACACAGGCGGCGCCATCGGCGGGCCCGTCGTGCGGGACAAGTTGTGGTTCTTCAACGCGTACCGGTTTGGCGCCAACCAGCAGTTCCAGCAGGGCAACTACTTCAACAAGCTCCAGAACCAGCGCGTCGGGACCGATCCGGTCTGGCGTGTGACGTTCTACGAGCCGGACCTCAACCGGCCCGGCTATACCGACGATTACTACCGCGACTACAGCCTGCGGCTGACGTGGCAGGCGGCGAGCAAGCACAAGATCGTCGCGTCCTATCAGGTGCAGCCCAATTGCAGCTGCTTCTGGCCGCTGCTGGAGCTCGGGCCGCAGCAGAACATTCAGGGAACGCCCGAGGCGGTCGGCGCCCACAACTACAAGGTCAACTATCTCCCGCTCGTCGCGTGGACGTACCCGGTCACCAACCGCCTCCTGCTCGAGGCGGGGGGGTCGGCCAACGTGTTCGACAACAACACCCTGCGTACGGACGAGAGCGTGGGGCTGGACACGATCGGGATCACGGAGCTGTCGACGAACTTCCGCTACGGCTCACGGGCGTTGGGACTGACCCACGCCCAAGGCTACCGGGTGCAGCACAACAGACAGTACCGCCAGCGCGTGTCGATGTCCTACATCACCGGGTCGCACGCCTTCAAGACCGGCCTGGACGTGAGTGAGTACCGGGAAGGGAGCCCCGGCGTGGCCAACGATCAGAATCAGGTCAACGGCGCGCGGTCGTACACGTTCAGAGATCGCATTCCCCAGCAGGTCACGATCTTCGCCGTGCCGTTCGAAGCGGTGTGGCGCACGCGCGACATCGGGGTCTTCGTCCAGGATCAGTGGACGATGCGGCAACTGACGCTGAACCTCGGCGTGCGGTTCACCAACTTCAACGGCGGGGCGCCGGAAACAGTGATGCCGGCCGGTCCGTGGGTCCCGGCGCGCAGTTTCCCCGAGACGAAGAACGCGCCGGACTGGACCAATGTCAGCCCGCGGTTTGGCGCGGCGTACGACGTCTTTGGGGACGGCAAGACGGCGCTGAAGGTGTCGCTGGGCCGGTACACACCCTATGCGATTGCTGCCGTCGATGTTCCTGCGAACAATCAAGCGAACAGCACGACGCGCACGTGGAATGACACGACGTTCGGTGTTGGTGATCCGCGCAGTGGCAACTACGTCCCCGACTGCGACCTTCGCAACCCGGTGGCGCAGGGGGAATGCGGGCCCTGGTCGGACCTGTCCTTCGGGCAGGTTCGCGCGGGCAGCACGCGCCGTGCCGACGATGCGCTCGGCGGTTTCAACCGCCAGGACCACAACTGGCAGGCGTCAGTACTGCTGCAGCACGAGCTCCGCCCCAACGTCGCACTGAACGTCGGCTATTTCCGCACCTGGTACGGCAACTTCCTGGTCACCGAGAACCAGGCGCTCACCACAGCGGACTACGATCCATTCTGCGTCACCGTGCCGACGGACAGCCGGCTGCCCGGCGGCGGCGGGAATCAGATTTGCGGGTTGTACGACGTCAAGCCCACGCCGTTTGGCCGCGTCAATAATCTTGTGACACAGGGGACGCACTACGGGGAGCAGAGCGAGGTCTACAACGGCTTCGATCTCGGCCTGGACGCCCGGTTCGCGAGCGGCGCGCAGATCTCGGCCGGCGTGGGTGTTGGACGCACGGTGACTGACACGTGCGATTTCAACAGTTTGCCCCAACTGCTGCCGAACTTTATCGGCGAAGTCGCGGTCTCGACGACCGTCCTGACGCCGAGAACGTCCGAGTTCTGTCACGTCAGCCGCCCCTGGACCGCCGCGACGGGCATCAAGCTGTTTGCGATCTACCCGCTGCCGTGGGACTTCCAGGTGAGCGCGCTCTATTTCAACAAGCCTGGCATTGCCATCATCGCGAGCCGCGCATTCACGAACGCGGAGATTCGGCCGTCGCTCGGCCGGGATCTCGGCTCGTGTCGCGGCGCGGCCACCTGCAACGCCAACGTCGTGATCAACATGATGCCGACGGACACCGAATTCGAGGACCGGCTCCAACAGATGGATCTGCGCGTGTCCCGCAGCATTCGTGCTGGCCGAGTGCGAGTGCGGGGGAATGCCGATCTGTACAACGTGTTCAGCGCGAGCAACGTGCTCAACATGACCACGCGGCACGCCGGGCCGACGGGAGGGCAATGGCTGCGCCCGATCCAGATTCTGGGCGGACGGATGTTCAAGATCAGCGCGCAGTTGGATTTCTAGATCGTTCGGGCTTGCCGCGCCGTAGCCTTGCGCCGGATAGCAGAGGGCGCAAGGCGAAGGCGGGTCGTTCTATTTTCGGGCACTTGATAATAGCGGCGTAGATGGCTTCCTAACCCATCCCCCGTATCGCGGGAGACGCGGTTTCGCAAGCGCTGAAGGAGGACAAGTGATGACTCTCCGGTCCCTCGCGCGTCTCGTCGTCGTGGTGTTCTGTGTGCTGTTCCTGCCGGCTGTCGCATGGGCACAGGCCGACGCCGGCAGCATTACCGGCGTCGTCAGAGATACCTCTGGCGCGGTATTACCGGGCGTGACGGTGGAAGCCGCCAGCCCCGTTCTGATCGAGAAGGTCCGTGTCGTCGTCACTGACAGCCAGGGCCTCTATCGCCTGGTCGATCTGCGGCCCGGGGCGTACACCGTCACCTTCACCTTGCCCGGCTTCAGGACGTTCATCCGGGACGGGATCGAATTGACGGCCGGGTTCAACGCGACCGTGAACGGCGAGATGCAGGTGGGCGTGGTCGAGGAGTCGATCACGGTTACTGGCGAGTCTCCGCTGGTGGACGTGCAGAATGTCACGCAGCAGATCACGATCACGCGCGCCGCGCTGGACGCACTCCCGACCAGCAGGCGTGTTGCCCAGTTGATCACGCTTGTTCCTGCAGCCAACGCCGGCGGCACGAACTTCCATGATGTGGGCGGTGCCGGATCCGACCGCGGGTTCTTCGGCGTCCACGGCCAGCGTCCGGATGACATGACCTACAACTTCGGCGGCATGGACAGCCGGGTGTTCAGTGGCGGAGGCTTCCAGTACAACGCGCACACCTTCGAGGAAGTCATCGTGCAGACGGCTGCCGGCTCTGCTGAAGCCTCGACCGGCGGCGTCCAGATCAACATCGTCCCGAGGGACGGCGGCAACACCTTCTCGGGAACCTTGAGTGGCGAGTTTACCTCCCCAGGCCTGACGAGCGAGAACCTCAGCGACGACCTGCGCGCCCGAGGCCTGACGTCGGCGCCGTCGGTCAGAGAGTACTACGACGTTGGCGGAGGCATCGGAGGCCCAATCAAGCGCGACAGGCTGTGGTTCTTCGCATCCGGCCGCTGGGAGGATCGGTCCATCTATCAGGTGGGCAATTACTACAACAAGGTCCACGGCACGTTGTTCTACGAGCCGGATTTGAGCCGGCCCGCCTACAACCAGGATTTCTCCAAGGACGCCGGGATCCGTCTCACCTGGCAGACGGCGGCGCAGCACAAGATCGTGGGCAGCCACACGCAGCACCCGGCCTGCCAGTGTAAGTTCGCGATTCTGGAGCAGGTGAACCCCGTCATTGCGCCCGAAGCCGTGGCCGGGCACCATTACAACCCTCAGAACCTGTCGGTCGCCCAATACACCTGGCCAGTCACCAGTCAGTTCCTGGTCGAGGCGGACGCGTCGCGGAGCCAGTATTGGCGCGTCCAGAAACGACAGCCGGAGGTGGAGGCGAACCGCAACATCATCTCGGTCACAGATACGGGGTTGAACCTGAGGTACGGCGCGCGCGGGGGGACCGATTTCTACCAAACGCTGAATGACGAGCGTTATCACGAGCGGGTCTCTGTCTCCTACATCACCGGCACGCACAACCTCAAGGTGGGGGCCGATCTGAACCAGACGGCTCAGGGCCGCAAGCAATACGACGATCCCTACCTCGTCAACCAGGCCATCTCGTATACGTTCCGGAACCAGGTGCCGCAGTCGGTCACCATCCATACGGGTCCGTACGGACCGTATCAGGAGACGACCGAGAACGCGCTCTACGCGCAGGACCAGTGGACCATGAGGAAGATGACGCTGAACCTGGGCCTGAGATGGTCCGTGTACGATGCGCTGATCCCCGAATCGCACCTGCCCGCGGGTCCCTACGTCCCCGCACGCGATTTCCCGGAGGTGAAGCATTCACCGCGCTGGGAGAATCTCAGCCTGCGGCTCGGCGGCGCCTACGATGTGTTCGGCGATGGCAGAACCGCGATCAAAACGGCGCTCGGCCAATATCCGGCGCGCAACACGGGCGTCGGGGTGAACCTCCCGGTGTCGAACCAGGCTACCACCACGACCCGGAGCTGGGCCGACGCCAACGGGAATTTCGTCCCCGACTGCGATCTCAGGAATCGGTTGGTCAACGGAGAGTGCGGACAGTGGGCGGACTTGACCTTCGGTCAGATTCGGGAGAGCAACACGCGTTTCGCCGACGATGCGCGTGGAGGCTTCAACCTGCAGAACTACAACTGGCAGGGTTCGGTCACCGTCCAGCATCAGTTGCTGGAGAACATGGGGCTCGAGGTCGCGTATTTCCGTACGTGGTACGGCGGCTTCCAGGCCGTGGACAACGAGCGCGTCACGCCGGCCGATTACGATCCCTTCTGCATTACGGCGCCCGTGGATAGCCGGCTGCCCAGCAGCGTGAGCGGCAAGCAGATCTGCGGGAACTACGACCTCAACCCGGCGAAGTTCGGCCAGGTCGCCAACCTGCGGACCCAGTCGTCCCACTACGGGGAGATGGTCGAGGTGTTCAACGGCATCGACGTCACGGTGAACGCGCGCTTTGCGCAGGGTGGGCGCTTCCAGGGGAGCCTGACCACGGGCAGCACGCTCACCGACAATTGCATGGTGATCGACTCGCCGGCCACTGTCACCGCGGGAACGCCTATGGGCGCGCAGCTGGCCGTACCTGTCCGGGATTCGCGGCCGGGCTTCTGTCGCGTCAGCACGCCGTGGTTGTCCGGCGGGACCGGGTTCGGGTTCAACGTCGTCTACCCGCTCCCGTGGGGCCTCCAAACGAGCGCGGTCTATCAGAACAAGCCGGGGTTCCCGATACGGGCGAGCTACGTCGCGACCAATGCCGAAATCAGGCCTTCGCTGGGCCGGCACCTCTCGACGTGCCCCAGTCAGACCGCGGCCACCTGCACGCAGACGGCGGTCATCGACATGATCCCGAACGGCACGATCTTCGGGGAGCGGATCAAGCAGATCGATCTCCGCTTCAGCCGTTACTTCCCGCTGGGTGGGAGCATGAGGGTGCAGGGGAATTTCGACATCTACAACCTGCTCAACGAGAACACTGTTCTCAACGAGCAGACGCGGTACAGCGCCAGCCAGTGGAGGAACGCGCTACAGATCATGGGCGGGCGCATGATCAAGGTCGGCGCGCAGTTGACGTTCTAGCTGGTTGGTAGTTGGTGGTTGGTCGTTGCTAGGCAGTAGTCGGTAGTTGGTAGCTGGTAGTTGGTAGGCAGTAACGGCGCACGCGTTGGTAGAGCGCACGCTTCAGCGTGCGCGTTCACTGGCGTGCGCCATCGCCCGCGCGGGCTGAAGCCGGCGCGCAACCAGCTACCGGCTACCAGCTAGTCTTCCGAGAGGAGGGTCTGCGACATCTCATAGCCGAAGTGGGCGTCGGGCACATGGTGTACGGCACAGACTATCCGTTGATTCGCCGGTGGGCATGGGCATCATCCTTAACGCGTGGTTCCTGAGTCATTCCGATACGGAAGCCATCCTCGGAGGGAACTTGATGAAAGCGCTTCGGATCACGTCCTAACCCACCTGCGCTTCACGCGGGAGACATGGTCTCGCAGGTCGTTGAAGGAGAAGATCATGACTCCTCAGACACTCGCGCGTCTCGTCGTCGTGGTGTCCTGTGTGTTGTTCCTGCCGGCCGTCGCATGGGCGCAGGCCGAAACCGGCAACATTGCCGGGGTCGTTCGAGACACTTCGGGCGGCGTGCTGCCCGGCGTCACCGTGGAAGCCGCCAGCCCAGCCCTGATCGAAAAGGTCCGGTCCGTCGTCTCAGACAGCCAGGGCCTCTACCGCATCGTCGATCTGCGGCCTGGGCCGTACACCATCACCTTCACCTTGCCCGGCTTCAGCACCTTCAGGCGGGAAGGGATCGAATTGACGACGGGATTCACGGCGACCGTGAACGCCGAGATGCGAGTGGGAGTCGTCGAGGAGACGATCACGGTGACTGGAGAGACTCCGGTGGTGGACGTCCAGAACGTCCAACAGCAGACCACCATCTTGCGCACCACGCTGGATGCGCTTCCGGTCGCCCAACGTCCGTCCCAATTTGTCACGCTCATCCCTGCTGCTACCGCGGGAGCAACGACTTTCCACGATGTCGGCGGCGTTGGGACCGACCGCGGGTTTTTCGGGGTCCACGGCCAGCGCGCGGATGACATGACCTTCAACTTCGCCGGCATGGACTCGCGCGTGTTCAGCGGGGGTGGCTTTCAATACAACTCACACACCTTCGCGGAAGTCGTCGTCGAGACGGGCGCCGGCTCCGCTGAATCGACGACCGGCGGCGTCCAGATCAACATCATCCCGAAGGACGGCGGCAACACCTTCTCGGGCACCCTCAGCGCGGAGTTCACCGGGCCCGGCCTGGATTTTGACAATGTGAACGACGATCTGCGTGCCCGTGGCCTGCGTGAGGCGCCGTCCGTCAGAAGTTACTACGACATCGGAGGGGGGCTGGGCGGCCCGATCAGGCAGGACAGGCTGTGGTTCTTCGCGTCTGCCAAGGCGGAGGACAGGTCCATCTACCAGGTTGGGAATTACTTCAACAAGCGACAGGGGACGCTGTTCTACGAGCCCGACCTGAGCCGGCAGGGCTTCAACCGTGACTTCTCCAGGGACGCCGGCGTGCGGTTCACATGGCAGGCGGCGGCGAAGCACAAGATCGTGGCCTCCTACACGCAGCACCCAGGCTGCCAGTGCATGTTTGCCATTTTGGAAGAGGTGAGTCCCGTCCGTGCTCCCGAGGCGGTCGCGGAGCACCACTACAACCCTCAGAACTTGTCGGTGCTCACGTACACCTATCCGGTTACCAGTCGGTTCCTGATCGAGGCGGACATGTCGAGGAGCCAGTATTGGCGCAACCAGAAGAGAATACCGGGTACGGGCTTCGAGGCGATCTCGGTTACCGATCAGGGGCTGAATCTCGAGTACGGCTCCCGGCGCACTGGCTACCAGGTCCTGAATGACGAGCGTTGGCACGAACGGCTCGCCGTGTCCTACATTACCGGGACGCACAACGCCAAGGTCGGAGTCGATCTGAACCACTTCATGCAGGGCCGCGAGAGCTACGGCGACGTCGACCTTGTCAATCAAGCGATATCGTATGTGTTCCGGAACGGGGTGCCGAATACGGTGACGATCCATAACACCCCAAACGGGCCGTATAACACCGCAACAGAGAATGGCGTCTACGCGCAGGATCAGTGGACGATTCGAAAGCTGACCATGAACCTGGGCCTGCGGTACGCCGTGTACGACGCGTTCATTCCGGAACAGCACCTGCCGGCTGGTCCCTACGTGCCCGCGCGTGATTTCCCGGAGGTGAAACACTCGCCGCACTGGGAGAATCTCAGCCCGCGGCTGAGCGCCGCCTACGACCTGTTCGGCACCGGCCGGACCGCGCTGAAGGGGTCGCTGGGCCGCTATCCGATCCGCAACGTCGGCGCCGCCGTGGATGTCCCCTCGACCCAGCAGCAGGCGACGCAAACGAACCGGAGCTGGAACGACGCCAATGGGAACTACATCCCCGACTGCGATCTCAGAAACTCGGCCGCGAACGGCGAGTGCGGGGTGTGGAGCGACCTCAGGTTCGGTCAGATCCGAACTCCCAGCACCCGCTTCGCCGACGATGCGCGGGAGGGATTCAACGAGCAGAACTACAACTGGCAGGGCTCGGTCTCGGTGCAGCACGAGCTGCGGCCGGGGATGGGCCTCAATGTCGGTTACTACCGCACCTGGTACGGGGGCTTCCTGGCCTGGGACAATCAGGCGGTCAGCGCAGCCAGCTTCGACGCGTACTGCATCACGTCCCCGACCGACAGTCGGCTGCCGTTCAGCGGCCAGCAGATCTGCGGCCTCTATGACGTGACGCCGGCGCTATTCGGCCGCCAGAGCAACCTGATCACGCAGGCGTCGCACTACGGGAAGCAGACCGAGGTCTTCCAAAGCATCGATGTGGGGTTGACCGCGCGCTTCGGGCAGGGTGTGCGGCTTCAGGGAGGCTGGAGCATCGGCCGAACGGTGAACGACACCTGCGATTTCAATAATCTCCCGCAAGTGCAGACGGCCCTCGTCCAGGGCGCCGCGGCGCCCTGGGCCTACGCGACTCCAAGAGACCCGGCGTTCTGTCACCTCAGCTCCAGCAACACAGGGTTCGGTTTCAATATCGTCTACCCACTCCCCTGGAGTGTCCAGACGAGCGCGATCTACCAGAACAAGCCGGGCTTCCCGATTTCGGCGACATACGTGGCCAGCAATGCCGAAATCAGATCGTCGCTCGGGCGGAACCTCGCGGCGTGCCCCAGCCAGACCGCTGCGACATGCAATCAGAATGTCACCGTCGACCTGATTCCACGCAACACGGTTTATGGCGAACGGATCAAGCAGTTGGATCTCCGTTTGAGCCGGACTTTCCCGATGGGAGGGAGGACTCGGCTGCAGGGGAATTTCGATCTCTATAACATTCTCAACGAAAGCACCGTTCTGAACGAGAACACGCGGTATAGTCTTCCGAACGGTGGACCGTGGCGCAACGCGGTACAGATCATGGGTGGGCGCCTGATCAAGTTTGGAGCCCAGTTGTCGTTCTGAGCGTAGTTGGTGGTTGGTGGTTGGTAGTCGGTGGTTGGTGGTCCGTAGAGCGCACGCTTCAGCGTGCGCGATCGTCCGCGCAGGCTGAAGCCTGCGCTCTACGGGAGCGCAATGACACGCGCAGGTTGAAGCCTGCGCTCTACGGAGATCCCCATGCCGAATCGTAGAGACTTTCTGAAGAACGTCGCGGGCGCGGCGGCGGGTGCAGTCGTTGCGGGCGGCGGCCTGGCCGGCGCCGCGTTTGGCGCCATGCAGGCTCCGGCGACGCGTCGAAGGGCCATGCTGGGCGGCCGTCGAATCACGGTCATCGACATCCACGCGCACCATTTCGTGCCCGAAGTCATAGATATTGTGAGAGGCACCCCGCTCGAGATGGAGTTCAAGGGTCAGGCGGGCAACAAAGACCGTTACCTTGGACCACACTGGTTCCAGTACATGGACAAAGAGGGCATCGACATCATGGCCCTCAACATGAATCCGTGGTGGTACGCCGCGGACCGCGACCTGGCGCGCCGGATCTGCGATTTGCAGAACCAGAAGACCGCCGAGTGGGTCGCCAAGTATCCCGATCGGTTCGTCGGCATGGCCACGTGCGCCTTGCAGCACCCGGACCTCGCAGCCGAGCAACTGGAGATGGGTGTCAAGAAGCTGGGCATGCGTGGCGCACCCATCGGCGGCAGCGTCGAAGGGCAGGAGCTCTCGGACCGGAAGTTCGACCCGTTCTGGGCCAAGGCCGAGCAGCTCGGCGTGATGCTCTTCATGCACCCGCAGGGGGCGCCCGGCACCACGCAGAACCAGCGTCTTGGAGGCAAGGGGGCGCTCGGCAACACGATCGGCAATCCGCTCGAGACGACCGTGTTCCTGTCGCATCTGATCTTCGAGGGGACGCTCGATCGGTTTCCGGGGCTGAGAATCTGCGCGGCGCATGCCGGCGGATACCTGCCGTCCTACCTCGGTCGATCCGATGCCCGGTGCGGCCGCGGCGGCGGACAGGGCGACTGCACCAAGCTGAAGCCGAGCGAATATTTCAAGCGGAACCTCTATATCGACTCGATGATCTTTCGTGAGGAGGGGTTGCGGAACCTGGTGGCCGAGGTGGGCGCCGATCACATGTTCTACGGCACCGACTATCCGTTCGACTGGCCCGTGGGGATCGACTTCATCCTCAACGCGAAAGTCCTGAACGACGCGCAGAAGGAGGCCATACTCGGCGGAAATCTGGTAAAGCTGCTCGGCGTCAAGCCGGTGTCATCGTAGGGGAACGGAACGGCGGGTCCGCGGCTCGACGCGACGCATACTCGCCGCGGAACCCGCCCCACGTACTGATAACTGACAACTGCGAACTTACTGCCTACTGCTTACCGCCTACTGTCAACTTTTCGAATACGTCAGCGTCGCATTCGTCGACGGCCCTGGCTGCTCGGTCGCGCGGACGATCGTCAGCCGCCCATCGCCGAGGCTGATGATGTCGCGCATCTGATTCAGGGCGGTGTTCCAGGTGTAGAGCACAAGCCGGTTTCCGTCCCAGCTCGCCTTGGTCCTCCATTTGACGATGGCCGTGGAGCCCGACTGGCTGCTCGACGGTCCTTCCCAGAGCGTGTCCTTTCCATCCAGCTTGTAGACGACCTTCATCGCCGTCGTGCCGAACTGGCCGCTCTCGATGGTGACATCCGTCGCGGTGTGCGTGACGACGATCGTCGGCGACGGCACGCCCCATCCGTTGGAGCCGGGATAGTTGGGCGGGGTGCTCGCCACGAACTTCCACGTGCCGGAGAAGTTCGGTCTCGCCTGAGCCCAGGCGGCGGCAGGTAGACTCACAGCCAGCGCCACCAGTAGAGCGCACGCTTTAGCGTGCGCGTGTCTAGCGTGCGCGTGCAGAATTCGCGCAGGCTGAAGCCTGCGCGCTACCCCGATTCGTTGCGTCATCGCGTGCCTCCCGCCATCGGCATCAGCGATCGGCCCCGCACCAACTGCGTCGGATCGGCGCCCGGCTTCGGGCGGTACTTCTGCGTTCGTCCGCCGAAGACTTCGGCGATGAAGAGATTGCCCTCCTGGTCCGCCGAGATCTGGTGCATCGCCCACGTGTATCCCGGCCTGGTGCCGAACTGCCCGAACGAGTACTCGGCGTGTCCGGACAGATCGAACTTCACGATTCTGTCCGAGATGCTGTCGACCGCCCACACGTGCTCGTCGGCGCTCATCATCATGCTGTGCGGCGCGATGCCGGGCCACTCGTCCAGGAACGTGCCGTTGACGTCGAACACCTG
>JBOGIR010000176.1:0-5402 GCA_050742335.1 Vicinamibacterales bacterium | reverse complement strand
AACTGATCGATCGGCAGGTCGTCGATGCGCGACCGGCTCCCCGTGGCATCGGGCGGCTGGTCGACGCCCGCGTTGTTCACGAGAATCGCCGGTTCTCCCATCTCGCTGGCAATGCGGTCGGCCGCTGTTTCGATCGACACGCGGTTGGTGACGTCGCAATCGAAGCGGCGCAGGCGGTCGCCTGCCCGACTTGCCAGTGCCTGGTACGGGGCCGAGGCTGGCGCATCCATGAGCTCCAGCGCGGCCACGCGCGCACCGGCGTCGAGGAGGGCCTCCGCCCAGACAGGGCCCAGATTGCCGCACGCGCCGGTCACGACGGCGATGTGATGGTCGAGTCGGAAGAGCCCGTCGCTCACGAGCGCGCGAGCTCGGCGCTCGGCCTGCTCAGCACTTCGAACGAGAGGAAGTCGTCCTCGTAGAGCGCCCTGAGCGTGACACGGCCGATGACGCTCCCGAGCTCGTACGGCGGAATTCCGCCTCCCGGCGATTTCATCACGATGTCATCGAACCCGAGCACATGGCCAACCGGAAGATCGCGAGCCACGACGAGACTCTTCCCCATCTTGACGATCGGCGTCTTCTCGCTGTCGTAGATCTTCTTGATCCCGTCGCCCAGCGCCTTGTGGGTACGTTGGAGGTCGCGAACCATCTTGCGTAACCCGACCGGCTCGAGCGAGAAGGCGTGGTCCGTTCCCTTCATGGCGCGATTCAGCGTGAAATGCTTCTCGACAATCCGTGCACCCAGCACGTACGCCGCCACGGGCATCGCGATTCCGTTGTCGTGCCCGGAATAGCCGATCACGGCGCCGGGAAACCGGTCGCGGTACTGCTCGATCACCCGCAGATCGAGCTCCTCGAACGACGCCGGGTATCCAGCCGTGCACTGCAGAATCCCCACCTGAGGGTTGATGGCCATCAGGGTGTCGTAGGCCCGCTGCACGTCGTCGAGGAGCGCACCGCCCGTGGAGATGACGACGGGCTTTCCAAAACGCGCCACGTGTTCGAGCAGCGGCCTGCTCTTGACGTCGCCGGAGGCAATCTTGAAGGCGGGGACGTCGAGGGCGGCCAGAAAATCGGCGCTGGTGACGTCGAAAGCGGTGGCAAAGAAGTCGATGTCGAGCTCGCGCGCGACGCGCTGCAGCTCCTGGTACTCCTTCCTCCCGAATTCGAGGAACTCCCGATGCTCGCCGTACGTGGATCCGAAGCTGTTTTCGTTGTCGTAGGGCTTGTTGTACGCCGCGCGGGTATAGAGGCCCTGGTTGTCCCGCTTCTGCAACTTGATCGCGTGGGCGCCCGCCAGCTTCGCTTCGCGAAACAGCTCGCGCGCCTTCTCGAGGCTTCCCTGGTGGTTGTGCCCGATCTCGGCAATGACGTAACAGGCCGTGTGATCGCCGATCTCGTGAGCGCCGATTTTCAGGATTCCAGCCACGATCAGATGCTCCCCATCCCGAAGCTCACTTTCACTTGATGACCACGAAACACCGAGGCACAGAGGCACGGAGGCCAATCATTCGCGTCTCTCGGTGTCTCGGTGTCTCGGTGTTCCGCATTCCCTAGCAACACAACTGAACTCTGGGATCACACTTTCACGACAGGGCGAAGCTGCGCGACGAGCTGCTCCCAGCTGTAGTCGGCATGCGCCACGTCGCGTGCGGCACGGCCGATCCGCGCCGTCTCTTCGAGGTCAGGCAGTCGATCGCACCGGTTGATGTCGATGACGTTCTTCATGTGGGCGAAACCGTTCGGGGAGTCGTCGTCGAGGTTGGTGATCACCGCGCATCCGCATTCCATCGCCGCGTTCACGCTGGTGTTGTTCGCGCGCAGCCCTTTTTCGAAGAACGCGGCGAGAAACGTGCAGTCGACCAGGTGGTTGAACACCGCCGTGTCGGACAGGTACCCCATGAAATACACCTGTCCGTCGAAGATCGACCACAGCTCTTTGAACCGCACCACGAACGAGTCGTCGAAGCTCGTGTTGTCGTGCAACGCGGTCGACACGTACACGGCGTAACTGCGGCCCGTCGCTTCGAGCAAGTCGCGCAGCCGCCGGTAGAGCGGCACGCGAATCTTGTGGGCCATCCCGAAGGTGAACACCGACAAATCCGTCCGCTGAAACCGCTGGGGATTCAGCAGTGTCCCCGGGCAGAACAGCTCGACGATGTCCGGACGAACGGGCGCGAGCGTGCGCGACAGCTCGCGGTTGCCGCCGTAGACGCGCGCGGCGGCCGCCAGCAGCCGCGACTCGATGGCGGTGCCATCGAACGCGTGCAGGAACAGCTCGAACTGTCCCGCGTGCGCGGACACCCACTCGCCGAGGGCACAGGCGTCGGCCGGCGTGAACTCCGACAGCTTGACGGAGAGGAGCGGCTTCTGATGTTTCGCGAGGTCCTCGGACCCGATGCCCACAACCGGCAGGCCCAGATGGCGGGCCAGAAGCATGTTGAATTTCGCAATACCGCACGTCCACGGGTTGAGGTGGTACCCGGCGATACAGTCGATCATCAGGCCTCAGGGTTCCGGCCTCGGCCCGCGGGGATCCGAGGCGTTCGAAAGTCGGGGAGCGGCTATTGTACTGCACGTCAAACAGGTGTCGGTCATCCGACGCGACGCGGCACCTACGCGCCCGAGGCGGCCCCAGCCGGCAACCCCTGTGCGAGCACATCGGCCACCGCTTCGATCTGCGTCGGCGTCATCTCCGGGAAAAGAGGGAGCGACAGGATCTCCCGGGCGACCGCTTCGGCAACCGGAAATTCGCCCGCGCGGTAACCCAGGTCGCGATAGGCAGCCTGCAGGTGCACGGGAATCGGGTAGTAGACGGCGGTCTGAATCCCTGCATCGCGAAGGCGAGCGCGCCAGGCGTCGCGCTGGGGCAACCGCACGGCATAGGCGTGGTACACATGCCGAATGTCCCGACGCTCGCGCGGCGTCCGTACCGCGGTGTCTGCCAGAAGCTGGTTGTACCTTCGGGCATGGTCGCGGCGCGCATCGATCCACCGGTCCAGATACTTCAGCTTGACGCCCAGGATCGCGCCTTGGATCCCGTCCATTCGATAGTTGAATCCCCGTATCGAATGTTCGTACCGCCTCTCCTCTCCCCAGGACCGGAGCAGCCTCATGGTGTGCGCGTAAGCGGAGTTGCTCGTCACCGCCGCGCCGCCTTCGCCGAACGCACCCAGGTTCTTGGTCGGATAGAAACTGAAGCAGCCGATATCGCCGAGTGATCCGGCGCGTCGATCATCGTCCTCCGCCCCGTGCGCCTGACACGCATCCTCGATGACGGCAAGATGATGGTGCCGGGCAATATCGGCAATCGCGCGCATGTCGGCCGGCTGTCCGAAAAGATGCACGGGCACAACCGCTTTCGTTCGCGGCGTGATCGCCCCTTCGAGCGCCGAGGGATCCATGGTGTAGTAGCAAGGATCGACGTCGACGAACACCGGCCTGGCGCCCGCGTATTCAATGGCTGCAACGGTTGCGACGAAGGTGAACGGGACGGTGATGACCTCATCGCCCGGGCGAACGCCTGCGGCCAGCAGCGCGATGTGGAGCGCGCTGGTGCCCGAATTGACAGCGACTGCGTGCGTCGTCCCGCAATAGGCGGCAAACTCGTGCTCGAATGATTCGACAGCGGGTCCGAGGACGAACCGGCCGCCCTGCAGAACACCCTGAACAGCCGCGTCGATTTCCGGCTTCAGGAGCCGGTACTGCGCCGCCAGGTCGACGAGCGGAATCATGGCGCCGCGGCCGTCTTCTCGAGCACGAGCACGCGCCCCTTGTTGCCCCAGTCCATCCGCGCTTCGAGGTCGGGACGCGAGCGGCATCCTTCGAGCACGAACATCAGCCGCAGCAGATCCTTGTTCAGCAGCGTGATGTGCGTCGGATCCACGTCGAACTGCGTGGTGAAGTCGAGCAGGCCCGACGGACTCGGATGAAACCTCGTGGTGACGTAGATGTACCTGGACGTCAGCCGAGCCATGTTCGCCACGGCCTGCTTCACCTGCAGGACCGTCAGGTGCTCGAGTACCTCGCGACAAATCACCAGATCGTACGCGCCCGCCGGTTTCAGCGTGGGATCCGTCACCGCGCCCACGGTAATCCGATCGCGCACCTGCGGCGTCGCCAGTTCCCTGCTGCTCGACGCGAAATCGATCCCCTCCACATCGAGGCCAAGCTCCCACAGCAAATGCATGAGGGCTCCGGGTCCGCACCCGAGGTCGAGCGCCTTTTTTGGCTGAAACACTTCCCGGATGAGGAACGGATTCCTGGCCTCGATCGTGCGGCGGGTCTCCAGATTGTAGTTGTTGCCGGCATCGCGCCAGTCGCCAGTGAAGTACTCCGCGTCATAGTGGCCGGCGCCGACCGGACGCTGCGCGATGACGTGCTCCTCGAACTCGGTGATGTTCATCGTGTGATCTGTTTCTGGGCCAGGAACTGCTCGAGAATTCGGCTCGACGAATCGAGCACCGTGTCCAGGTAGACGACGCCGAGGCCGTGTTCGGCACAGATACGCACCTGCTCGGAGGGAAGGCGGCCCTCCCAGTCCTTCCCTTTCACGTAGTACTTCGGACGCAGCTCACGAAGAATCGTTTCGGTGTCGAACCGGTTCACGTGCGTGTAGGTGATGTACCGAATGGCATCGACGATGGCGGCTCGCTGATCCTCCGGCAACAGCGGTGGATGCTTGGCGCTGACGTATTGATCGGAGGCCACATTGCACAGGAGCGGCACGTCCACCGCGGCGGCCGCGGCGCGGAAGTACTCGATGTGTCCGCGGTGCAGCGGATCGAAGGCGCCGTCGACCATGGCCACCATGCCCCGATAGGCTCGCAGTTGGTCGAAAACAATGATCACGATCGAACGAGCAGCCCCTTGTCCTGCAGTTCCGTCAGGGCGCGGTCGAAGAAGTCCTCCGCACGCTCAGGCGACGTCCTGGCCCACTCGATGAGGTCGCCGAAACCTTGTTCGAGCGTCACCCTGGGTTTGAAACCAAGTGTCTCCCGTGCACGAGTGATGTCAGCGGTGTTGTGGCGAATGTCGAACTTGCGCCCGGTCAGCGTCACGCGCGGCTCTATCGGCTTGCCGAGGAGTCGTGCAAGCAGCCTGGCGATTTCGAGAATGGTGGTCGCCTGTCCCGAGCCGACGTTGACCGGAAGATAGTCCGCGCCCGGCGTTTCCATCATCAGCATGAGACAGTCGACGACATCGTGAATCGACACGAAGTCGCGCAGTTGGCCCCCATCCTCGAAGACGACCGGCTGCCTGTCGTTCAGCAGGCGACTCAGCCAGATCGCGGCGACCCCTGCATAGGGATTGCTGAGACTCTGACGCGGACCGTACACGTTGAAGAACCGTGGCGCCACGGCTGGAATGCCGTAGGTCTTGCCGATGAGCAGCACCATCTC
>JBOGIR010000175.1:0-6209 GCA_050742335.1 Vicinamibacterales bacterium | reverse complement strand
GTTGACCACCTTCCGTCGTTGGGGCATCCGCACTCTCGGCGATCTGGCCGCTCTCCCCGCCGATGCTGTCGCCGCACGATTGGGTGCGGCCGGCACACGATGGCAGCGCCTTGCGCGTGGCGAGGATGTGCGGCCGCTGCGGCCCGAGGTGCCGAAGGAGCGGTTCGAGCAGGCGCTGGATCTCGAATGGCCCATCGAGGGGCTCGAGCCGCTGTCGTTCGTGCTTGGCCGGCTGCTGGAGCAGCTGACGACGCATCTCGATCGCCGCGGACGAGGCGCGGCGGTGCTGCACGTCCGCTTGCACCTGGTGACTCGCACGGTTCACGAGCGATCGCTGCAGCTGCCTGCGCCCATGCGCGACGCGCGGACGTTTCGCACGCTGCTGCTGCTCGATCTCGAATCGCATCCGCCGTCGGCTGCGATCGATCGCGTGGTCGTAGCAGTCGATCCGACTCCCGCGCGGGTCGTGCAGTTCTCGCTCCTGACGCGTCCGCTCCCGTCTCCCGAGCAGCTGTCCACGCTCATGGCGCGCCTCACCGCATTGATGGGAAAGGACCGCTGCGGATCGCCGGTCGGTGTCGATTCGTGGCGGCCGGGGGCGTTTGGGATGAAACCGTTCGCGCCGCGCGATTCGAGCGTCGGTCGCCCTCACGAAACACCGAGACACCGAGACACCGAGGTTAAAACGGCACACGCACCAGCCACTCTCGGTGCCTCAGTGCCTCAGTGGTACGTGGGAGTAAAAGGCGCCGCGCATCAGCCAACCGTCGCGCTCCGTCGTTTCCGCATCCCGGTTCCCATCCGCGTGCGCGTCGAACACGACAGGCCGCTGCACGTGACGATCGATCGGATCGCCTCTGCTCCCGGAT
The DNA here is from genome assembly GCA_050742335.1 of Vicinamibacterales bacterium. GTDB lineage: Bacteria > Acidobacteriota > Vicinamibacteria > Vicinamibacterales > UBA2999 > DATCJA01. The sequence goes on along the minus strand of JBOGIR010000175.1, from coordinate 5,340 downwards.
CTCGGCTCCCGGATCCCGGATCCCCGCGGCTCCCGCTCTCCGGCTCCCGGCTCCCGGCTCCCGGATCCCGGTTGAGTGGCGGCCGTGTGCAGGCATGCGCGGGACCGTGGCGAACCTCCGGGCACTGGTGGCGCGATCGCACGCATGTCGAGAATGTGCGACACAACGCCGGACTTCCGCTACAGGCCACAGAGTCACGGAGTCACAGAGAAAAACCAAAAAGCTCTCCGTATCTCTGTGTCTCCGTGGCCCGTGGTCGGTGTGAGGATTCGAACGAATGGGATCGCGACGAATGGGACGTGACGCTCGGTGATGGCGCGACGTACCGGGTGTTCCGCGAACGTGCCACGGGCGCCTGGTTTCTCGAAGGGGTGATTGACTAGTAGGCAGTAGGCGGTAGGCAGTAGGCGGTTGACGTAGGGCGGGCCTGCCCACTGCCTACTGCCCACTGCCTACTGCCCACTGCCTACTGCCTACTGCCTACTGCCTACTATGTACGTGGAACTCCACTGCGCCTCCGCCTTCAGTTTTCTCCAGGGTGCGTCGCTGCCCGAAACCCTCGTCGAGCGCGCGGCGGCGCTCGGCTATTCCGCGCTTGCACTGCTCGACGCCGACGGCGTGTACGGCGCGCCGCGGTTCCACAAGGCGGCGCAGCAGGCCGGTCTGAAAGCGATCATCGGGGCGGAGCTCACGATCAGTAGGCAGCCGGCAGTAGGCAGTAGGCAGGACGACACTACGCACTCACTGCCTACTGCCTACCGCCTACTGCCTACTACCTGGTCTTTGCCGGTTCTGGTCGAAACACAAGAAGGCTATCGGAACCTGTGCCGGCTGATCACGCGCATGAAGCTGCGGGCGGACCAACCGGGGTTCCCGCTGTCCCGAGCTGGTCGAGGGGCGCGGTGGGGTGGAAAAGGCGAGGGTGCGCTGACGCTCGAGGAACTGGACGGCGCAACGGCCGGTCTCGTCGCGCTCGGCGGGCGTGCGCTGCTCGATGCCCGCCACCATGGTGTCGGCGGCCTGCTCGATCGCCTGGTCGGTCTGTTCGGGCGGGGCAACGTGTATGTCGAACTGCAGCGGCATCTGCTTCGCGACGAGGAGGCCGACCATGCGGCGCTCGACGCGCTGGCACGCGCCTTTCGCGTGCCGGTTGTGGCCAGCAACGGCGTTCGCTTTGCCGAGCCGGCGGATCGGCCGCTGTTCGACGTGCTGACGTGCGTGCGGCATTGCACCACGCTCGACAGCGCCGGCCGGCTGCTCGCGCGCAATGCTGAGCGGTATCTGAAATCTCCCGAATCGATGGCGCAGCTGTTTGCCGATCGGCCCGACACGCTCGCGGGCACTGCCGCACTGGCCGAGCGTCTCGAGTACACGATGGCCGATCTGGGGTACCGGTTTCCGACATATCCAGTGCCGGCCGGCGAGACCGAGATCTCGTTCCTGCGGCACATCACGGAGGCAGGCGCCCGCGACCGCTATCGTCCGTACCACGACAAGGCACGCGCCCAGATCGCGCGGGAGCTCGATCTCATCGAGAAGCTCGACCTCGCCGGTTATTTCCTGATCGTCTGGGACATCGTCAATTACGCCCGGCAGCAGGACATTCTGGTGCAGGGACGCGGCTCGGCTGCCAACAGCGCCGTCTGCTACAGCCTGGGCATCACGGCCGTCGATCCGATCGCGATGGACCTGCTGTTCGAGCGTTTTCTCTCCGAGGAACGCGGCGAGTGGCCCGACATCGACCTCGACCTGCCGAGCGGCGATCGGCGGGAGCGCGTCATCCAGCACGTGTACGAGAAGTACGGCCGGCGTGGGGCCGCGATGACCGCCAACGTGATCACCTACCGCAGCCGCAGCGCCGCCCGTGAAGTGGGCAAGGCGCTGTCGCTCGATGGCGAGGCCGTCGATCGGCTGGCCGGGGTGATGAACCATTTCGAGTTCACGGATCCGAACGAGACACTGGGCCGGAATCTCGACTCCGTCGGTCTGTCGCTCGACATGCCGCGCATGCGGACGTTCGCCGAGTTGTGGGGGCGCATCCAGGACCTGCCGCGGCATCTCGGGCAACATTCCGGCGGGATGGTGATTTGTCAGGGCGAGCTGGATGCCGTGGTGCCGCTCGAGCCGGCCACGATGCCTGGCCGCGTCGTCGTGCAATGGGACAAGGACGATTGCGCCGACATGGGGATCGTCAAAGTGGACCTGCTCGGGCTCGGCATGATGGCGGCGCTGCAGGACGCGATTCGGCTGGTGAACAGTAGGCAGCTGGCAGTGGGCAATAGGCAGCAAGAACCACAGAATTCCTCACTGCCTACCGCCTACCGCCTACTGCCTACTGGCAGCGCACCGTCCACTTTCGACCTTGCCCATCTCCCCCCCGACGATCCCGCTGTCTACGACCTGCTGCAGAAGGCCGACACGATCGGTGTCTTTCAGGTGGAGTCGCGTGCGCAAATGGCGACGCTGCCGCGTCTGAAGCCGACCCGCTTTTACGATCTCGTCGTGCAGGTGGCGATCATCCGCCCCGGGCCGATCGTGGGCGACATGGTGCACCCGTATTTGAACCGCCGTGCGGGGCGCGAGCCGGTGGTGCCGCTTCACCCGTCACTCGAGCCCGTGCTGGCGCGCACGCTCGGCGTGCCGCTCTTTCAGGAGCAGTTGCTGCGCATGGCGATGGTGGCGGCCGGCTTCACCGGCGGGCAGGCGGAGGAGCTGCGCCGCGCCATGGGGTTCAAGCGATCCGAGAAGCGGATGAAGCAGATCGAGGTGCAGCTTCGCGACGGGATGGCGAAGCAAGGGATTACGGGCGAGACGGCCAAGCGCATCATCACCTCGATCACGTCGTTTGCGCTCTACGGCTTTCCGGAGTCGCACGCCGCCAGTTTTGCGCTGCTGGCCTACGCCAGCGCGTATCTGAAGGTGCACTACCCGGCGGCGTTCTACACGGCGCTGCTCAACAATCAGCCGATGGGGTTCTATCACCCTGCGTCGCTCGTGAAGGATGCGCAGCGCCGCGGCGTGCGGTTTCACCCCATTGACGTGCAGTGGTCGGACTGGCTCTGCCGGATTGAAGCAGACGGCGCCATCCGTCTCGGACTCATGTACGTGAACGGTCTCCGCAAGGAAGTGGGCCAGGCGAGTGCGGCGTTCGACAGGACGAAAACTGTGGTGCCGGCAATCGACGAAGGCTCCCATTCGTACGTAGTGTCCGGCTTCAGCCGGACCGGCGTCGCCTCGGCGAAGGCGGTTAGCCGGACCAGCCGGCCCGAGTGCCGCCCTGAGTGTCCGAAATGCGGCTCCGATGATGAGTCGATGATCGAGACGGTGAGAGAAGGGATCAGGGAACAGGGAACAGGGATCGGGAACGCCGGATCCCGCCGGATCCCGGATCCCGGATCCCGGATCCCGACACGAACGTACTTCTGTAACACCTGCGCGCACGAGTGGACCGTGCCGCTGCCGCCGGTCGGCCGGTTTGCCTCGATCGAGGATCTCGTGCGCCGTACCGGCCTGCGCCGCGACGAGCTGATGACGCTGGCCGACATCGGCGCGCTCAATGCGTTTACCAACGAGCGCCGCAGCGCCCTGTGGCAAGTCGAAAGGGCCGTGCGCCCTTCGGGCGAGTTGTTTGAGGAAGGGGGAAGGGAGGAGGGGGAAGAGGGGGAAGAGGAAGCACAAGTTACAAGTCACAAGGCACAAGTCACAAGTCGCAAAGCCCAGAGCCTAGAGCCCAAAGCCCAAAGCCTGGAGCCTGAAGACCAAAGACTAGAGACCAAAGACCAAAGACTGGAGTCCCCACTCGTTCCAATGACTGACAGTGAACGTCTCCACGCCGACTACGCCGGCACCAGCCTGACCATCGGGCCGCATCCGATGGCGCTGCGGCGTGATGACATGGCGCTGCGCGGGGTGCTGCGTGCGTCCGATCTGCCGCAGGTGCGCGATGGCCGGCGCGTGCGCGTCGCCGGCATGGTGATTACCCGTCAGCGCCCGGGCACCGCGAAAGGATTTGTCTTCCTGACGCTCGAGGACGAGACAGGAGTGTCAAACGTCATCATCCGCCCCGACCTCTTCGATCGCGAGCGGATGACGGTGCTTCGCCACCCGTTCCTGCTGGTCGAAGGGATGCTGCAGCACCAGGACGGCGTGCTGTCGGTCAAGGCGGAGCGGCTGCACGGGCTCGACGGCGGCGCATCCGTCGATGCGCACGATTTCTACTAACCCCGGAGCCCATCCGAGCTCGGTTGTGGTGATGCTGATGAATCCCGATTCCCGCCTTCGCTGAAGCTACGGCGGGCCGCCGAAGCCTTGGCGGAGGCTGGCCGGTGGCCGGACCGCGCTGCGAGGGCTCGAGCGGCCGCCCCACGCCAGCTCCGTGAGCTGGCGGATTCCCTCAGCCTTCTCGCGCGGTCAGGCGACTCGTGTCGGCCTGACCTCCATAGGGCTTCATCATCACCACCACAACCGAGCTCCGGGATAGCTAACGACGAGAGCAGCAGTCGAAGGCTCCGTCCCTGTCAGTGCCAGATCCCGAGCGCCCGCCGCAGCGCGACGAGCTGACCGACGTGATACGCGGTGTGATCGATGACGAGCAGAACTGCGCGCAGGTACGTCTGGTGGCCTGTGCCGGTCGGGACGGTGGCGAACAGATCCACCTTGGGGCTTCCGACGAGCTGTTTCAATTTCTCGCGATCGGCCTTGAAGTCCGCGACGCTCTTGTTCCACGCACGTCCGGCAGGCGCGGGACCACGCGGCCAGTAATCATCCGGCCACGTCAGTGCGTGCACGTAATCAGGCTTGATACAGAAGTCGAGGAGGTCTTTCTGTGCCAGGCGCATGTGTTCGAGCAACTGCCAGGGCGAGTGCTCGAACCCCGTCACGCGCGCGCCACGTCGATCGGCAGGGATTCCATCGACCGCCTTGTCGAAGTCCACGTGCGCCTCGTTCCAATCGAGAACGCGCACCAATTGTGCCCGGAGCGGATCTGGTCGGTTCATGGCGTGATCTCTTCCTCAGTGAGCGCACCCGGACGCTCTCGCACACCTGCCGCGAGCGTCGCGGCCTCGTCACAGCGGCTTCCGTTACCTGGTGATATCGCAGCGCGCCAGCAGTCCTGCGATCTTCTCGTACTCCGGGGGCCCACTTCGCCAAGGGTTCGCCGCGACTCAGTCTGGCCTCCCGGTTGACGCGAGAACCGAGCGCAGTTTCGCGGACCGCCTGTTGACGCGAATTGATAATGTCCCCTCCTGAGCGAAATAGAAATGTCCCCCTAAGCTGGTGGCCTCTGGGGAGGTCACCGATTGGGAAGGACAGGGATGAGTGCGAGAGAGCTGACACGGG
>JBOGIR010000174.1:0-2630 GCA_050742335.1 Vicinamibacterales bacterium | reverse complement strand
GCCGCGCGCGCTCACGGATTTCTGCTCCCTCCACCTTCGGACGCAGCCGCGACGCGGCCGTGCCGGGACGATCGGAATACGGAAACACGTGGAGATAGGTGAGCGGGATCTGCCCGAGCGCCTCCAGCGTCTCGGCGAAATGCGCAGGACTCTCACCAGGGAACCCCACGATGAGATCGGACCCGACCGACGCGTCTGGAAGCAGTGTCGCGATGCGCTCCACCAGGCGCCGGTAGCGGGCCACGGTGTAGGGCCGCTGCATCATCCGCAATATCTCGTCCGAGCCATTCTGCAGCGGCAGGTGGAAGTGCGACGCCAGTCGCGGTGAGGACGCCACGATGTCGACGATGTCATCGGTGCAGTCCATCGGCTCGAGCGAGCTGATTCGAAACAACACGTCCTCGTCCATCGCCGCAAGGGCCCGAATCAGGACCGTCAGCGAGGAGCCGTCGCGCAGGTCGCGACCATAGGAGCCCAGGTGCACACCGGTGATGGCGACTTCCTTGTAGCCAGCCGCGACGGCCTGCCGAACGTCGCCAAGCACCTGGGCCAGCGGACGTGACCGGCCAGCGCCGCGGGTGTGCGGGATGATGCAGTAGCTACACCGCTCGTCGCACCCGGTCTGCACGCGCAGCGTCAGGGCGGTTCGACCCGCGACGCCGGGCTCGAGCGTGCTGCCGCACGGGCCCTCGCCGTCACCGAACCGCTCCGCCGACGCAAGGCCAATCTCCGCGGCTACGCTGCGGACGAGCGCGTCCTTGGCGGCGTTCTCGACCACGCGGATCACGTTTGGCAGCGCGGATACTTCATCCGGACGGCGCGTCGCGTAGCATCCCGTCACGAGCACGCGGACCGCTGGATTAGCGCGCGCGATGCGCCGAATCACCTGGCGCGCGCTCTGATCGGCGCTCGCCGTTACCGAGCAGGTGTTGACGATGACGAGGTCCGCCTCCTCCGCGGGAGCCGCAGTGCCGCCGCCGGCGCGCAAGTCGTCTTCGATGACCAGCGAGTCAGCCTGATTCACGCGACACCCGAACGTCACGACGGCGTACTTCACGAGGGAAGCGCCTTTCGGCCGATGTCGGAGCGGAACTGCATGCCGTCGAACCGGATGTGGGATGCGGCGCGGTACGCCACGGCGATCGCCTGCCGATAGCCGCTCCCGCGACCGACGACCGTCAGCACGCGGCCCCCGGTGGTGACGAGCCGGCCATCGCGGCGTCCGGTCGCCGCGTGAAACACCAGAGCGTCGGAGACGCTCGCCGCGTCGTCGACGCCGCTGATGACCTTGCCGGTTTCCACGGTGTCGGGATAGCCGCCCGCCGCCAGCACGACGCCGACATGCGGCTCGGCGCGGAACCGCGCGGGGCGCGACGGGAGGGAGGCGCCGGCAGCCGCACTGAGCAGCAGCGACAGATCTTCGTCGAGCCGCGGTAGCAGCACCTGCGCCTCCGGATCACCGAGGCGGACGTTGAACTCCACCACCTTCGGCCCGCCGGATGTGAGCATCAGGCCGACATAGAGGAAGCCGCGAAACGGGCGCCCCTCGTGCGCCATGCCCTCCAGCACCGGCGTCACGATTTCGCGCTCGACACGGCGCTCGACCTCCGCGGTCATCCGCGGCGTCGGCGAGAACGCGCCCATGCCCCCGGTGTTCGGGCCGCGATCGTCGTCGAAGATGCGCTTGTGATCCTGGGCTGACGACAATGACACGAACGTCGCGCCGTCGGCGAGGACGAAGTACGATGCCTCCTCTCCGATGAGGAACTCCTCCAGGACGAGACGGTCACCCGCCGCGCCGAAGTGGCGATCGACCATCGCCACGCGCGCAGCGGCGTCGGCCTCGGCGCGGTCGTTCGCAATCACCACGCCTTTGCCAGCCGCCAGGCCGTCGGCCTTGAGCACGATGGGATAGCCGAGCGTGCCGCTCGCAATCACCGCCTGCGCCGCGGCCGCAGAATCGCAGACCTCGAACCGCGCCGTGGGGACGCGACGGCGTTGCATGAAGTCCTTCGCAAACGCCTTGCTCGACTCGAGCGCGGCCGCCGCCTTCGTCGGACCGACGATCGCCCGGCGGTTCGCGGTGAAGACATCGACGATGCCGAGACTGAGCGGCAACTCGGGCCCGACCACGGTCAGATCGACGTCATTGCCCATGGCGAGCTCGAGCAGCTCCGCCGGGTTGCGCACATCCGCCGCAATGCATCGTGCAACCCCGGCCATGCCGGGATTGCCGGGCGCGCACAGCAGCTCGGTGACACCACGTTCAGCGGCGAGTTTCCACGCGAGCGCGTGTTCGCGGGCTCCACTGCCGATCACCAGGACTTTCATGACAAGCGAGGCTAATGCATTTTCTTGCCTTCACGTGCCACAGAGACACCGAGGCACAGAGGAAATTCCTCTTTCTTAGTTCTGTGTTCTCTGTGCCTCTGTGGCCTGTCGAAGTGAAAAACGCGTTAATTCCCTGCGGGACAAGAGGTTGCCGGTTCGATACCGGCCGTCAGGTCGTAGCCGGGACCTTCGGCGGGGGTGTGCAACCCCCAGGGTCGGCGCTTGACTATTTCGTTGACGTAGCGACGGGTTGCGCCTAGAATCCGCGCCTGCCCATGATAGCCTAGCACGTTCGTTGC
>JBOGIR010000173.1:0-4484 GCA_050742335.1 Vicinamibacterales bacterium | reverse complement strand
TCGCCGAATATCGTCGGCGGCCGCTTCTGGCACAGCGCGCTGATGAACAGTGAGATCACCCCAGAGTACGGCGAGGACGGATCCTGCCGCGGGCCGAAGACGTTGAAGTAACGAATCGTCACCGTCTCGAGGCGGTAGAGCTGCGTGAACATCTGACAGTACTGCTCGCCTATCAGCTTCTGCAGCGCATACGGCGACAACGGGGCCCCCGGCATCGTCTCCACTTTCGGCAACGTCGGCGTGTCGCCGTACGCAGACGAGGAGCCCGCGTACACCAGCCTCTTCACACCGGCGTCGCGGGCGGCGATCAGTACATTCACGGTGGCGTCGACGTTTGCCACATGAGAGGTCAGCGGATCTTGCACGGACCTCGGGACGGATGGAATCGCCGCCTGATGGAGCACGAAATCGACTCCATCGACAGCGTGGCGCGCGACCTCCAGATTCGCCAGGTCGCCCTCGATGAATTCCACTCCGGCGAGATGGGCGAGATTCTGACGCTTGCCGGTGACGAGACTATCGACGACGCGAACGCGCTCGCCGCGGCGGACGAGCTCTTCAGCAAGGTGGGAACCGATGAAGCCGGCGCCACCGGTTACCAGGTAGTGGGCCATAACGGCGTCGATCTCAGCAAAAGGATTGCCGGCGGGCAAAAAAAGTCGCAGCCACCCTGTAAGCCGACTTCTGTCCGCCTTCTCGGCCTTGCGACCGCGCCGGCGTGACGACCATTCCTCTAGTCCCGCGGTTACTCGCGGGCTCCAGCGACCTACCCGGTGGCTTCGGACGGGCCGTCCTCGGTCGCCACCCTATTTGGTCTTGCTCCGTGCGGGGTTTTGCCTGCCGTCCGTGTTGCCACGGACGCGGTGCGCTCTTACCGCACCTTTTCACCCTTACCCTTCGACTCGGCGCTACGCGCCTCGCTCAGGGCAGGCCTGTCGAGCCTGCCATGCTCGTGGCCTCCTCCCCCGTGGGCTTGCCTTGAGCGAAGCGCCCAGCGCCGAGTCGAAAGGCGGTATATTTTCTGTGCCACTATCCGTCAGGTGTCCCTGCCCGGGCGTTACCCGGCGCACTGCCCTTCGGAGGTCGGACTTTCCTCCCGCCCTGCCGTCGGCTCCGGCGCGGCAGGCTCTGAAGCCTGTCCGGCCGCAGCCCGCGCAAAGGCCGGCGGTCGTCCGGTTGACTGCGACAGGTCCATTATCACGTACCGTTCACACTTCTGGGTTCTCTCTTCTCGGTTCGTGTTCAAGTTCGCGAACCTGCGAACCCGAACCTGCGAACCCGGCACGTCGAACCTGAACCGAGCACCGAACCTGAACACGAACAGAGAACCGAGAAGTGTGGACGACTACCCGTCCACCTCCTGCTTGATCCCGTACTGTTCGAGCTTCTTATAGAGGTTGCTGCGCGGCGTGTCGATCACCTCGGCCGTCTTCGAGATGTTCCAGTTGTTGTCACGCAGTTTCTGCACCAAATAGGCGCGTTCGGCCGCGTCCTTGAATTCGCGCAGCGTTCCCGGTGGCGGGGCCGCTCCCTGGACCCCTGCGCCGGCGAATGCAGGTGTCGGCGGCGCTGTGTCGGACACTGCCATCGAGACCTCGCCGCGGATGTCCTGCGGCAGGTCCTCGAGGCGGATGATGTCGCCGGGCGTCATGATCATCACCCGCTCCACCGTATTCCGCAGCTCACGGATGTTCCCGCGCCACCGGTAGCGCTGGAGCGCCTCCATGGCGCGCGAATCGATGCGCTTGGGTTTCATGTTGTGCTCGTCGCTGATCCGGCGCACGAAGTGCTGCACGAGCTGCGGGATGTCGGTGCGGCGCTCCCGCAGCGGCGGCACGACGATCGGAATGACATTCAAGCGAAAGTAGAGGTCCTCGCGGAACTCCCCGCGTTGGATCATTTCCTCCAGATTCCGGTTCGTCGCCGCGATGACCCGTACGTCCACCCTGATCGTGCGAGCGGATCCGAGGCGTTCGACCTCCTGCTCCTGCAGGACGCGCAGCACCTTGGCCTGCGTCTTCGCGCTCATGTCCGCCACTTCGTCGAGGAAGATGGTGCCGCGATCGGCCTGCTCGAACTTGCCGACCTGCTTTTCGGTGGCGCCGGTGAACGACCCCTTCTCGTGGCCGAACAGTTCCGATTCGATCAATTCTTCCGGAATGGCGGCGCAATTGACCTGGATGAAGCGCTGTCCCGCGCGCGGGCTGTTGCGGTGGATCGTCCGCGCTACCAGCTCCTTCCCCACTCCGCTCTCGCCGAGCAGCAGCACCGTGGCGTTTGTCGGGGCCGCCCGTTTCACCGATTCGAAGACGGTGCGCAGCACCTGGCTGTCGCCCACAATCTCGTACTTGGCCTCCATCGCGAGCTTCAGCGCGCGGTTCTCCTGGCGCAGCTCACGCACTTCGAGGCCTTTGGTCACCGTGACGAGCACGCGCTCGCTGGTGAACGGCTTCTCGATGAAATCGAACGCGCCGAGGCGGGTGGCCTGCATGGCGTCGGGAACCGTGCCGTGCCCGGAGATCATCGCGACGGGGAGCGCTTCGTCCAGTTTGCGAATTTCGGCGAGCGTCTCGAGGCCGTTCATCCCCGGCATCTTGATGTCGAGCAGCACCAGATCGGGCGCGTCGCGTCTGATGATGGCGACGCCGTCCGGGCCGGATGCCGCCCCGACGAACTCGTAGTGCTCGTACTCCAGAATCATTCGCAGCGAGTCGCGGATGGCGGCCTCGTCGTCAATGACCAGAATCCGAGGTTTCATGGCGAAGTCGGAACCTCGAACCTGGAACGGTCGTCGTGAGGCGTGATCAACGTTCGTCGAGCTTCACGGTTTCGAGCGTGCGCTGATTGAGCTCGGGCTTGTAGACGTACATGGTGAGGATGTCGCCAGGCCTGGCGCGGGCGGTCACCCGGTGATACGCGTCGACGCCCGCGACGGGCTGCCGGTTGACCTCGAGGACGACGTGGCCCCGCTCGATATTGGCATCGAAGGCCGGACTCATCGGCTCGACGCGCGACACGATCACGCCTCGCAGACGGCCCGGCAGGTTGAACCGTGCGGCAGATTCATCGTCGAGATCCCTCACGGAAATGCCAATCGGTGAGCCGCGATAGATTGAAGGCACCGGCTGCGGAGCCTGATCGGGCCCGCGGCGGTCGCGTTGTGGGCGCTCGGCCAGCTTGAGCGTGACGGTCATCGATCGGCCGTCGCGCAGGAGCTGTACGGTCGTCACCGAGCCTGGCGCGCGGGCGGCAATCATCTGAATGAGCGCGTCGTTGCTGTCGACCGGCTGGCCGTCGACGGCGACGATGACGTCGTAGGTGCGGAGGCCGGCGCGTTCCCCCGGGGACCCCGGCGTGACGTCCTGCACGAGCGCGCCGTGCGCCGACGGCAAGTCGAGCGACCGCTGGAGGTCGGGGTCGACATCCCGCAGCGTCACACCGATATACCCGCGCGAGACATGACCGTTGTCGCGCAGTTGCGGCAGGATCTCCTTGGCCTGATTGATCGGGACGGCGAACCCGATGTTGGCCGCCCTCGAACTGATCGCGGCGTTGATGCCGATGACCTCGCCCCGCGTGTTGATGAGGGGCCCGCCGCTGTTGCCGAAATTGATCGCGGCGTCCGTCTGGATGTACCGGTCCAGGGATCGATCGAACAGTTTCCGTCCGATGAAGCTCACCACGCCCACGGTGACCGTGTGTTCATAGGCAAGCGGGTTGCCGATGGCGAGCACCCACTCGCCAACCCGCAGCCCGTCCGAGTCGCCCAGCGGCGCAAACGGAAACGGCCGAGGAGCCTCGATCTTGATGAGCGCGATATCGGTGTCTGAATCCGAGCCCACCGGCTCGGCGCGCATCTGCCGGCCGTCGGTCAGGCGCACCGTGATGCGGTCGGCACCCTCGACGACGTGGTGATTCGTGAGGATGAGTCCTCCGGCATCGATGATGAACCCGGTGCCCGCGCCGCGCCGCGGCGCGTCGCGCGGGTCGCGCTGCGGCCGTTCATACAAATCGGGCGCATTCGGAAATGGCGAGCGGCGGCGCGGAGGACTTTCGCCACGCACGGTCGCGTCGATGTTGACGACGGCGGGATTGAGACGCTCCGCGATGTCGGCAAACGAGACGGCGCCAGCGGCAGGCAGCGACGCGGGTGGCGCGTCCGCACGCGCAATGGACACCGTCGTCGCCGAGGTCGCGGGCGCCGGCGTCATCGTGCCCGCCACCACGAGACCGACGAGCAACGCAACCGTGGTGGAAAGCCCTACGCTCACCGCCAGGAACCGCCGAGTCATGGCTGCTTCTATTATGGCATTGAAGGTCCGGCTAAAGCCGGACACTACGTACGGCTCGGTCGCGGGTCCGACTAAAGCCGGACGCTACGTACGGCTCGGTTGCGGGTCCGGCGAAAGCCGGACACTACGTACGGTCGTCAATGAGCGCGAGGAACGCTGGCTCATCGAAGAGTGGCACACCGAGTTCACGCG
>JBOGIR010000172.1:0-2497 GCA_050742335.1 Vicinamibacterales bacterium | reverse complement strand
GCCAGCTCCGTGAGACGCACCCCACCGCGCACAGTCCGCGCGGTGGGGACCCCGCGCTGGCGGATTCCCTCAGCCTTCTCGCGCGGTCAGGCGATCCGCGTCGGCCTGACCTCCATAGGGCTTCATCATCACCAGCACAACCGATCTCCGGTGATCTCCGGCGCAAATCTCAAATGACCCAGGCTGTCACACCCCGTCCCTATGCTGTGGGTAGACAGGGAGGGACTGGTTTCATGGCCGCTCAGCTCGCATTGTACGAACCTCAGCCGGTGCCCGTTCCGGCCCGCCGTCGCGCGCGCCAGGCGCGGGCGCCACTGTGTGCGTCCTGCCAGGCGCGCGAGGCACGATACGGTTTCAGGCCGGCGACCGACGATCCGCTGGTGGAGCGACCTCGCGCGTTGTGCTTCCAATGTTTCCGCGTGGAAATGGCCCGGCGTCAGGAATCGGCGCGTGCCGTCCAGGAGATGTTGCCGCTCGAGCGGACGCTCGACGCACTCAATCGCCGGCGCCGCCGCGCCCAGATCGCGGCGCGACGAGCGTTGGGACTGGGCTGACGCTGCGCCGCAAGTGCAAAGTGCAAAGTTCAAAGTAAAAAGTAAGTTTCGAAGTAGCTCGTCATACTTGCAACTTACTTTGCACTTTACACTTTGAACCTTTCACTTGCCCCTGAACGTCTCCGCGCTCCCCGGCGCCACGAAGTTGACCGGCCGGTCGGCGGCGCGCCCCGTCACCGTATAGCTGCCGCGAAGCTGGAAGAAATCGAGGCGGCTGCCGAGGGTGTCGAGGCCGGTGGCGCCCTGAGCCACGGAACCACCGCCTCGCCTCGTCGCCATCGACTCGACGTCGAAGCGCAACTGGAGATCGAGATTGTTGCCGCGTCCGGTCACCGTGATCGTGCGCGGCTGGCCCTGCGCGTCGTTGGTTTCGGCGATCGTGACGTTGGTCGTGTAAGCCAGCGGACCGCTGGGACCAACCACGCCCAGGAAGCCAGGCAGGCGGTCGGGATCGGCAGCCTCGCGCGGGGGAAAGATCCGGCCGTACAGCACGGACAGGTCTTCGTGCTGCACCTGGCCCCACCGCCACGACATACCCTTCCAGAATCCCCAGTTGTGATCGTGATAGCCGACGCCGTCCACCGAAATGCGCTCGCCGTTCACGTCGAAGGTGCCGCTGAGCGTCCCGGACATCACGGGCACGACGTATCCCGTCAGCCATCCGCGCGCCCCTGTGAATTCCGCGCGGGGAAAGAGACGGCCCGGCGAGGCCTCGAGTGTCAGATCGCCGGTGACGCGCCGACCGTTCGCGCCGCGAAGATCGAGGTGGATGCGATACCGCGTGCCTTCGAGCCGGACCGAGCTGGCGCCGATCGTCAGGTCGGGCGCGGCGAGTGCGGCGCCGTGGGTAATGGGCTGTTGCTCGTCGTAGTCCTCCATACCTTTGCCGCGATCCAGCTGCAGCCGCACGCTCGCCTCACGGCGGTCTTCGCCGATCGGCGGCCCTACGATGAAGGTCAGGTAGAACCGCGCATCTCGTGCACGACCGTTGAAGTACAGCCATTCGGCCCACGACGCCTGCCATTCCGGCGCGTCAGGGATCCCGCTGAACCGATCGAGATGTCGCAGGATCTTCTCCGGGGTGTTTCGCGTCCATGTGGTGTCGGCTGGCGAGTCGCGCCACGCTGCAACCGAGGCGGTTTCCCGGTCGCCAAGCTCCCGCTCGAGACTTGGAATGCCGCCGCGCGCGCGCACGCGGGTCGATCGGTCGTTGTGCAGCAGATACACCGCACTCGTGTGCGAGGGCGACGCCACGCGAACGCGAGGCCGGAGCGCATCCGACTGGAGGGCACCGCTCAGCACGAGCTGCCCGGGCACGTTCGGGGCCAGCCGAATCACCACGTCACCTCCGCCCACCAGCGCCGGCGCGCGCGACTGTTCCAGCACGATGTCGGCGACCCCCAGCAGAATCGCCATCACCGCGACGCCCACGCCGAATCCGGCGGCGAGCACCGCGCTGCGCACCGGGTGCGCGACGAGCGAGCGCACCGCAAGCCGTCCAATCACTGCGCCGCCTCGCTGTCGATGCGTCCGTCTTTCATCGTCAGGACCCGGCTCGCCCGTCCGGCCAGCGCGGTGTCGTGCGTCACGATGACGAGGGCGGTGCCATCGGCGTTGACGCGATCGAGCAGCGCGGCGACCTGCTCGCCCGTCGCCTCATCGAGCTCGCCCGTGGGCTCATCGGCCAGGAGCAACCGCGGGCGGTTGGCGAGTGCCCGCGCAATGGCAACACGCTGCATCTCTCCCCCTGACAGCTCCGACGGGCGATGATCGGCGCGCGCCGCGAGCCCGACGTATTCGAGCAGCTCGAGGCTGTGCCGGCGGCGCTCGCTCTTGGGGACACCCGCCTCCGACTGCGGCAGTTCGACGTTTTCGGCTGCCGTCAGCATCGGCAGCAGAAAAAAGCGCTGGAACACGAATCCGATGTGTCGCAGCCGAAGGAG
>JBOGIR010000171.1:0-6526 GCA_050742335.1 Vicinamibacterales bacterium | reverse complement strand
CGTCATCGATCTTCGCCGCGAGACTGCGAGCCGACTCGATCGCCACACGGCCCTGACCGTCGAACGTGGCGGCGAACCACAGAAAGTGGATGTTGTGCGGGTAGTACGCCATCGGGTACAGGCCCTGCGCACGACATTGCGCGATGTAGTCCTCATCAGCGGCGATGGCCAGTTCGTTCGCGCGCATCGCGTCCGCATACCGGCCGACACGCTGATAGATGTGGGCCGGCATGTGCACCATGTGGCCGGCAGCCGGCATCAGCGTGAGCAGGGTATCGGCCGCCTTCTCCGCCTTCTCCGGCGCGACGGCTTCCACGAGGTGGATGTACATATGGACCGCGCCGGGATGGCGTGCATTCCTGGCGAGCACTTGCTCGGTGAGGGCGACAATCTCCGCGATGCCTTCGTGCGGTGTGCCGTCCCCCTGCCAGTATCCCCACGGCCGCAGATCCATGACCGACTCGACGTACAACATCGCGGCGTCGAGATCCTGGGGATACCGGCGGTGCACGGTACGCATCGCGTTCGCGTACGCTTGGTCGCGCGATGCGCGATCGGCCGCGCTGCCGGAATAGCGCTGTGCGAGCGCGTCGATGTACGCCCGCTCGCGCGCGGTGGCCCGCGACCGAAGCGACAGTGCTTTCTGCACGAGCTCATAGGCCTGCGGCTCTTCGTTGGGCTCCATCAGGGCATTGATGTTCGGGCCGAGCACGAGCGCCTGACCCCAGTAGGCCATGGCCAGATTCGGGTCGAGCCTGGCCGCTTCGCGGAACGCACGCCGCGCCTCGGCGTGATTGAACGCATAGGCGAGATTGAGGCCCTGATTCATGAACCGCTGGGCCTCGCGGCTCCTCGTGGACACGGTGAACGTGTGGGAGCCGAGGTTCTGAAGCCGCGGCGCCAGCGGACCTGCCGCGGTCTGCTGTTCCTGTGGCTCCGCATAGTGCACGTGGCCACCAGGCGGCGGCGCCTGCGCAGCAAGCGGCTGCGCGAGAACTGTCGAGAACAGCGCGAGAGAGACGAGGGGGAACGAGCGGAAGGTGACCATAGAAGCATTACATGCCACAAGAGGCGGGCGCGTTACAATCGCGGCATGGCGTGCACACGTCTCGTGTGGCTCGCGTTGCTCCTCCTTACCGCCCAGATCGCGGTTGGCCTTGCACAGTCGTCCTCCGGGGAACGGCCGCGCGTCGTCGTGGCAGAGCTGGACGGCATCATCCATCCGGTCTCCGCTGAATACCTGACCGACACCATCGACCAGGCCGACACGTCCGGCGCGGAGGCGGTGGTCTTCATCCTTCGTACGCCGGGCGGACTCCTCGACTCCACCCGAACCATCGTGTCGCGGATGATCACCTCACGTGCGCCGGTGGTCGTGTTCGTCGGCCCGTCGGGAGCCCGCGCCGCCTCGGCCGGCTTCGTCATCACGATTGCTGCCGACGTTGCAGTGATGGCGCCCGGGACGCACATCGGCGCCGCCCACCCGGTCTCGGGATCCGGCCAGCAGATGGACGAAACAACGGCCAAGAAGGCGGCTTCCGACACGGCCGCGTACGTCCGCTCCCTGGCAGAGGCGCGCGGCCGCAACGTGCCGCTCTCAGCGGAGGCGGTGCTGGAGAGCCGCGCGTTCACCGATCGCGAAGCGCTGCAGGCGTCGCCGCCGATCATCGATTTCACGGCACAGAACCTCGACGACGTGCTCCGCCAATTGGACGGCAGAACGATCAAGCGCTTCGATGGCCGGACCACGACGCTCGACACCACAAGCGCGGAAGTCGTTCGTGTGGACATGACGAGACGTCAGCAGTTTCTCAGTGCGATTGCGCACCCGCAGGTTGCGTACCTGCTGCTGACGCTGGGGATGCTGGGGCTCACGATCGAATTATGGAATCCCGGCGCCATCGTTCCAGGCGTGGTCGGCGGACTGTCGCTGCTGCTCGCGTTTTTCGCGCTGCAGATTCTGCCCGTCAACACGACCGGTCTGCTGCTGATTCTGTTCGGCATCGGCTTGCTGATCCTCGAGCTGAAAGTTCCGAGCTTCGGCATTCTCGGTATTGGGGGTACGGTCAGTCTGCTCGTCGGGTCGATCATGATGACTCGTGAAACGCCTGGCGTCACCGTGAGTCTTGGCATCATCGTGCCTGCCGTTCTCGCCGTTGCCGCCATCGTGCTGTTCCTCGGCCGACTGGCGCTCACCGCACAGGCGCGGCCACCCACCACGGGCGTCGAAGGGCTCCTTGGCTCGGAAGGCTGGACGCGAATGCCGCTCGCGGCCGACAGCCCGGGACAGATCGACGTGCACGGCGAAATCTGGAGTGCATACAGCCACCAGCCGCTGCCGGCGCGTGCCAAGGTGCGCGTCGTTGAAGTGAACGGGCTCACGCTGCTCGTCGAACCGGCCCCGCCGACACAAGAAGGAGAGGACGCATGGAAGGCCTGACGATCTCCCCGATGTTGATCCTCGTGGTGGTGCTTGCTTTCTACCTGATCAGCTCGATCCAGATCCTGAACGAGTACGAGCGGGGCGTGATCTTCCGCCTCGGGAAACTACTGCCGCAACCCAAAGGTCCGGGCATCATCTTCGTGTTCAGACCGATCGATCGGATTGTGCGCATCAGCCTCCGGACCATTGTCCTCGACGTGCCGCCGCAGGACATCATCACGCGCGACAACGTGTCGGTGAAGGTGAACGCCGTCGTCTATTTCCGGGTGATCGATTCACGGCGCGCGGTCGTGGAAGTCGAAAACTACATGTACGCGACGTCGCAGCTTGCGCAGACGACGTTGCGAAGCGTGCTCGGGCAGGCGGAGCTCGACGATCTGCTGGCACAGCGCGAGCGACTCAACCAGCAGCTGCAGACCATCCTCGACAATCGGACCGATCCATGGGGCATCAAGGTGTCTGCGGTGGAGGTGAAGCACGTGGATCTGCCGCAGGACATGCAGCGCGCGATGGCGCGTCAGGCGGAGGCCGAGCGCGAAAAACGCGCGAAGATCATTCACGCCGAGGGCGAGCTCATCGCCTCCGAGAAGCTGGCGCAGGCGGCCGGCGTGATCGACCGCGAGCCGGCGGCGATGACGCTGCGCTACCTGCAGACGCTGACGGAGATTGCCGCGGAACAGAATTCCACGATCATCTTTCCGTTGCCTGTCGAATTGATGCGGATGCTGCGCGGGCGAACCGACACGTAATCGGCCCATTGGACCGCTATGCGGCTCGTTGCGTGAATTTTGTACTCGTCGTGCCCCGCATAGCGGTCCTAGCGCGCGGAGCGCGCCAAAAGATACTGGCGACCAGCCAAGGGTTCTGCAGGGGATATCAAGGGCAAGCTTTTTGGCTGGTTGCTATGGCGGGCTACTCGCGGACCGATTCCGTCGTCCTCACGTTCATCGTCATTCCTGTCGCCCTCGTCGCCGCGCTGCTCTGGTGCGTCGACGTGGCGTGGAAACGTCTTGACGAGCCGCCCTCAGGACGACGCCGCGCGCTGACGGTCACCGCGTTGGCGGCGGCTGCCTGGATGGGTGTCACATGGATAGCCGCGGCCAGCGGTGTACTCCGGCAGTGGAACGCCACACCCCCGCCGCTGGCGTACCTGGTCGTCGGGATCGCGGCGCTCGCGGGCGCAATCGCATTCAGCGGCTACGGCACCCGGCTGGCGACAGGCCTACCGATTGCGGTGCTCATCGCGCTCCAGGGGTTCCGCCTGCCGCTGGAGCTCGCAATGCACGAAATGTACGAGCGAGGTGTGATGCCGGTGCAGATGAGCTATTCGGGGCGCAACTTCGACATCATCACCGGAGTCTCTGCGTTCGTCGTCGCGGGGCTCGTGGCAGCCGGCCGCGCCGGACGCCGGGTGATCGGCGCGTGGAACGTGCTCGGGCTCCTCCTGCTTTTCAACGTCGTTGCGATTGCGATTCTCTCGACGCCATTGTTCCGCTTTTTCGGCGACGACCGACTCAATGTATGGGTGACGTATCCTCCATTCGTCTGGCTGCCGGCGGTGATGGTGCTCGCCGCACTCGCCGGACACCTTCTTGTCTTTCGCGCGATCAGCACGTCAGCACCACGGCCGAGTCGCACACGAGAACCGCGGTAAGATTGCTCCTCCCCGGGCACCTCTGAAGACCGTGAGACGCAGCATCGATCGAATCCTCACAACGCACACGGGAAGCCTTGTGCGGCCACCGCACCTGCTCGAGTTCGCTCGCGCACGGCAGAGAGGCGACTCGATAGACCAACGGGCCTTCGACGTGACGCTGAAAGACGCGGTCCGCGACGTCGTGGCGCGTCAGGTGAAGGCCGGCATCGACATCCCCAACGACGGAGAGTTCGGCAAGTCGACGAGCTGGTCGCTCTACGTGCTGAAACGGCTCACCGGGTTCGAGATGCGCGAGGTCAAGGGCGCAAACCCGTTTGCGCGCGGCGCCGATCGGGCGCGGTTTCCCGAGTTCTACAACGAGCTCGAGGGTCGCGGCGACGGCAGGGACTGGTCGAACGTCACCCGATTCGACGCCGTGTGCGTCGGCGACATCAAGTACAATGGCCTGTTCGAGCTGCAGCGCGACATCGACAATCTCAAAGCCGCGGCAACGGCGGCGGGCGTGGATGAAGCGTTCCTGCCTGTCGCCGCCCCCTCGAGCGCGATTCCCGACCGCAGGAACGAGCACTACCGGACAGACGACGATCTGGTGGTCGCGCTCGCCGAAGCGCTGCGAACCGAGTACCGCGCCATCGTCGACGCCGGATTCCTCCTGCAGGTTGACGATGCCCGCGCCGCGGTGACCTACGATCGCATGGTCCCGCCCGCCACCTTCGAGGAGTACCACCGGTGGCTGGCGCGCCACGTCGAGATTCTCAATCACGCGCTCGACGGGATCCCCCAGGATCGGATTCGGTACCACGTGTGCTGGGGCAGCTGGCCGGGACCGCACACCACCGACGTGCCGCTCCGGAAAATCGTCGATGTGATTCTGCAAGTCAACGCAGGTGCCTACCTGCTCGAGGCGGCCAATCCACGCCACGAGCACGAGTGGACGGTGTGGCAGGACGTGAAGCTTCCTGCACACAAGATTCTCGTGCCCGGCGTCGTCAGCCACGGCACGAACGTGGTGGAACATCCGGAGCTCATTGCCGAGCGTCTCACCCGCTTTGCCTCGTGTGTCGGCAGAGAGAATTTGATTGCCGGCACCGACTGCGGCTTTGCCCAGGAGGAGCTGAACCGGCGCGTGCATCCGACGGTGATGTGGGCGAAGCTCGAAGCGATGGTCGAAGGCGCGCGCATCGCCAGCCGGCAACTGTGGGGCGCGGCGGCCGCTGTTTAGCGCACGCGCACGCGCCACGCGCAGACCACGCGCACGCTAAAGCGTGCGCTCTACATGCGAACACCTGTAGCGTGCAGGCTTTAGCCGGCCCCGCGCAGGCTTCATAGCCTGCGCGACCGTCAGCTCTGGACCCAGAGCTTGGGCTTTCCCGTTCCGTCGTCGGTCCCCTTGATGTACCAATTCTTCCCCAGCGGATCGTGATCCATGGTCGTGACGAAGTCGAAGGGTGCCTGGAATTCGATGTAATCAAAACCGGTCTCGGAGGCGATCAATTGATGCCATTCGCCAGCGGGGATGAGCACCAGGCTGCCGGGACCAACCGACACGGTGCCGCTGTCGTGCTTCACTTCGCCGGTGCCCTTTTCGATGAAGTAGAAATGCTCCGGTGTGATGGCACTGGTTTTCGCGCGGTGGTGGACGTGCCGCGGAGAGTACGCATGCGGGCCGTAGTGCATGCGGCCAAGCTGCAGGTCCCAGGAGCCGGACAGGCCGGTCTCCTTGTTGACCCAGAACGTCCGCTCGCGGAACCCTTTCTCGTCAATCAGCGCCCGGAGCTTCGCCTCTTCGAAGAAATAGCCAGCCGGCGACTGGTCGCCTGTCGGCTTGCCCGTGTGCTTGGGCACAGTGACGAGCAGAAGCACCAGCGGCGTTCCAGAAGCTGTGACGGTGGCTTCCTCTGATGGTTCCACATAGACCCCGGCGCGTCGCTGAGCCATGTGTTCGGCAGTGGTGCGTGCCCTCGTGTGGGTGGCCTTGACGTCTTTCCCTTCCAGGATGTACGCGACCTGCGTCTTGTCGCCGGGAGCCACGCGACATGTCCTGCCCGGATCAACTTCCTTGACGGCGACGTGAACCCTGGTCCCGTCCTCCGACGGGACGAGGATGTTCCTCACGTGCCCCTCCGGAATCGCGGTCCGGGTCTTCCTCTCGATGTCCATCACTCTGATCATTTCTGTGCGCTCCTGATTAAGCAGTAGGCAGTAGGCAGTAAGCAGTGGGCAGTGGGCCCGTATTCACCAAGTGCAAACTACTGCCTACCGCCTATTGCCTACTGCCTCTCCCGTGCTTGACGCCTCCCCCACATCCTCCCATGATGCCAATTGCGAATGATTTGCAAGAAGGGGTGAGGATGTCGCCTGTTACGCGCCGCTTGTTTCTGGCCGCCTCCAGCGCCCTCGTCGCCTGCGGTCAGCCCGCCCAACCC
>JBOGIR010000170.1:0-7994 GCA_050742335.1 Vicinamibacterales bacterium | reverse complement strand
GATTCGGCCCGAGCGGACGCTGAGCTGCTGTTCCCGGCGAACGTCAAGCAGGCGCTGACCAACATGCGGTCGAGCACCGACTTCATCAACGATCGCTCGGTATTGGCGATCCAGGGCACCAAGGGCGCCGCGCTCGTCACGCTCTATTTCGACCAAGAGACCGGCCTGCTCACCCGGGTGGTGCGCTCGACACCGTCCCCGGTCGGGCGTCTGCCGGTGCAGATGGACTACTCGGACTTCCGCGAGGTGGCCGGCATCAAGTTCCCGTTCAAGTGGACGATGACGTGGCTCGACGGGCGGTCGAACTTCGAGTTGAGCGCAGTGCAGGCGAACGTCACAGTTGATGCGGTGCGATTTGCAAGGCCGGGACCGCCGAAGCCGTACTAATTATTGTGGTCTTTGGTCTTTGGTCTCGAGTCTTTGGTCCAGTCGCAGGCTGGTCCAAAGACCAGAGACTAGAGACTAAAGACTTCCGGGTTCGATTTGGCCGGCCGTTGCTGCCGAGGCAGCCACGGGGTATAGTTGGCATCTACGGAGGGGTCTGACAGTGAAGAAGACTTCATTTTTCGCGGTAAGCATGGCCGTCGGTGCTCTGGCCCTCTCGGGCTCCGCCTGGGCGCACCACGGCGATGCGGGGCGCTACATCGAAGAGGTCCTGGAGCTCACGGGAACGGTGGTCGAGACCCAGCTGGTCAACCCCCACTCAATTCTCGTGCTCGACGTGGCCACCGATGGAAAGACGGTACGGTGGCAGGCCGAAATGGGCGGCGCGCAGCAGCTCATTCGCGCCGGCTGGAACAATGACGTGAAGCCCGGGACGAAGGTCACGCTCACCGGCCGGCGGCTGAAAAGCGGCGCACCTTATATGAACCTGACCGAGCGCGCGCGCGTCGTCCTGGCCGACTCCGGCAAAGTGGTGATGCAGAACGCGAACTACGGGCAGGCCGCACCGACGGCGCAGTAGCGCATCGCGCACGATCACGGGCCACGGAGACACGGAGGCACAGAGAAGGTTTGGCACTCTGTGTCTTGTGACTCGGTGGCCTGTTCTTTGTACAATCCGCCATTCGTTATCATTCATCTTCTGGAGGCCTGCTCATGAGCCCGAGGCTGCTCGCGGCCGCGATCATGGTGTGTTCGCTCACGCTTGCCGTCGTGGCACCGGTCGCGCAGGGACCCTCGCCGAGCGCGCCGAGACAAGTCGCCTATCTGAAAGCGTCGAACCCCGGCATGTTCGATCACTTTGGCGAGGGGGGCGCGCTCGACGGCCACATCGGCAACGCGGTGGCCGTGAGCGGCGACGGCAACACGATCGCCGTGGGCGCCCAGCACGAGAGCAGCAACGCGCGCGGGACGAACGGCGATCAGAACAACGACGCCGCCTACAACGCCGGCGCGGTCTATGTCTTCACCCGCAACGGGAACACCTGGGCGCAGCAGGCCTACGTCAAAGCGTCCAACGCGGGCAACGGCGATCACTTCGGCAACGTCGTCGCTCTGAGCACCGACGGCAATACGATGGCGGTGGGCGCATTCTGGGAATCGAGCGCCGCGACGGGTGTGAACGGCAACCAGATTGACAATTCCATCCCGCAGGCCGGCGCCGTGTACGTGTTCACACGACGCGGAAATGCCTGGACGCAGCAGGCCTACATCAAGGCGTCGAACACGGGCAATGCCGGCCAGGGCGACGTGCCCGGCGAAGGCGACCAGTTCGGTTTCTCGCTGGCACTCAGTGACGACGGCAACACGCTCGCGGTGGGAGCACCGAGCGAGGATGGCGGCGCCGCCGGGATCAACGGGACACAGAAAGATGAGTCCGCTCTCACGGCGGGTGCCGTCTATCTCTACGCCCGGAGCGGGAGCACGTGGACACAGCAGGCCTACGTCAAGTCGGACGCTCCGCCCATGGGCGCTCCAGGCGACCAGTTCGGCTACTCCGTGGCGCTGAACGGCAACGGCAACACGCTGGCCGTCGGCGTGTACGACGACGGCGGATCCGGCCGCACCGTCAACGCACCCATTGACACGCTGAGGAACGGATCGGGCGCCGCGTATGTCTTTGCGCGCAAGGGGACGACGTGGGCGCGCGAGGCGTATCTGAAAACGTGGAATGCCGAAGGCGGCGATTCCTGGGGCGTCTCCGTTACGCTGAGCGACGACGGCAACACGCTCGCCATGGGATCGATCGACGAGGACTGCTTGTGTACCGGTGTTGTGCATGCTCCGTCCGACGTGGGCGGCGTCGACCAGAAGGTGAACCACTCTTCCGGCGCCGCGGCGGTATTCGCGCGCAACGGGACCACCTGGATGCAGCAGGCCTACGTGAAAGCGTCGAACACTGG
Source organism: Vicinamibacterales bacterium (assembly GCA_050742335.1). GTDB lineage: Bacteria > Acidobacteriota > Vicinamibacteria > Vicinamibacterales > UBA2999 > DATCJA01. The sequence goes on along the minus strand of JBOGIR010000170.1, from coordinate 5,649 downwards.
AGAGAACGACTGGTTCGGCGTTCGTCTGGCGTTGAGCGGCGACGGGAATACGCTGGCCGTCGGCGCGCAGAACGAGGACAGCGCCGCGCATGGCGTCAACGGCAACCAGAAGGATGAATCGGGCGAAGAGGCCGGTGCCGTCTACCTGTTCGCGCGCGCCGGCGGGACATGGTCGCAACAGGCGTACCTCAAGGGCTCGAATACGCAGGCCTACGACGAGTTCGGCGGCTCGGTGGCGCTCAGCCGCGACGGTCGTACGCTCGCGGTGGGCGCACGTGGCGAAGACAGCGCCGCCACCGGTGTCAACGGCAATCTGGCCGATAATTCTGTGGACGAGTCTGGCGCGGTGTACGTGTTCACGCGGTAGCCTAGCGAGGCTCCACCTCGGATGAGCGAGCTAGCGCGGCTTTCCTTCGTGCAGCGCCCCTCCATACTTCAATCGGCCGTGTGTGCCCTGCTGCTGGCGACCGGCGTCGTACCGGTGACCGCGCAGGCGCCGGGAGCTCCTGCGGATGCGGGTCCTCCGCCTCCGGTCGCTCCTGAGACAGTGACGCGCGACGAACGAGGCCGCGCGTCGGTCCGTGCTGTTCGCATCAACGAGCCGCTGCGCCTCGACGGGCGGTTGGACGACGAGGTGTACGCCACCGTTCATCCGATCGACGGTTTCATCCAGCAGATTCCGGTCGAGGGTGTACCGGCCACCGAGCCGACCGAGATTTGGATCTTCTTCGACGACGACAACCTCTACGTCGCGGCGCGCTGCTACGACAGCCAGGCCGACCGCATCGCCGCCAACGAGCTGCGCCGCGACAACGGAAACATCCTGTCGGTCAACGACACCCTCAGTGTCACCCTCGACACGTTTTTCGATCAGCGGAACGCGTTCTTCTTCCAGACCAATCCTCTCGGAGCGTTGCGCGACCAGGTTGTAGCCGGCGGGACGTTCAACGTCAACTGGAACACCGTCTGGGACGTCAAGACGTCCCGGTCCGAGGCCGGATACGCGGTCGAGATGATGATCCCCTTCAAGTCGCTGCGCTATCGGAGCGCCGGGCCGCAGACCTGGGGGATCAACATCAGGCGCATCGTGAAATCGAAGAACGAAACCTCCACGCTGACGCGCGTGCCGGCCTCCTACGGAAACAACGGCGTGGCGGAGATGGCCGTCGCCGCCACACTGGTGGGGCTCGAGACCCCGGCCCAATCCATCAACCTGGAATTCAAGCCGTACGCGGTGTCCTCGCTGGTTACGGATCGCGCCGCGCGCGTGCCGTACAGCAACGACGTCAGCGCGAACGCCGGCATCGACGTGAAGTACGGGCTCACCCGCGGCCTGACCGCGGATCTGACGGTGAACACCGACTTTGCGCAGGTTGAAGAGGACGAGCAGCAGCTCAATCTGACGCGCTTCTCCCTGTTCTTTCCCGAGAAGCGCGACTTCTTCCTCGAAGGTCAGGGCATCTTCGACTTTGGCGGCGTGTCGGGTCAGCGCGCGTCCCAGGTGAATCCGATCCTGTTCTTCAGCCGCCGCATCGGGTTGAGTGCCGGCCAGTCGGTGCCGGTGCGTGCCGGGGGCCGTGTCACGGGCAAGGCAGGCCGGTTCGACGTGGGCGCGCTGGCGATCACGACGGGTGAGAAACCGTCCGCCAGCGCGGTGACGACGACGTTCTCGGCGCTGCGGTTGCGGCGCAACATTCTCCGTCGCAGCAGCGTGGGGGCGATCGCGACGGGCAGGTGGCCGGCTGCGTCCGGTATCGGTGACAATGCGACCGCCGGTGTCGACGCCGACCTGCGCTTCTTCGAGAACGTCCAGACGAATCTGTCCTGGGCGCGCACGTCCTCGGCGCACGTGCCCTTCGACGGTGCTCAGGGCACCCCGAGCGGCAGTCGAGGGGTGCGTGGCGACGATACGAGCTATCGCGGCCGGTTCAATTACAGCGGCGACCGCTATGGCCTCGAGATCGACCGCGTCGTCGTCGGATCGAATTTCAATCCGGAAGTCGGATTCGTCCGGCGCACGGACTTCGCCCTGAACTCGCTGTCAGCCCGCTTCAGCCCGCGCCTCAGACGAGGGCGTCTCGTGCGCATGCTGACCTGGCAGGGAGACCTCGATTACCTCTCGGACGCGGCGGGAGACGTGCTCGAGGATCGGGTAGTCTCGGGCCTTTTCGGCGTGGAATTCAACAGCAGTGACGAAGTCGTCGTGATCGCCACGCGGCAGTACGAGCGGCTCCCGCTCGACTTCGTCATTTCGCCAGGAGTCGTCGTGCCCGCAGGGGGCCATACCTACGAGACCCTCACCGCATCGTACACGCTCGGTCAGCAGCGGAAAGTGTCGGGGAGGCTCTCAGCCTCGCATGGGTCCTTTTACGAAGGCACTCGAACGTCGCTCACCTACAACGGGCGCGCGGGGTTCTCGGCGCATTTCAGCGTGGAGCCGAATATCGCGCTCAACTGGGTGCGCCTGCCGTACGGCGACTTCACGGCGCGCCTGGCCGGCATGCGCGTTGGCGTGGCGCCGACGTCACGGCTGGGATTCAGCGCACTGACGCAGTTCAATCCAAGCTCCCGTTCGCTGACGTCGAGCGCGCGCATGCGATGGGAATACATCCCCGGCAGCGAGATCTTCGTCGTCTACAGCGACGGGCGCGACACCGCATCGCGCAGCTATCCCATGCTGCAGAATCGCTCGTTCGCTGTCAAAATGACGCGTCTCTTTCGGTTTTGAGCCAGCCATGGGCCTGCCCTTGATATCCCGCTGGGGGATGCCCTTGGCTGGCTGGCAGCGTCTTCTTGGCGCTCCGCGCGCCCAGGACCACTATACGGTCCACAACGAGTACAAAATTCGCGTGCGGGACCGTATAGCGGTCCAACCAGCGGAGAACGCCTCCACGGGCCACGGAGACGCGGAGGCACGGCTTGTCGCAGAGAGTCGCAGAGATCTGCCGAGATGAAGGCTGGAGCCCTCGGCCGGTTACGAGCTAAAATCGCGGATCGTACTAGGACTAGGACATTAGGAGGCAGCCACGATGAGGAAGACCTTCTCCCTGGGAATACTGGGCGTTGCGCTGGCGGCGCTCGTTGCGCTGTCGATGTCGAACACCGCAGCGCAAGGCGGCGACACCCCCCGCATCGATAGCGACGACATCGGCGGCGTCGTAACGAGCACGAAGGGTCCGGAGGCTGGCGTCTGGGTGATCGCGGAGACCACCGACCTGCCCACGAAGATGGCGCGGATCGTGGTGACCGACGATCGCGGCCGCTACGTGGTACCGGATCTGCCGAAGGGCACCTACAACGTGTGGGTCCGCGGCTACGGCCTGGTGGACTCGGCGAAGGTCACGAGCGCGCCGGGACGCACCGTGAATCTCGCGGCCACGCTGGCGCCCAACCCGCGTGCCGCGGCCGAATACTACCCGGCCAATTACTGGTACGCGCTGGTCCAGCCGCCCGACAAGAGCGAGTTCCCCGGGACGGGCGTCAAGGGGAACGGGATTTCCGAGGCCATGCGCAGCCAGGCGATGTGGATCAACAACATCAAGACGTCCACCTGCACCCCGTGCCACCAGATGGGCAACAAGGCGACGCGGGAGATGCCGCAGACCTTGGGCAAGTTCGGGACCTCGGTGGAGGCCTGGAATCACCGGCTGCAGGTCGGCATCGACGGCGGCGCCGGCATGTATGCGAATACGAATCGGTTCGGCCGCGAGCGCGTGCTGAAGATGTTCGCCGACTGGACCGACCGGATTGCCGGCGGCGAAATCCCGCAGCAGGCGCCGTCCCGTCCACAGGGCGTCGAGCGCAATTTCGTCGTGACGGTGTGGGACTGGGCGACCGATCGTGAGTATTTCCACGACGCGGTGGCGAGCGACAAGCGCAACCCGACCATCAACGCCAACGGGCCGGTGTTTGGCGTGCACGAGAACAGCTCGGACAACATGACGATCCTCGATCCGATGCAGCACAAGTTCTCGCAGGTGAAGATCCCGGTGATCGACGAGAAGCTCCTGCCACAGCCGTCGAAGATCGGCGTCCCGTCGCCGTACTGGGGCGAGGAAATCTACTGGAGCAGCCGGGTCATCGCCCACAGCAACGTCATGGATCAGAAGGGACGGCTGTGGAACACCTCGCGCACTCGCGCGCCGGCCGCCCAGCCGGCGTTCTGCAAGGAGGGCTCGACCCATCCGTCGGCCAAGCACTTCCCGCTCAACAACAGCGGCAGGCAGTACACCGTGTACGACCAGCAGACGAAGCAGTGGACCGCCGTTGACACCTGCTTCGGCACGTTCCACCTGAACTTCGCGCACGACGCCAACAACACGATCTGGTCGGGGAACGGCGGCGTCGTGGGCTGGGTCAATACGAAGGTGCTGGACGAAACTCGCGATCCGCAGAAGGCCCAAGGCTGGGCGCCGCTCATCCTTGATACCAACGGCAACGGCAAGCAGGACGCGTGGGTGGAGCCGGACGCTCCGGTCGATCCGGCCAAGGACAAGCGGATTGATACGAGCTTCTACGCGATCGCGGTCAGCCCGGTCGACGGGGTGGTGTGGGGCGACGCCAATGAATTCCCGGGTGCGGTCATCCGAGTCGCGCTCGGATCGAATCCGCCGGCAACGACGCTCGCGGAAATCTACGAGGTGCCGTACGGCCAGGTACCGGGCCAGCACGTGTACCAGCCGCGTGGCATGGATGTCGACGCCAACGGCGTCGTCTGGACCGTGCTCGCCAGCGGCCACTATGCCAGCTTCGATCGGCGCAAGTGCAAGGCGCCGCTGAACGGCCCGAACGCCACCGGCAAGCACTGCCGGGAGGGCTGGTCATTCTCCACGATGCCCGGCCCGAACTTCAAGGGCAACCCGGAATCGGGCGCCGCCGACTCCAATTACTACAACTGGGTGGACAAGTACGACACGCTCGGCGCCGGGAAGAACGTTCCAATCGCCACGGGCAACCTCTCGGACGCGCTGCTCGTCCTGCAGAACGGCAAGTGGGCCGTCGCACGCGTGCCGTACCCGATGGGCTTCTTCGTGAAGCAGATCGACGGCCGCATCGACGATCCGCGGGCCGGCTGGAAGGGCCGCGGCCTGTGGACGACCTCCGCCAACCGGACGCCGTGGCACCTCGAAGGAGGCAAGGGAACGAAGCCGAAGGTCTACAAGTTCCAGATGCGACCGGATCCCCTGGCGCGTTAACAGTTCACAGTAGGCAGTAGGCAGTAGGCCCGAGTGGGGTGGTACACTCGCGTCGTGAGCGACCCGCCTCAGGATCAATTGTCCATCCTGAAGCTCGTCACGGGCCGACTCGATGCGGCTCGAATCCCGTACATGATCACCGGGTCGATTGCGGCGGGTCATTACGGCCACCCGCGCATGACAAGGGATATCGACGTGGTCGTGCAACTGGAGCCGGCCGATGCCACGCGGCTCGCCGCCGCGCTCGGCGACGAGTTCGGGGCCGAGGTCGAGACACTCCGCGCCGCCATCTCGCGCCGGACCCTTTTCAACGTGATACACCGCGACGCGATCGTGAAGGTGGATTTCGTCGTCCGGAAGGACACGGCGTATCGTCTCGAGGAATTCGGACGGCGGCGTCTCGTTGAGGTGGACGGGCATCCGCTCTGGATCGTGGCGCCGGAAGATCTCATCC
>JBOGIR010000169.1:0-6461 GCA_050742335.1 Vicinamibacterales bacterium | reverse complement strand
ATGTAGTGCAGCGTGCCGAGGATCGCACCCTGTTGTGTGAGCCCGGGCGGCGTCGTCGGCAGCATCGAAAGGTTGTCCACCACAGCTGAGGCGCCGGTCTTCGCCAGCCCGAAATCGAGCAGCTTCGCACCCGATTTCGTGAGCATGACGTTGCCGGGTTTCAGATCGCGATGGACGATACCGGCGCGGTGGGCAGCCGCCAGGGCGTCGGCGATCTGAATGGCGATATGCAGCGCCTGGTCGAGCGGCAGCGCGCCTTTCTTCAGCCGCTGCTCAAGCGTCTCACCTTCCAGATACTCCATCACCAGGAAGTCGATGCCGTTCTGGCTGCCGACATCGAAGACCGGACAAATGTGCGGATGGCTGAGGGCAGCGAGCGTCTTGGCCTCGCGCTCGAACCGCTGCTTCAGCGCAGGATCACTGGCGACGTGCTCGGGGAGGACTTTGACCGCGACGGTGCGGTCAAGGCGCGTATCCGTCGCCTTGTAGACTTCACCCATGCCGCCTGCACCAATCGAGGCGGTGATCGCGTAGGGGCCGAGCCGCGTGCCAGGGGCCAGCGCCATCAGGATTTTGAGGTCAGGCGGATTCTACAGGGAATCGCAGGCGTTTTGGATGGTGGTGGCCATGGTCCCCGAAGTTAGCCGCTGACACACGCAGCGTGTCCCGCGAAGCGAAGCCCTGGGATAGACCGCTGCCCCTAGATCGTGAGATCGACAAACACCGCCCCGTGATCCGACGCCTGCTCCGACGCGTTGTCTATCTCGGGGTAGGTCTCCCACGCGGTGGGTCGGGTCACGCGGTCGCCCCACAGCCCTTTCCGGAACACGCCTCCACCGGTGAACAAGGGCATCAGACTCTGGGAGATCAGGATGTAGTCGAACCGGTTACGCAATCCGCAAGAATCGTAGGTCCCCGGTCGGTTCCCGATATCGAATCCCGGCAGCGAGTAGCAGTCGACCAGGGGGCTGTTGTTATCGAAGAGGCTGCTCAGGTTGGGCGCTTGGCTGCCAACCGCCGGCGGCCCTTCGTTCAGGTCGCCCAGCACGACAACGTGGTGGCCCTGCTGTACTAGACCGTCCACTATCCGGCGGACTTCGGCGGCCTGGCGTTGACGCTTTGCGCCACCCCCTCCGGACTGGGACTTGAAGTGGTTCACTAGGACGTGCACGGTGGTGCCGTTTGGCGTGCGCACCTCGTACTGTGGGCAGTCCCGACTAAACACGGTGCCAACCGCATCAACGGCGTCGACGTTGGAACGAATCGACTCGATACTGAAGCCGCTGCGAGACATGATGGCGACGTCGATGTCGCGTTCGTCGTTGCCGTCCACGAGCATCACATGGCCATAGAGCCCGCTGAGGAGCTCAGTGTTGAAGCGCACGAGGGACGGGCGATTCTCCGCTTCGACGATGCCGATGATATCGGCACCCACATCGTGGATGACCTTGGCTGTCATGCGGGTTCCCGTCTCATCGGTTGGCTCGGTCGCCAGCTCGACCCAGCCAATCCAGTCGCCCCGTCCGTTGGCGATGATCACCGGGTGCCAGCGGCGGCAGTGTGGGCAGCGGAGTTCGTCGCCGGGTTTGAGGGGCTTGTTCATGCGGAGTCAGAGTGCCACGCGGGAGTGACAACCGAGGTCCAGGGTGATGCGTGAGAGCTGCCGTTCTCCTGCAGGTGTCGTCTGCCGTTGTTCCGGAGACCATGAACGTGCTGCTGAATCCCACCCCACCCGGACGCCACGCGCCTGTCCATCACTCAGGTCAGCGAGCACGCGATCGACCCGCGGCTGCTCGAGTAGGCCTACCCGCAGAGGCTGCGAGGTACAGCCTGCACCGAGCGCATCTTGGCGACCAGGCGCTGCAGGCGCTGGAAGTGCGTGCCACGCCAGTAGATCCGCCGGCAGCGCCGGCAACGAACGAACGCACGGAAGCGGCGGTACACGCGATCGGGAACCGCTCCGCGCACCGCCAAGCGAACGATCGGCGCCAGACAGCCGTTGCAGCCCATGCAACGCGTGAAGGGACGCAGCGCCCGTTGCAACTGCAAGGCGGCAACGACTTCCTCGAGCTGTTCCTCGGGATCCCGAGATCGCAGCCAGTGTCCCCGCACAACCGACTTGCGCTTGAGCAGACCGACATCGCGCGTGAGAAGCACGCGTCGCCCATGGGCGGTGAGCAGTGCGAGCTCGGCGTCGGTCAGGTCATTGCCGTACCGCGTGTCGAACCCGAGGAGGCGCAGATAGCGAGCGAGCGTGCCGAGATGTACGTCGGCGACGAAACGCGGCTCGCGCAGCGGCTTCGGCCGCAGCCGCAGGAGGGGCGTGATGTCGAATCGTTCGAACATCGGGTATACGGCGATGCGCTCGCCTCCCCGCAGCTTGCAGTCCCATCGCACCGACCGGCCGTTGACCAGAATGAGATCGATATCCGTGTGAGGCACCCCGAGCGCCTCGATCGCGTCCTTCACCGAGGGCGTGCCGGTCACGACCCTCGTGAAGCTGCGCTTGCGACGCTCGGCTGGCAGGTAGTCGTTCAACTCCTCATAGAAGCGGAACTCGCATACGTGCGGCTGTGCCGCCCCCGCAGACATCGATCGATTCCTCACGGTGGCAGAACGAGGAGTTTCTGAAGCCGATGCAGCCCGGTCAGGTGCCGCGATCCTCGCGCTGGAGGATGCCGCCGTGCAGGTCGTCGCGATCCTATTTCAGAACCTTGCTGGCTTCGGCCTGAGCGATCAGACGGTCGGCGTCGTCCTGGAGCAGGTATCGTCCGCGTATGAGCCGTTCCGCGGCGGCGCGCACTTTCGCGACGTAGTTCGCGTGGGTCCCGTAGCGTTCCTCGAGCGATGGCCGCGGATCACCGGCGGCAACCCGCTCCGCCCTGGTCCGCGCGAAGGGGATGACGGATCCGGCGTTGGTCCGAATCTGGCCCTTGTAGAAGCCGCTGGCTACCGTGTTCCAGCCCGTGTACGTTCCGAGAGGCACCTGGTGGAGCACACTCGCCACCCCGGTCGTCTCGTTCCCGTCGTCGCCCACTCGCGGGACCAGCGTGGGGAGCGTCTGACGGATCGGGGGAGGCTGAATCGCGATGACGCCAGAGACGTCGGGATAATTGAATTCCGGTCCGAAGTCATAGTCATACAGCGGCGTGAGCACGCCGTCCGGCAGCGGCACGCCGGGGATCGTCGGGAATCCCATCGCGGCCTGCGTCGGCGACACCAGCTCTCCCCGATCGAGACGAGGATACTGACTCGGTGGAGGCAGGGTGCCCTTCACGACCCACTCCACGAGCGCCGTCTGCAGCGCCCGCATCGTGTCGCTGGACGGGTTCGGATTCGGCGCCAACTGGCAGCAGTCGTCCTCTTCCGGCGCGGGATCGAAGCCGCCCGGCCCGCCGCCGTGCCGAGCACCCGGGAAGTAGTAGCGTCGCACGTTGGCCGGCAGAGGAATATCGCGGTCCGCCCCGGGTCCCACCAGCATCGGAGAGGCACGCAGATTGTAGAACTCCGAGGAACCGAAGGTCTCCACAATCTTGGGACAGGTATCCGTAGCCCGACAGCGATCGAGCAGGCTCGCCGAGGGACGGCTCCGGGCCTGGTCCGCGTACTCGCCCCACCAGAGGACGCCATCGCTCCCAGCTTCGTACATCCCGGCCGCTCCACTCGGTGCCGCGAATCGGATGTTCATGGCCAGGAGGCGAGACGCAATATTCGGGTTGCTGCCGTCGAAGACAATTCGGCCGACTTCGTCCTGATTGAAGCCCAGATGAATGAAGCTGCGAAGGAAGGTGCCGGACTGTGAGTTCCCCTGACTGACGGCCCACGAGATCCGCCCGGCCAGGACGTTGGGGGCGCCGGTCGCGTCACGGGTTCCATGGCGCAAGTACGAATTCAGATCGCGAGTTGCGGCGAACCCGAGTCCGTGCACCTTCGGGTCCTTGGCCGTGTAGGTGAGCTCGTACACGTACGCTGGATTGAACCCGCCCTTCACGCAGATCTTCCTCGGGTCTGGTGTGCCGGGAAACGGCGTCGTGCTGCAATCCGCGAAGGACCAGTCCGTGCTGCGCAGAGGAACGACGGCGCTCCCTTCCGACGCCCGGCGGGTCAGGGTGGCTTTCGACGTGTCGAGCGTGTCCGGATCGGCGGTTCCGGCGGCGCCGCCGCGAAGAACGGGGAGCGTGGTCGCATGCGCGGGCATGTCGCTGAAGCGGGCGAGCACGCGCCCGGTGATGCTCGACCCATCGGGTTTTCTGGCAACCGGCACCGACAGCGTCTCTACGCCACTGCCGGGCTCGAGATCTCCCTGCCAGCCGCTGGCGACGATCACGTGGCCCTGCTTTCGGGCATCGGCGAGGAAGCCGCTGCCGGTCAGGTTGATTCGGCCGCGGTTCGGGACGAAATACAGCAGCACGCCGCTGGCCTTGGTCATGTCGGCCGGCTTGAGGATGGTGAACGTCGCGACGTATTCCACCATCCCGCGCTCGTTGCGCGGTGCGAATTCGAGATCGGTAATGATGGCGTTCAGCGGGAGCCTGGGGTCGACTTCGCCGTACGCCCGGCCGGTGAGCCGTTGGTAGCCGTCGGGGCCGAGCGTCTCGGTGCGGTCCACCACGAGCCGCCTGATTTCGGCCTGTCCGGGGATCGCCAGTCCGAGGATGACGGCGGTCGCGAGCGCAACCCTCAAGAGCGGGACCTGCATTGGACGCCTCCTTCAAGGCTCAGTCAGGGCGATGCTGGTGCCAGGGCTCAGGACACCTGTTCCGCCGCCGATTATACGAGACGTTGGGGGCCGTATGGCGGTCCAAGCCACGCGGCAAGGACTTTCCGGCGCTCGTGACGCGTCAGCCGCGGAGCGGCTGAAGGAACCGGACAATCGCCTGGATCATCTCGTCTCCCGCGAGCAACTCGTAGTCGTTGTGATCGGCGTTGGGAACTACGAGGAGTGTCTTGGGCGCCGTCGCAGCCTCATACAAGCGCCTACTGTTTCCGATCGGTACGACTTGGTCCTGGCCGCCAACGATGACGAGCAGCGGTACTCGGATCCGCTGAATCTGATCGATGGCTGAGAACCGGTCCCGGAGCAGAAGACGCACCGGCAGAAACGGATAGTGATGCTGTCCCAGATCGACCATCGAGGTGAACGGCGATCGCAGGACGAGGGCAGCGGGTGGATGTTCGACGGCAAGGCCGACCGCGACTGCCGTTCCGAGCGACTCGCCGAAGTACACCAGCCGCGACAGATCGACGTCGGGGCGACCGGCCAGGTACGCGCGGGCGGCCCGGCCGTCGGCGGCCAGCCCGTTCTCCGACGGCGCCCCGGGATTGCCGCCGTAGCCCCGATAATCGACGAGCAGCACCTGCAATCCGTGCCGATGGAGCACCACTGCCAAGGGAGCCCGGTGCGATCGATTGCCGGCGTTTCCGTTGAAGACGAGAACGGTGACGTGCGGCGATGGTCCGGATACCGCGAAGAACCAGCCGCTCAGCCCGAGCCCGTCGGTCGTCTCGAACGTCACCAGCTCGACTTCGGTCAGGCCGAGGTCCCCGGGCGCTGGCACGTCACCAGTTGGGAAGTACATGAGCCGGCGCTGCATCGTCCAGATCATGGCCAGCACGGCAGCGATGACGACGACATATCCGGCTGCGGCGATCATCGAGCGGCCCATTTCAACACTCCGGCTTCTGGACCGCTATACCGCCGACGTCGCTCTTGATCATGCACGTGTAAGACGATATCTTACTTGAATGAGAACGAGGGTCTCCTCCAAGGGCCAGATCGTATTGCCGGCCGAACTGCGGCAGCAGGACCAGATCGAAGCCGGACAAGAGTTCGACGTCGAACGACTCGACCGCGGCGAGTACCGCCTCGTGCGGCGCAGCAGGCGACCCAACGAGGGCGTTGTGGACTGGCTCCTCGCGTGCCCGGAGAAGGACTTCTTCATCCCCATTGAGTCCGAATCCACGGACACTCTGTGAGGTTTCTCGTCGATGCGAACGTCCTGAGCGAACCCACGCGGGTTGAGCCGAGCCGGCATGTCGTTGAGTGGCTCAGGCGATTCGAAGCGGAGATTGCCGTCGATCCCGTCATCCTCGGGGAGGTCCGGTTCGGCATTCTTCTGCTGCCAAAAGGCAAGCGGCGATCCAGACTCCAGCAGTGGTTCGAAGCCGGCATTCAACAGCTTCACTGCCTGCCGTGGGAGGCCGAGACCGGTCTTCGCTGGGCGGAGCTGCTCGCCTCGCTCCGCAAGTCCGGCCGCGCCATGCCCATCAAGGATAGCCTCATCGCTGCCACAGCACTCGTCCACGGGCTGACGATCGCCACGCGGAATCGCACGGACTTCGAGAGGGCGGGCGTCAAGGTCATCGATCTGTTTCGCCCACCCTGAACCCCAGAACTCGGTTGAATCGTCAGTCGCGAATCCCGGTTCCCGCCTTCGCTGAAGCTACGGCGGGCCGCCGAA
>JBOGIR010000168.1:0-2196 GCA_050742335.1 Vicinamibacterales bacterium | reverse complement strand
TCCTCGGACAGCAGCAGCGCGCGGTTGGTCTGCTTGGCATCCGTCTTCTGCGCGTCCGGCCTGACGATGATCTTGCCGTTGAAGACACCGCGGGCGCGATCGGCAAGAATCCCCTTGTAGATCTCCCGGCTGCCGCAGTGCGGCATCGCGTGATCGATGGTCGTGTGGTTGTCGACGAGCCGCCGGCCGTCCGCCAGATACAGCCCGTTCAGCGTGCACTCCACGCCTTCGCCGTCCAGCACCGCGACCACGTCGTTGCGGACGAGCGACCCGCCAAGGCTGATCGAGTGCGACGCGCAATTCGCGCTCCGTCCGGCCTTCACGAAGATCGCGCCGACGTGATACGCCTCCGTGCTCTCGTGCTGCAGCTTGTAGTGATCGAGCACGGCGTGGTCGCCGAGCGCGATCTCCGTGACGACGTTGGTGAAGTAGCGCGCACCATCGGGACCGGCGTAGCTCTCGACGACGGCCGCCTGGCTGTCGTCATCGAGCACCACGAGCACGCGAGGGTGCGACATCGCGGAGTGGCCGTTGGTCGCACCGGTCGAGATGAACAGCACGTGAATCGGCCGTTCCAGCACGGTGTGCGCCGGGACGTGAATATAGGCGCCGTCGGTGAACAACGCCGTGTTCAACGCCACGAACGCCCGCCGGTCGAACGGCGCCACCCGCGTCAGATGTGACTGGGCCCCGTCGGCGTGACCGGCGACGTAGGCGGCCAGGCTTCCCGCACGCACACCCTTCGGCAGCGCGTCACCGTTCGACAGCGCCGGTGCGTAACGGCCGTCCACGAAGACCAGCTCAGCGCCGAACACGTCAGGCAGGCGCAGTGGAACGAGATCGCGGTGGCTCGCATCCGGTGACGCCCCGGCCGCCAGCGTAAACACGTGATCCGCAATCGGCGCCACGCTCGTGAATCGCCATTCTTCATCGCGCGTGGTCGGGAACCCGAGCGCCAGAAACCGGCTCAGCGCGTCCTCGCGCGTGCGGGCGAGACTCGGGGGTTCGCCAGGCGGACGCCGCTGGCGCGTGCTCGCGAACGCCTGTTTGTACTGCTCCAATGAATGCGTCATTTCAGTTGCGGCTCTTCGAGCCACCCGTATCCCTTGTCCTCGAGCTCGAGCGCCAGCTCCCTGCCTCCCGACCGGACGATGCGACCATCGCTCAATACGTGGACCTCGTCGGGCACGATGTAGTTGAGGAGGCGCTGGTAGTGCGTCACCACCAGGAACGACCGATCGGCGTTGCGCATCGCCTCGACGCCGTGCGCCACGACCTTCAAGGCATCGATGTCCAGCCCCGAGTCGGTTTCGTCGAGCACGCCCAGCTTCGGTTCGAGCACCGCCATCTGGAAAATTTCGTTGCGCTTCTTCTCACCGCCCGAGAACCCTTCGTTGACCGGCCGGTTCAGGAACGTCTCGTCCACGCCGAGCTCCTTCATCCGGTCGCGAACGAGCGCCATGAACTCCATCGCGTCGAGCTCCTCTTCGCCGCGATGCTTCCGCATGGTGTTCAGCGCCGCTTTCAGAAAATAGGCGTTGTTGACGCCAGGAATCTCGACGGGATACTGAAACGCCATGAAGACGCCGGCGCGAGCCCGTTCCTCCGGAGCCATCTCGAGCAGGTTCTCGCCTTCGAAGAGGACCTCGCCCTCGGTCACTTCGTATTCCGGATGGCCCGACAACACGCGGGCCAGCGTGCTCTTGCCCGAGCCATTGGGCCCCATGATGGCGTGGACCTCGCCGTGGTTCATCGAAAGATCGACTCCGCGAAGAATCTCCCGGCCTGCCACTCGCGCGTGAAGATTTCGAACTGTAAGCATCAATCCCCTTGACGTTTCACTTTCCACTTTCCACTTCCTACTTGGCCCTCACCCCACGCTCCCCTCGAGGCTGATGCTCAGCAGCTTCTGCGCCTCGACGGCGAACTCCATCGGCAGCTGCCGGAACACTTCCCTGCAGAAGCCGCTGACAATCAAGTTCACGGCATCCTCGGCCGACAGCCCGCGCTGCCGGCAGTAGAAGATCTGGTCCTCGCCGATCTTCGACGTCGACGCTTCGTGCTCGACTTTGGCGGTGCTGTTCTTGATCTCCAGGTACGGGAACGTGTGCGCGCCACACCTGTCGCCGATGAGCAGCGAGTCGCACTGCGAGTAGTTGTGCGCGCTCCTGGCGCCCTTGGCGATCTTCACGAGAC
>JBOGIR010000167.1:0-15608 GCA_050742335.1 Vicinamibacterales bacterium | reverse complement strand
CTGGAGGCGCTCGGGCAGATCCCGCTCACCTATCTCCACGTGTTTCCGTATTCCGATCGTCCCGGCACGGCCGCGTCGCGGCTGCGTCCGAAGGTGGAGGGAGCAGAAATCCGTGAGCGCGCGCGGCAGATTCGCGCGGTGGGCGAGCAGATGACCCGGCGCTTTAGGCAGTCACAGGTCGGCCGCGTCACTCGCGCTTTGACCGTTGACGATGGGCAGTCGGTGGTGACAGAGAACTATCTCAAGCTCCGGCTGAACGTCAGGCGCCGGCGGAACGAATGGGTCGACGTGCGCGTGATGGACGACTCGAGAGCAGAGCTGCATCAGGCTGGTCCGGAATGACTAAAGGCTGTTTCATAACCCGATGACCTCGCAGGCCTACACGGGAGATCGGTTGTGTTGGTGATGATGAAGCCCTATGGAGGTCAGGCCGACACGGATCGCCTGACCGCGCGAGAAGGCTGAGGGAATCCGCCAGCTCACGGAGCTGGCGTGCTGCGGCCACTCGAGCCCTCGCAGTGCGGTCCGGCCACCGGAATCGGGATTCATCCATCACCAACACAACTGAGCTCAGGCGAGCTCAGGGATTCGAGATTGTGACGCCGGTTCTACCGCATGAGCACCGCCAATTGCTGCGCCGCCGACTTCTTCGAGCCGCCCTCGACGATCAACTGACCGCACGCGGCGCGAATGTCGCGTCCGCGGCTCTTGCGGACAGAGACAGTAAGATGGCCGACTGCGAGAATCTGGGCAAACCTGTTCACCGTTTCGTCGGACGGACGCTCGTACGGAATGGCCGGTGCGGGATTGAGCGGAATGAGATTGACCTTCGACTTGATGCCAGCCAGCAGCTTCACCAGGCGGCGCGCGTCCTCTGGCGTATCGTTCACTCCCGCGAGCATCACGTATTCGAACGTGATGCGGCTGCGCTTCTTGAGGGGAAAGCGCCGGCAGGTCTCGAGAATCGTCGCGAGCGGATACTTGCGGTTCGGCGGCACGAGTTCCGTCCGCTGTTCCTCGGTGGTGGCGTGGAGCGACACCGCGAGGTTTGGCATCAGCTCTTCGCGGGCCAGGCGCTCGAGGCCTGGAACGATACCGACCGTTGACAACGTGACGCGTCGAGGCGAAACGGCAAGGCCATGCGCCGAGTGGAGCATGCGAAGCGCCTTCATCGTGTTGTCGTAGTTGTGCAGCGGCTCGCCCATTCCCATCAGGACGATGTTGAACGTCTGGTCGAGCATTCCGGTTGCCGCCGCAAGCACGCGCACCTGCCCCGCAATCTCTCCAGCGGTCAGATGGCGAACCAGCCCCATCCTGCCCGTGAGGCAGAAGCCGCATGACATCGCGCATCCGACCTGTGTCGAGAGGCAGAACGTCATCGCCGGCGTATCCGGAATGAACACTGCTTCGATACGGCGTCCATCGGCCAGCTCGAGCAGGAACTTTCGGGTTCCGTCGACCGAACACTCGTCACTCACCACGTGCGGCGTCGTCAAGGCGAACTCGACCTTCACCATCTCGCGGAGCGTGCGCGCAAGGTCGGTCATCCGGTCGACGTCCGTGATGCCGCGCTTGTAGATCCAGCGGTAGAGCTGGCGCGCGTGGAACGGCTCGACGCCCCGTGCGTCGAGTTCCGCTTCCAGCTCTCCGAGCTCGAGCTCCGCCAGGTCCCGCGATGGACGACTCATGCTATCTCTCGCATTTCGTGGAAGATGCGAGCATTCGATTGTACCAGTCGTGACACGGCGCCTCGGCGCGGACTGCTTCGTGGTATCATGACGTGGTTCTTCTAATTCCCTGTCTGTCAATGGTTTGCAGCGAGCTGTCATGCTCCGGACCTGCGGCGGACGCGGCCCGGCGACCACGTGGTCACTACTGAATCCTGAACATCTGTGGCGGAACCAACGATCGTTCGCGACGTGCTCCCCAACGGTCTCCGGCTCGTCACCGAGCGCATGCCGGCCGTGCGGTCGGTGAGCATTGGTGTGTGGCTCACGCGCGGCTCGCGCCACGAGCCCGCGGAGCAGAGCGGCATCGCCCATTTCGTGGAGCACATGCTGTTCAAGGGGACCGCCACGCGCAGCGCGGAGGACATCGCGCAGACCATCGACTCCATAGGCGGCCAGATGGATGCGTTTACGGCGAAGGAATACGCGAGTTACTACATCAAGGTGCTCGATGAGCATCTGCCGCTCGCCGTCGATGTACTCTCCGACATCGTGATGCGGCCGGCGTTCGCCGCCGGCGACATCGAGCGGGAGAAAAACGTGGTCCTCGAAGAAATCAAGATGGTCGAGGATACGCCCGACGACCTCGTCCACGAGCTGTTCACCGAGCGTTTCTGGCGCAATCATCCGCTCGGGCGGCCCATTCTCGGCAGCAGGGACACGGTGGAGTCGCTGACCGCCGGAAGCCTGCGTCGCTACTTCGCCGACGCATACACCTCGCCGAATCTCATCGTGTCGGCCGTCGGCAACATCGAGCACCAGCAGGTGCGTGACTTGATCGCCCGGTTTTTCGAAGGGCTCCCGTCCACGAGTCTTCCTCCGGCGGAACAGCCGCCGCGCGTGGTGCCCAGCGTCCTCGTCCGCAACAAGGAGCTCGAGCAGAGCCACGTGTGCCTCGGGACGAGCAGCTATCAGCAAGATCATGCCGACCGGTACACGAGCTACGTGCTGAACACCGTGCTCGGCGGGTCGATGAGCTCCCGGCTGTTTCAGAACATCCGCGAGAAACGCGGCCTCGCGTATGCGGTGTTCAGTGGACTGAGCGCGTACCGCGACGCCGGATCCATGACCATCTATGCCGGGTGCGCCAACGGTGTCGTCGAGGAGCTGATCACGCTGGTGATCTCGGAGCTTCGGGGCCTGAAGGACGAGCTGCTGCCGGCATCGGAGTTGCGGCGCGCCAAGGATCACCTCAAGGGCAGCCTCATGCTGAACCTGGAGAGCACATCGAGCCGGATGTCGCATCTGGCGCGTCAGGAGATCTACTTCGACCGGCAGTTCGGCCTCGACGAGACGCTCGAAGGCGTGGAACGCGTGACGGCCGACGATGTGAGGCGTGTGGCGAGAGATCTGTTCGCAGAGGGCGCCCTGGCGGCGACGGTGCTTGGCGCCGTCAACGGCCTGCAATTGTCTCCGGAGAAGCTGTCACTGGCATGATCGAGCGGTATACAGGGCCGGAAATGGGCCGCATCTGGAGCGACCAGCGGAAGTACGAGACCTGGCTGCAGGTCGAGATTGCCGCGGTCGACGCGCTGGCCCGGGCGGGAATCGTGCCCCACGACGCCGCACGCGACATCCGCGAGCGCTCCCGCTTCGAGATTGCGCGGATCGAAGAAATCGAGCAGGTCAGCCAGCACGACGTCATCGCGTTCACGACCGCCGTCGCCGAACACGTCGGCGCCTCGGCCCGGTGGCTGCACTTCGGCCTGACCTCATCTGACGTTGTCGATACCGCTCAGGCGCTGCAGATGCGGGAGGCATGCGACCTGATACTCCAGGACCTTGCCGGCCTCATGCCGGCGGTGCGGGGCCGCGCCGAACAACACCGGCACACGCCGATGATCGGGCGCACGCACGGCGTGCACGCGGAGCCGATGACGTTCGGGCTCAAACTGGCGGTGTGGTACGCCGAACTCGAGCGCGACGTCGAGCGCATTCGGCGCGCCCGCAAGACGGTGACGGTCGGCAAGCTGTCGGGCGCTGTCGGCACGTTCGCGCACCTGTCCCCAGTCATTGAAGCAGACGTGTGCCGCAGCCTTGGGCTCGAGCCGGCGCCGGTCGCCTCGCAAGTGATTCAGCGCGACCGGCACGCCGAGCTGCTGTCGGCGCTCGCCATTACCGCGTCCTCGCTCGAAAAGTTCGCCCTCGAGATTCGGGGGTTGCAGAAGACCGAGATCGGCGAGGTGGAAGAACCGTTCGGGAAGGGGCAGAAGGGCTCCTCCGCGATGCCGCACAAGCGGAACCCGATCGGGTGCGAGCAGATCGTCGGCCTGGCCCGGCTCGTCCGGGCGAACGCCGGCGCGGCGTTCGAAAACAACGCGCTGTGGCACGAGCGTGATATTTCGCACTCGTCAGTCGAGCGCGTGATCCTGCCCGACAGCTTCATTGCGGTCGATCACATGGTGCGGCGCTTCACCAGGATCGTGAGCGGCATGGTCGTGCATCCGGACCGGATGCGGGAGAATCTCGAACGCTCGCGCGGCGTGGTATTTTCCGGTACGGTACTGCTCGAGCTGGCCCGGCGCGGTGTGTCGCGCGAGCAGGCGTACGACTGGGTACAGCGGAATGCGATGCGCTCGTTCGACGAGCGGCGCGACTTCAAGGCGCTCCTGCTGGTGGACCCGGATATTGGATCGGTGTTGACGCCCGCAGACGTCGAACGCGCCTTCGATCTGGACGAGCACCTTCGACACGTCGACCACATCTTCGAGCGTGTGTTTCAAGAGGTAGCCGTGTGATGCGTGCCCGCGTCTTCGTAACCCTCAAACCCTCGGTGTTCGATCCGCAAGGCACCACGGTCGCCGAGGCGCTGCACACGCTCGGGTACTCGGCGGTGAAGGACGTGCGTCAGGGCAAGTATTTCGAGCTGGAGATCGACGCTGGCACGCACGACGAGGCGCGGCGTCTCGCGACGGAGGCCGCCGACAGACTGCTGGCGAACCCCGTCATCGAGAGCTATCGCATTGAAGTCGCAGGAGCATGAAAAGGTGAAATTCGCCGTCGTTGTGTTTCCCGGATCCAATTGTGACCACGACGCCTACCATGCCGTGAAACACGTGCTCGGTGAGGACGCGGTGTTCGTGTGGCACAAGGACACGGACCTTGCGGGTGCCGACGCCGTCATCCTGCCGGGCGGCTTCGCGCACGGCGATTACCTGCGGACCGGCGCCATCGCACGCTTGTCGCCCGTCATGCACGAAGTGCGGCGCTTCGCCGACGCCGGTGGCCCGGTGCTCGGCATCTGCAACGGGTTCCAGGTGTTGCTCGAGGCGGGCCTGCTGCCGGGCGCCATGCTCCGGAACCGAAGCGTCAAGTTCCAGTGCGAGCACGTGTTCGTGAGGGTCGAACAGACCGACACGCCGTTCACAGGGGCGTGTCGTCGAGGGCAGATCCTGAAAGTGCCGATCGCCCACGGCGAAGGCAACTACTACGCAGAGCCCGATGTCGTCGAGCGGCTCGACAAGAACAGACAGGTGATCTTCAAGTACACGACCGCCACGGGCGATGTCACCAACGACGCGAATCCGAACGGGTCGGTCCACAACATCGCCGGCTTGTGCAGCGATCGGCGCAACATCGTCGGCCTGATGCCGCATCCCGAGCGTGCCTGTGAGATCGCGCTGGGCAGCGCCGACGGCCTCGTCGTGCTGGAATCGGTCGTGAAGTTCGTCACCCAGGGAGCCGTCGCGGTCGCGCAATGACTGTGTCGAACGAGCTCCTCCACCAGCATGGCCTGACACCCGGCGAGTACCAGCGCATCCTCGAGATGCTCGGGCGCGAGCCCACTCTCACCGAACTTGGCATCTTCTCGGTGATGTGGTCCGAGCACTGCAGCTACAAGAGCTCGCGCGTTCACCTCAGGACACTGCCCACCAGCGGCAGGCGCGTGCTGCAGGGACCGGGAGAGAACGCCGGGGCCGTGGACATCGGCGACGGGCTGGCGGCGGTCTTCAAGATCGAATCGCACAATCATCCGTCCTTTATCGAGCCCTACCAGGGCGCCGCCACCGGCGTGGGCGGCATCATCCGCGACATCTTTACGATGGGCGCGCGGCCCATTGCGCTGTTGAACTCGCTGCGTTTCGGCCCACTGGACGATCCGCTGGTGCGGCGGACGTTTGCCGGCGTGGTCGCGGGCATCGCCGGCTACGGTAACAGCATCGGCATTCCGACCGTGGGCGGCGAGGTCGCGTTCGACGAGAGCTACACCGGGAACCCGCTGGTCAACGTCTTCTGTCTCGGAATCGCAAGAGCAGATGAGATCGTGAAGGCGGCCGCCTCCGGCGCGGGCAACGCTGTGTACTATGTGGGCGCGAAGACCGGGCGTGATGGGATTCATGGCGCCACGATGGCCTCGGCGGAATTCGACGATAGGTCGGCAGAGAAGCGTCCCGCCGTGCAGGTGGGCGATCCCTTCATGGAGAAACTGCTGCTCGAGGCGTGTCTGGAAGTTATGAAGACCGACGCGCTCGTGGGCATCCAGGACATGGGCGCGGCAGGCTTGACGTGCTCGACGTGTGAAATGGGCGCGCGTGGCGGTGCCGGAATCGCCATTGACGTCTCACTGGTCCCGCAGCGCGAAACGGGCATGACGCCGTACGAAATCATGCTGTCCGAGTCGCAGGAGCGCATGCTCCTGGTGGTCAAGAAGGGGCGCGAGCAGGACGTGGAGCGGATCTTCGAGAAATGGGACCTGCATGCCGTTCGGATCGGTGAGGTCACGACGGATGGGCGGCTGCGCGTCAGGAACCGTGGCGATGTCGTGGCCGACATTCCGACCGCATCGCTCACAGACGACGCGCCGCTCTACACGCGTCCGATGACTGAACCCGCCTATCTTGCCGAAGCACAGCAACTGTCGCTGAGCGGGTTGGGCAGTCCGCCGCCTCCGTCCGACGTGTTCAGACGCGTGCTGGCGTCGCCGGGCATCGCCAGCAAGCGCTGGGTCTATCGTCAGTACGACTACATGGTGCGGACCAACACGCTCGTGGCGCCCGGAATGGGCGCCGGTGTGGTCCGGGTCAAGGGTACCAGCCGCGCGCTGGCGCTCTCGGTGGACGGCAACGGCCGGTACGTCTATCTCGATCCATTCGTTGGCGCCCAACTGGCGGTCGCCGAGGCTGCCCGGAATGTGGCGTGCGTGGGTGCGCAGCCGGTCGGCGCCACCAACTGCCTGAACTTCGGCAGTCCCGAGCGGCCCGAGATCATGTGGCAGTTCGCCCGCGCTGTCGAGGGGATGGCGGTCGCATGCCGCGCCCTCGATATTCCCATTACGGGCGGCAACGTGAGCCTCTACAACGAAACCGACGGGCGAGCGGTGCTCCCCACGCCGGTGCTCGGCGTCGTCGGCGTCATCGAAGACGCCTCGCGGCTCGTCTGCCGCGCGTTTCGGGAGGAAGGGGATGCCATCGTGCTCCTGGGTTCGAGCACGGACGAGCTCGGCGGAAGTGAGTATCTGAAAACCATCCACCGTCTGGTGCGCGGGAGACCGCCGGCGCTGGATCTGGCTCGCGAGGCTGCGCTCCAGCGCCTGGTTGTCGATGGCGTTGCGCGGGGACTCATTCGGTCGGCGCACGACTGTGCCGAGGGGGGACTGGCCGTCACAGTCGCGGAATGCTGTTTCGACACAGGACTGGGTGCGTCCGTTGACGTGCCCGCGGTGGAGGCTGCAGCCTCGGAATTCCGCGATATTGCGACGCTTTTCGGCGAGTCGGCCTCACGAGTCGTCGTGTCCGTCGATCCACAGCGCGCGGCGCAGCTGCTCGACCTGGCAGGACGTGAGGACGTTCCCGCGGCGATCATCGGCCGTGTCGGCGGCGATCGAATCCGGGTTGCGGTGCAGGGTGGCTCGACGATTGACGAGCCGGTGGCGGAGGCGGAGCGGATCTGGTCGGACGCGATCGGACGGTACTTTGAATCACGGCGCGCGGTTGCATAAGGCGTACACTGAAAGGACCTGCTGCTGATGGAAGACAAGTTCCGTGAGGAGTGCGGCGTCTTTGGAATCCTCGGCCATGCCGAGGCCGCCAACCTGGCGTACCTCGGGTTGTACGCCCTGCAGCATCGCGGTCAGGAGAGCGCGGGGATTGCGGCGTCCGACGGCACGCAGATTCGCCTTCGCAAGGGGATGGGGTACGTCAACGAGGCGTTCGACGCCAGCGCGCTCGGGAACCTGCCCGGGAAACTCGCGATCGGCCATGTCCGGTATTCGACGGCCGGCGAGAGCAAGCTGGCCAATGCGCACCCGATCGTCATCGACAGCGTGCACGGCCAGTTTGCCATCTGTCACAACGGCAACCTCGTGAACGCGGGCGAAGTCCGCGAGATGCTGGTCCGGCAGGGCGCGATCTTCCAGACCAACAGCGATACCGAAGTGGTCGTCCACCTCTTTGCGCGGTCGCGGGAGGATGGCAGCGAGAAGGCCATCATCGATGCCATCTCGCAGGTGCGCGGCGCGTTCTCGTTCGTGATGATGACGAAGGATCGCGTGTTCGGCGTTCGCGATCCCAACGGATTCCGGCCGCTGGCCGTCGGGAAACTGGGCGACGCATGGGTGCTCTGCTCGGAAACGTGCGCGCTGGATCTGATTGGCGCGCACTACGTCCGCGACGTCGAGCCGGGCGAGGTCGTCATCCTGAGCGCCGCCGGCATCAGGTCGGTCAAACCGTTCGCCCCAGCCCCGCAGGCGCAGTGCATCTTCGAGCATGTGTACTTCGCGCGTCCGGACAGCTACGTGTTTGGCGAAAGCGTCAACGAGGTTCGAACCGAGCTGGGGCGCCGGCTGGCCCGCGAGTGCCCAGCCGTCGCGGACGTGATTGTGCCGATCCCCGACTCCGGCGTGTGCGCGGCGGTCGGTTTTGCCGACGCCTCTGGCATTCCGATGCGGATGGGCCTCATCCGGAATCACTACGTCGGCCGGACGTTCATTCAACCCCAGCAGTCGATCCGGCATTTTGGCGTCAAGGTGAAGCTCAACCCCGTTCGCAGCATCATCGAAGGGAAGCGGGTCGTCCTCGTGGACGACTCGATCGTGCGCGGGACGACCAGCCGCAAGATCGTGCGGATGATTCGCGCGGCGGGTGCCCGCGAAGTGCACATGCGCATCAGCTGTCCTCCGACCGTCTCCCCGTGCTTTTATGGCGTCGACACGCCCCGCCGGTCCGAGCTCATCGCCGCCACGCACACGCTCGAGGAGATTCGAAAGTACCTCGACGCCGACAGCATCGCGTATCTCAGTCACGAGGGGCTGACGGCGTGCGTGAAGGGCGGATCTTCGAAGTACTGCACCTCCTGCTACACCGGCGTCTATCCGGTTGCGTTCCCGCGCGACGAGGCGGCTTACCTGCAGCTCGCGCTCAAGCTCAACCATGACCCGGAGGCGCCTGAACCCGGGGAGGCCGCGTTCGCGTCGTTGGAAAAGGATTCAGTCGCGAGCTGACGTCCGTGTCGTCACGCCTTCCGGTTGCGATCCTCATGGCTGTCGCGGCGGTCACCGCGGCCGCGGCGCAGGGCACGCCGCCGACCTCGGAACTCCAACGCGCCATCGACAGTCTCTCCACGTTCGACTATGCCGCGCGTACGGCCGCCACCCGGATCCTGCGCCGGACCGCGGCTGACGTTGTGGTGCCGGCGCTCATCGAGGCGGTTCGCCGTCACCCGGATGAGTTCGTCCGCTATCGCGCGCTCGTGGTGCTGACGTCGTTCGACGACGGCGGCACGCCGGCACTCATGTGGACGCTTCTGAAGGATCGCAACGATCGCGTTCGTGAGGTCGCTTACCGGTGGTTCGAGCGGAAGCCCGATCCTGCGTTGGCGCCGTCGCTGCTGTCCGCGCTCAATACCGAAGCGTCCGAGTTCGTCCGTCCGGCGCTGGTTCGCGCGGTCGCCGCGCTTTCGGGCAACGATGTCACGGAGCGCGCGCTGATCGCGGAGATCGGCCGGGGATTCGATTTCTTTCGCAGCGCAGCCATCAATGCCCTGGGCGACTATCGCGCCGCCTACGCAGTGGAGGCGATAGGCGCCGTGGCCACAGCCGACGGGCCACTCCAGGACGATGCCGTATTGGCGCTCGGACGCATTGGCGACCGCCGTGCGCTCGTGACGCTCTCGTCGGTGACGAGCACGGCGCCAGAGGTGGCGCCGTCGCTGCAGGCAGCCCAGTGCATGCTGGGGGACACCTGTACGCCGCGCATCGAGTGGCTGGTCACGACCGCTCGGAGCCCTCTGGTGCGTCCCGAGACGGCTCGTGCGGCGGTGGCGGCGCTTGGCGCGATCGCACAGCGAGACCCCGCCGCGAGGGCCGCGTTGCTGGCGCTGGCACAAGGTGCGCCGGCGCGTCTCACGCATGAAGTGGCGCTCGGGCTGTCGGGCGTCGCACTCTGGGAGCCCGCCGGCATGCTCACGTGGCTGGCCGCGGTGGCCGACGATGAGCGCGCGCGCGCGATGGAGCTCCTGCGGGAGGGGTTCGAGAGCCTGGAAGAGGATTTCGCGGAAGAACAGTTCTTTGCCGCTGCACGCGCAGCGTACTGGGGCGAGGCGGAAGGATCATCGATGCGCACGGTCGTCGCGACGATGATCGAGAAGCTGGAATTCTGAGATGGATTACAAGAGCGCCGGCGTCGACATCGACGCGGGCACAGAGACGGTGAGGCGCATCCGTGCCCTCGCGCGCTCGACGTTCACGCCGGGCGTGCTGTCCCAGATTGGATCGTTCGGGGGGCTGTTTCAGCTCGATGCGCGGCTTCGCGAACCGGTGCTCGTGGCGAGCGCGGATGGTGTCGGCACCAAGTTGCGGGTGGCGTTCATGACAGGCCGACACGATACGGTCGGTGTCGACCTCGTCAACCACTGCGTCAACGACATCCTGGTGCAGGGCGCGGAGCCGCTCTTCTTCCTGGACTACCTGGCCACCGGCCGACTCTCGCCCGATGTGGCGGAGCATGTCGTGGGCGGCATCGCCAGCGCCTGTCGGGACAACAGCTGCGCGCTTCTCGGCGGCGAGACCGCTGAGATGCCTGGGTTCTATGGCGCCGGCGAGTACGACCTGGCCGGCTTCATCGTCGGCGTCGTCGACCGCGAACGGCTCATCAGCGGCCGGCAGATTCTGGTCGGGGATGTGCTCGTCGGTGTTCCATCATCGGGCCTGCACACGAACGGCTATTCGCTCGCGCGTCGCATCATCTTCGACCGGCTCGGCCTGAGCGTCGATGCGCGCGTGCCCGAGCTCGGTCGCACGGTGGGTGACGCGCTGATGGAACCGCATCGTTCGTACCTGCCGCTCATCAAGCCGCTCCTGGGCGGAGGTCGCATCAAGGGTATGGCGCACATCACCGGCGGCGGCATGACCGACAACCTGCCGCGTGTGCTGCCACATGGGACGGCGGCGGTCGTGGATGCCGCCGGATGGGAAATCCCGCCGATCTTCAGGTGGCTCCAGCGGAACGGTGAAGTGCCGATTGACGACATGATGCGGACGTTCAACATGGGCCTGGGGCTCGTCATTGTGACGGCGCGCGACAAGGCGGAGCCGCTCATGGAGGAACTGGCGGCCCGCGGCGGCCGCGACGCACGGGTGGTCGGTGAAATTGTGGCGGGCGAGCCGCCGTCGGTGAGCTACGTCAACCTGTCGTGAACAGGCGTCTGGGCGTCCTGATTTCCGGGAGAGGCAGCAATCTCCAGGCGCTTGTCGATGCGACGCGCGACGGTCGTCTCGAGGCGGCTGTCGTCGCCGTGATCTCGAACCGCCCTGCGGCGGCCGGGCTCGAGCGCGCGCGTCAGGCCGGGATCGAAGCCCTGGTGATCGATTCGCGAGCATGGACGTCGCGTGACGAGTACGACCGCGCCATTGCGCGCGAGCTGACGGCGCGCGACGTTGGTCTCGTGTGCCTGGGCGGCTACATGCGGCTCGTCGGTCCGGCGCTGCTCGACGCCTTCCCGAATGCCGTTCTCAACGTTCACCCCTCGCTGCTCCCTGCGTTTCCCGGCCTGGACGCGCAACGTCAGGCCGTCGAGCATGGGGTCAAGGTGAGCGGCGTGACCGTTCATTTCGTAACGCTGGAGCTCGACGGTGGACCGATCGTCCTGCAACGCGCTGTTCCCGTACTGGACCATGACACGCGCGACACGCTGGCGGATCGGATCCTCGCAGAGGAGCATCGCGCGTATCCGGATGCGGTGAAACTCGTGTTGGACGGCGGCTGGCGGATCGATGGGCGGACGTTCGTCAGATCTGCGAGCGCCGCTTCAACGTGACCAGGGCGACCTCCGGAGGGCAATTGATCCGCACCGGTACATAGACGGTTCCCACCCCACGGCTCACGAAGATCGACGTGTTGTCCCGCGACCCGAGCCCTGCCAGGACTGGGAAGCGACGGCGCGCCATGGCGCCGACGCCCGGAATGACGACTTGTCCTCCATGTGTATGCCCTGAGAGCACGGCCGGCACGTCGAGCGCGGCCGCTTCGGTGAGCCGTCGCGGATCGTGCGCGAGCAGCAGGACGGTGTCTGTGGTCTTGCGCAGCACGCGCGCGACATCCTCGACCTTCCGCGTCCAGAATCGCACGCCCGCCAGTTCGAGACGTTCGCCGCGCAGTGCAATCCGCGTCCTCGCGTCTTTGAGCACCTCGATGTGTTGTGCCGCCAGCGCAGCCGGCATGTCGCGGTCGTCGTCGTGGTTGCCGAGGATGGCAAATACGCCGTGAGGTGCGTGCAGCGAGGCGAGCAATTCGGCCACCGGGCCGACGAACGCTCGGTCTCCGAATGTCACGTAGTCGCCGCCGAGTACGATGAGGTCGGGTTTCTGCGCCAGAGCCAGCCGAACCGCGAAGGCGACGTCGTCGGCGGGGACGGTGCGACTGTGATGAATGTCGGTGAGGAAGCCGACCCGAAGGCCGTCGAGCGCGGATGGCAGGCCCGACACCGGCAGCACCACCTTGGTGAGGCCGATCCGATGGCGCTCGTAGGCGGCCCCATAAGTGGCCGCGCCGGTGACCGCGCCCAGGCCCGCCACAGCCAGTCCTTTGATCGCCGCGCGACGGCTGAGCAGCATAGCGCCGGTTTATAGTAGCGGCTGATGGACCTGTATGGCGAATTCGAGTGGCGCGGCTTGCTCTACGACGCCAGCGAAGGACTCCGTGAGCTGCTCGCGCGTGAACGAGTCACTGTCTACAGCGGTTTCGACCCTACGGCGTCGAGCCTCCATGTGGGCCACTTGCTCCCGATGCTCGCTCTGGCTCGGTTTCAGCGTTTCGGTCACTCGCCGATAGCCCTTGTCGGCGGCGGTACGGGACTGATCGGCGACCCCAGTTTCAAGGCGGCCGAGCGTGCGCTGCTGAGCGTCGAACAGGTCGAGGCCAATGTTGCGGGCATCCGAGGACAACTCGCCAGGTTCCTCGATTTTGAGAACACCTCGACTCGGACGCGCCTGGTGAACAATGCCGAGTGGCTGACGAAGCTGGGCGCCATCGAGTTCATGCGTGACGTCGGCAAGCACTTCACCGTGAACGCGATGATGGCGAAGGAATCCGTGAAGCGGCGGATCGAAAGCGAAGAGGGGATTTCGTACACGGAATTCAGCTATCCCCTCCTGCAATCGTACGACTTTCTGGTCCTTCATGACCGCTTCGGCTGCACCGTGCAGATCGGTGGCAGCGACCAATGGGGCAATATCACCGCCGGGATGGACCTGATCCGGCGCGTCCGCGGCGGGAAGGCACATGGTCTCGTGCTGCCGCTGCTGATGACGGCGGCGAGGACCAAGTTCGGCAAGACCGAGGCGGGAACGGTCTGGCTCGATTCGGCGCTCACGACGCCGTACGAGTTCTATCAATTCTGGCTGAACACCGACGACCGCGACGCCGTGAAATACTCGAGGTTCTTCACCTTCCTGGACCAGGCCCGTATTGACGAGCTCGAGGCGGCCACCTCGCAGGAACCGGAGAAGCGGCACGCGCAGCGGGAATTGGCGCGTCAGGTGACGGCCCTGGTTCACGGCGACGCAGCCGTTCGAGACGCCGAGACGGCTTCCCAGAAGCTCTTCGGCGGAGACGTCGCCGCGATGTCGGTGACCGAGCTGCTGCAGGTGTTTCCGAATGTACCGTCGTCGAGCACCGCGTACGTCGCCGAGGGGTGGCCGATTGTCGACTTCCTTTCCGCGGCTGGGGTCGCAAGCTCGAAGAGCGAAGCCACCCGGCTGATCCGGGGGGGAGGCATCTACGTGAACGACCGGCGCATAACTGATGAGAAGCTTCGGCTGCGACCCGACGAGGCGATCGAAGGGCAGCTGTTCGTCGTCCGGAAGGGAAAGAAGGACAATTTCCTGGTGCGAATCCTTCGGGGGTGAACGCGAAGCGCTGCGAGTGTTCGGTCCAGTTCACTGGTCCACGGGTGACAACGCTGGTCCACAGGTTGACATTGTCCCGCAGCCCCAGTAGTCTTAATGAAGTTCGCTTGCCGGGCGCCAGCCCGGCAGTGGTAGATCGGTCTTCCGATATCCCCACACGCAACTTTCAGGACTGCTCGACGCAGTTCTGGCATGACGCAGGCGATTGCCCTATCGGGATTTCCGTCAAAAACTCAGGAAAGAGGGTTGACAGGGATCGGAGCCGATAGTAAGCTCGCAAGGTTTCCCTGAAAACGGCCATTGTCGGGTCGGAAGGGAACGCTCGATGCACGAACGTGGCGTCGGGTCCGGTTCTTTGAAAACTAGATAGTGCGTGCAAGCACAACGTCTGGCGAAACGCCTTAGCGGCGTTTCGCTGGGTCTGGCGAAACGTCTGAAACGGTGTTTTGCTGGAAGTCTCGACGTAGCCGAGCGCGGCCCGCTCCAAGGAGCACTGCGCGAGGCGCCGTCGGACCCGTCGAGTGTCAGCATGTTCGACGAAGCCAGGCGGACGCATCGCAAGATGTGAAGGCGGGCGACGTCGGACGACGGTTTCGGTGAAACCCCGCTTAAGGAACGCCGCGAAGGCGTTCCGGTAGATAACGGGAATAAGCTGGAACTGCACAAACAGTACGAAACAACGCAAGAGCCAAATCAACATGTCCCGAGCGAGGCCGCGAAAGTGGCCGAGTCGAGGGACGGGCGCTCGCGTTAACGAGTTGACCCTGAGCGAGGCTGCGCAAGCGGCCGAGTCGAAGGGCAACGTCTTTAACTTGAGAGTTTGATCCTGGCTCAGAATCAACGCTGGCGGCGTGCCTAACACATGCAAGTCGAACGCGACTGAGGGCTTCGGCTCTCAGTTGAGTGGCGAACGGGTGAGTAACACGTGGGTGACCTACCTTCGAATGGGGGATAACGTCCCGAAAGGGACGCTAATACCGCATAACATCCTGCCTTTGAACAGGTGGAGATCAAAGCCGGGGATCGCAAGACCTGGCGTTTGAAGAGGGGCCCGCGTCCGATTAGCTAGTTGGTGGGGTAACGGCTCACCAAGGCGACGATCGGTAGCCGGCCTGAGAGGGCGGACGGCCACACTGGGACTGAGACACGGCCCAGACTCCTACGGGAGGCAGCAGTGGGGAATCTTGCGCAATGCGCGAAAGCGTGACGCAGCAACGCCGCGTGGGGGAAGAAGGCCTTCGGGTTGTAAACCCCTTTCAGTTGGGACGAAGCTTCGCCGGTGAACAGCCGGCTGGAGTGACGGTACCTTCAGAAGAAGCCCCGGCTAACTACGTGCCAGCAGCCGCGGTAATACGTAGGGGGCTAGCGTTGTCCGGAATCATTGGGCGTAAAGCGCGTGTAGGCGGTCCGGTAAGTCCGCTGTGAAAGTCGGGGGCTCAACCCTCGAAAGCCGGTGGATACTGTCGGGCTAGAGTACGGAAGAGGCGAGTGGAATTCCTGGTGTAGCGGTGAAATGCGCAGATATCAGGAGGAACACCAAT
>JBOGIR010000166.1:0-8537 GCA_050742335.1 Vicinamibacterales bacterium | reverse complement strand
CCGTGGCGCCGTCCTCGAAGAACCACTGCATCGTGAAAATCGTGCGCGTCAGCGTATTGTCGCGAATCCGGGCGTTCGGGTTGGCCCCTTTCTCGAGCAGCCGTCTGATGATCTCCAGGTGGTCCCGGTCGGGTTTCAGCACCGGGTAGTCGCCCCCCTCGATATTGCGGTTGTCCGTGGCGAGGTAGAGCGGCGTCCAGCCGCCCTTGTTCGCGAGGTTGACGCCGGCGCCGCGCTCGATGAGGAAGGCCGCCAGCGCGTAGTTGCGGTTGTTGATCGCGGTGAGCAGCGGCGTCCAGCCGTACTCGGTGATCTGATTGACGTCGGCGCCCGCGTCGAGCAGCGCCCGCGCGGACTCGATGTCCCCCTCGCGCGCGGCGAACACCAGCGCCGTCAGTCCACCGCCGCCGGTGCCGACCAGTCCCGCGACAATCGGCACGTCATCGTTGTCGTCGGCGGGTAGGCGCGCCTGCGGCCCGGTCGCGGCGAGCCCCTCTCGCCGCTCGATCTCGAGCTGCTCGGCATACGTGCGGCCGGCGGCGGCCGCGCGCCCGCGCCGCTCGCGTGCCTCCTCCACATTCTTGACGTTCAGACGCGGCGCGAAATAGTTCTGCGGCAGCCCCGCCGGGCCGGACTTGGCGGCCGCATCTGCGCCAAGGGCGAGCAATGCCCTGACGGCCTCGGCATTCTGCTGTTCGGCGGCCCACATCAGGGCGGTCGTGCCGCGCAACTCTTCACGGGCGTTGAGGTCGGCGCCAGACTTCACGAACAGCCGGATCAGATCGGCATTGCCGCTGCGCGTGGCGTACATGACCATCGTCTCGCCGTTCGGGCCACGTTCCCTGGCGTCGGCACCCGCCTTCAACAGCCTTTCCGCCATCGCGAGGTGTCCATACTGCGACGCCATGGCCAGCGGGGTCACACCTTCACGTGTCGCGGCCCTGATGTTCGCTCCGGCGGCCAGCAACAGATCGGCCGCTTCGAGGTCGTTGCGATACACGGCCCAGTGCATGGCGGTCGAGCCGTCCACCTGCGCGGCATTGACATCGGCCTTCTTCTGCAGCACTGCGCGGAGGGCGGCGGTGTCGCCCCGCATCACCGCATCGGCCACCTCGCTGGCAGACACCTCCACGACGCCGCCGACCAGGGTGAGCGCCAGGAGGCATGCAACGTACCAAGTGGAAAAGTGGAAAGTGGAAAGTGGAAGAAGTAAGGTGAAAGTACAACCCGCCGGACGCGGCGTGTTCCCGCGAACCGAAACGGGCGGGTTGTACTTCGAACTTACTTTTTCCACTTCTTCCACTTTTCCACTTCTTCCACTTCTTACTTTCCCTAAAGATCCTCGAGCCTCCCTGTGCTGTCGCCCTGCTGCGCCTGCTCGATGCCGTACATGTCGAGGAGGCTCATCAGCAGGTTCCCGGTGGTCACGGTTTTTCTGTCGTACGCGAGATGACGGTTCCCTTTGAGCCGCCCATCCGCGCCACCGACGAGGACGTGCGGCACGTCGTAGTGCTGGTGCTGATTCGAGTTGCCCATGTTGCTGCCGTACAGAATCAGCGAGTGATCGAGCAGCGTCCCGTCGCCGTCGGGAATCGACCGGAGCTTCTCGGCGAGGTAGCCCAACGTGGAGACGTGATAGCGGTTCAACTGCGCGTACCGCCTGATCTGTGCCGGATCTTCCTGATGGTGCGAGCCGCCGTGGAAGCTCACGCTGGTGCCACCGTCCGGGAACAGCGGGTTCTTGGGGTAGGTGTACACACGGCTGGTCAGATCGCGCGCACCGAGCACCGTCGCCACGCGCGTGATGTCGGCCTTGAACGCCAGCGCGAGCAGGTCGTAGTGCAGCTTGATGTGCTCGTCGAACTGTTCGGGGATGCCGGGCGGCAGGTCGACGTTCGGCACCTCGGTGGACGCTTTCACCGCCAGCTCGATGCGCCGCTCGATCTCCCGGATCTCTTCCGTGTACTGAGTGATGGTTTGCCGGTCGGCGGGCCCCAGATCGTTCTTCAAGCGCGCCAGTTCCCGTGCGAGCGAGTCGAGGATGCTCCGCCGCCGTAACAATCGCGCCGCGCGCATCTCGGGCGTGCCGGTGCTGCCGAACAATCGCTCGAAGACCACCTGCGGATCGAGCTCCATCGGCAGCGGGGCGGTCCGCATCGGCTCGCCCGGCGGCGTCGGCAAGCCGACCCACGAAATCGAGTTGGTGTAGGAGCAGCTATAGCCTTCGCCGCAGTTGCTCGAGCTCGCGTTCGGATCCTCGACCGCCAGTTGCAGCGAGCGCAGCAGGGTGTCGTGGCCGATCTTCTGCGCGATCATCTGGTCGATCGTCGGACTGCCGACCGTGGCGTCGGCGCCGGCGGTCTTCTTCGGCTTGATCCCGGTCAGGTAGGCTGCAGCCACCCAATGATCGGATCCGGTGGTGCCCTCGGGCGGCTCCGCCGACTTGGACCACAGCCCGGTGAGCACGACGGTCTGGCGCTTCACCGGCTCGAGCGACTCGAGGATGTACGGCAGCGTGTCGGGCAGCGCACCAACCGTCTGCGGCTCCCACTGCCCCGGCGCCATCCCGTGCGGGAAGAAGATGCCGACAAAGCGCGGCTTCGGGCGTGCCGCCGTCTGCGCCAGGGCGCTGCTGGCGGGAACCATAGCGTCGAGCAAAGGCAGGGCCAGCGTCACTCCGGCGCTGCGCAGAAACGTGCGGCGAGGGATGTGCGTCTTCATGATGAACGACATCGCTATTGACCCTCCGCGAGACTCGTGTTCGTGTGAAATGGTGCACTCTTGACGACGCCGAGGACGAGCGCCGAGAAGCGATAGCCGTCGCGCGCGGCGTCGCGCGCGATCGCGCGGACGAGCGGCATGTCCTGGTACTCCACGCCGCGGCCGAGCCCGTAGGTCAGCAGCTTTTCGACGGCGACGCGGGCGAACTGCCGTGAATAGCCGGTCAACCACCGCTGCAACGCCAGCGGACCGTCAACCGTGGCGCCATCGAACAACTGCGCCGACGCGTCGATCGGCGTCCCTTCGTCATGGCTCCGCCACAGGCCGACGCCGTCGAAATTCTCGAGCGCGAAGCCGATCGGATCCATCAACCGGTGGCACTGGACGCAGTCCTGCCGGACGCGATGCTCCAACATCTTTTCCCGCATCGCCGGCTCGCGCGTGCTACCGCGGGCGTCACTCGCCCGCGCCGGGAGCGGCGGGACGTCGGGCGGCGGATCGGGCGGGCTGACGCCGAGCAGGTTCGTCATGATCCACTTGCCGCGTGTCACAGGCGAGGTCCGCTCCGGCTTCGAGCTCGTGGCGAGAAAGGCGCCCTTGCCGATCAGGCCCCGGCGCGCCTCCATGCCGGCGCCGAGCGCGACCCGGCGGAAGTGGCTGCCCGTCACACCCGGGATACCGTAGTGCCGCGCGAGCCGCTCGTTGACGAACGTGTAGTCGGCATCGAGCAGCTCGATAATGGCGCGATCCTCGCGCACGATGGTGTCGAACAGCAGCTCGACCTCGGTACGCATCGCCTGCCGCAGCGGGTCGTCGAAATCCGGATACAGCATCGGGATGGGGACGGTGCTGTCCAGTCCGCGCAGATTCAGCCACTGGCCGGCAAAGTTCGTCGCCAGCGCTCTCGCGTGCGGGTGCTTCAGCATCCGGCGCACCTGCTGCTCCAGAACGACTGGATGGTTGAGCCGCCCCTGGCTGGCAACCGCGAGAAGCGTCTCGTCCGGCGGCCGGCTCCAGAGGAAGAACGAGAGGCGGGAGGCCAGATCGACGTCGCTGATGCGATACGCCTCGCCGGGCTTGATGTTGGCTGGCGCTTCCTCGATCCGGTAGATGAACTGCGGCGAGGCGAGGGTGCGCGAGAGCATGCTCTCGATGCCCACGTCGAACGAGCAGGGCGCCGCCGCAGCCCTGCACTCCTGGCGACCGCGCTGATAGAACTCCATCAGCAGCGTGACGTCGTCTGCGGTGGCCGGGCGCCTGAAGGCGCGCGAAGCGAGGCTGCCGGCAATTCTGCGCGCGCATTCGCCTTCGGTGGACCGGGTCCCGGCACGGGAATCCGGCGTGCACACGAAGATCCGCCGCCGGCTCGCGGAGTCGGTCGGCGGTGTCGCGCCGAACGGCCCCTCGATCCGGATCGTGCCAACGTGTGGGAAGAACGTGTACCCCGGCGTCGGTCCCGTCTGTAGCGTCGAGCGCCGAAACCGGCGATCCAAATCGAGCAGCGGCGCGTGCTGCGTCGCCAGAAACGTCGCGCCCACCTTGTGCGGCCCTGCGGTCGTCTTGAAGCGGACGCGCATCGGCGCCCCGCCGCGGCCGCCGAAGAAGGCTTCCGGGCCCGCCTGTCCCGCTCGTGTCGCAGTTTGGACGCGGCCCCGGCATGCGGCCGCCGGCGCACGGCCCCCGCCGTTCCAGTCCATCAACTGCAGCCGCTCGCCGTCGAGCAGCATCTCGATCTGCTCGCACGGCACCGAGCCGAACCCGGCGGGCGACATGTTGTCGCCGAAGATCGGCGTCACCGTCAGCGTGTATTCCCCGTCCGACGGGAAGATGTGCTCCACGAGCAGACCACCGCGCGTGCCGAACGGGAGCCCTTCGATGTGGTAGTCCTGCGTCGTGTCCTCACGCGTCCGATACACGGCGAGCGTCGGCTCCTCCGGCACCCCCAGCGCGAGGCGGCTGATCTTCTGCGCCGCGGTGACGTAGGCCTCGACGAGCGTCGAGGAGACGCCGAGCGCGCCCGCGATGTTGTCGAACCCGGAGGTCGAGTCGTCGCCCGGCAGGTACTTCGCCGGGTCGATGGGCAGGTCCAGCAGATCGCGGATGGCGTTGGCGTACTCCGTGCGGTTGAGCCTGTGCAGACCGGGCGGCGGCGTATAGGGGCGCGCGCTGCGATCGAGCTCCGTCTCGAGCCACGCGATCATCGATTCGTAGGTCCCACCTTCGGGGCGCGGCATCCCGGCCGGAGGCATCATGCCGGCCCGCAGCTTGCGGACGACCAGCTCCCAGCTCCTCGCGTCGTGCGAGACTCGCGTGAGGTCCAGGCTGTCGAGCGCGAGCTTCCGCGCCGAGTCGACGCCGGCGGCCTTCGCCTTCTCGTTGTGACAGCCGAGACAGTAGCGGTCGAGCAGTTGCTGCTCGGAGGCGGTCGCCAAGGTGGGCGGTGGAGCCGTCGTGGCGGAACTCGGCCGAGTGGCCTGCGGCGCCGCATCAGGCGCAGCCGTCCAGACGATCGATACGAGGACGACACCCGCTATTACGATGAAAAAGGAGACTTTCGTTCGCATCGGCTCCAATTCAGTGCGCCGGCCGACCGCCCGACGGGTGTCCTAGTGTAGCGCTCCCCGAGGCCTCTACTCCAGCGGAACACCGCGCCCGCATTCTCCTAGAAAAGAGGCCCGCCCTCGTACGAGAGCGGGCCTGAGGCCACCCAACGATCTGGTCGCGCTGATCGCGCAGGCTGACTTGTCCGCCGAAGCCTGCAGCGAAGGCGGAAGCCTGCGCGCTAGAAACTAAGCTCCATGCTGATCCGGGCGTACCGCGCCGGCTGGATGGCCGTCGGCGTCAGCCACGGCCCACCCGGCACGAACGTCTGGTTGTAGTTCGTGACCACGTCTACGTTCATCAGGTTGTAGAGATCGACCCCGACCTGAGCCCGGGTGCCGCCGTACCGAAGAATCTTCGCAACCCGGAAGTCCATGCTGTTGCGCCGATCGGCGAACATCGTATACGGCGGGATCAGGTTCACCGTGACGTTGGAAGCCCCTGTGAGCGGCCGGCCGAGCGGCTGCGGCCCGGCGCCGATCCACGCGTTGTCCGCCACGAAGTTCGCCTCCAGGTACTCTCCGGGGACGCTGATCCACGTCAAGGCCACCTGGACGTCTGCCCGTGGAATCGTATACGCGGCGAACCCACGGAAGTCAGTCCTGTAGGGCTCCGCGTAGCGGCAATGGGGGTTCGTCACCGAGAGGGAGCCGCGGGCCGTTGTCACCAGGACGTTCGCCGTGACCGAGCTGTTCGGCTGTCCTGTGGGACCCGTCCCGAGCTCCGGCAGCTTCGCACGCACGGCGCAGCCGTCGGCCACCCTGCGCCCAGTGCCCGTCCCGCCCTGCACCGTCAGCCCCCAGTCCAGCCGCGCGACGACAGAGAGGTCAAAGCCCTGCCAGTTCTCCTTCTGGTCACCAAAGTCCTTGGAGGACTGCGCAAGCTCGTCCACCTGCCCGACCTTGCCCGGCACGAGGTTGTGCAGCCCGCTGACCGTGTAGCCCCCGCCGCCGGGCAGCCGTGGATCGACTGGCGCCTGGATGCTGAACGGCGTGTAGTCCTCGAGGCTGGCGGCCCGGTTGTCCACGACGTACCAGTTGCCCCACCAGTTGCGATGGAAGCCGGCGGTCACCGAAACGCGCGGCAGAACTTCCTGCTGCACCGACAGGCCGAGGCTCCAGTTGTTGGGCCGCGTGCCCCAGCCGCCCACGTAGTTCGGGTCGAAGCTCCTGTTGAACACCTGCCTGCCCAGGTTCTGGTTGTCCATCCGAGCGCATTCGCCGTTCGCCGCCGGGTTCGTCAGATCGCAATCCGGCACGTAGTTCTGGTTCGTATCGGTCCACCCGCGCGTTGTCCGGACGACCGTGCGCACCAGCGGGTTCATGTCCAGATCGTTGTTGGTGGCCGTGATGGCTTCCATGTACTTGCCCAAGTTGAACCGGACTGCCGTCTTTCCGTTCCCGAACAGGTCGTACGCGACGCCGATACGTGGCGAGATGTCCTTCCAGTCATACCCCGGGGTCGACCGGCTCGCATAGGAGATCTCCTCCGGGGCGTACGGATAGCCAGAGCCGCCAACACGCGAGTCGGGATAGCTGGAAATCAGGGAGTCGTACCGGATGCCACCCTGGACCGTCAGCCGGTCGATCGTCCACTGATCCTGTGCGTAAAAGTTGGTCGGAACGAGATTCCGCACGTACTTGATGTCGCCTCCAACGACCGAGGTCTGCGTCAACTGGTTCGGCACACCGTCTCTCGTCCGGATCTGCGTGATCTGGTTCGGGTAGTTGTACGTCTGGGAGGGATTGCCGAACCCGCCCTGATACCCGAACCTCAAGTTGTGGGCGCCGGTCACATACGTCAGCGACGCCCGCAGGCTCGCCAGGTTCCCGATCAGCGAGTGCGCGTACCCCTGGTTCACGGGGGCCGTCGGCGCACGCGAGAGGAGGTTCGGAAACTCGCCGGCTTGTTCCAGGACCTGAATCATCCCCGGAACGTCGGTGCCGTCGTTCCGTTTCGTGAAGCGGTACCGCGCCTGGTACATGCCCCAGCCGGCCTCGGCCAGCAGCCTCCCCGAGATCGGCGACGACCACGTCGCATGGGGCTGGCGGGACGGGATGTAGTACGACCGCGCCGTCGCTTCCGGCGTCGTGAACGGAGCCGTCCCGGTCCCGCCCCCGTTGCCGTAGTTCGTGTCGAGATACTGTTCGGACCAGAGCGCGTTGAACTTGTTGCGCGGCGTGGCCTGCCACGTCAACCGAATCGTCGACTGGCGCTCCACCCTGTTGGTGAATGCCGGCTGCGATCGGTCGAAGTCGACCGTCCACTTCGTCGGGTCGCCCGCGTTCTTGTTCCAGAACATGCCGGGCACCGTGCTCTTCCCCCCGGTCTGCCGGTAGGTCGCGTAGAACCACAGCTTGTCCGCGATGATCCGGCCGCCGTACATCGGATTGACGTCGTACACCGAGATGAGCTCGGAAGGCGACCGCAGGCCCTTGGCCTTGAGCCTCTCGGTGTAGTTGTTGCCTTGCAGGGAGTCGTTCGAGCCGCTGAAACTGAACTGGCCGCTGAACGTGTTCCCTCCGTCGCGCGGGATGACGTTGACGACCACACCGCCCGTCTCAGCGTCGGCGAGCCCGCCCGAAACGGTCAACACCACTTCCTGCGAGGCGGCCACCTGCGCCATTTGCCCGCCGCCACCAGGGCCGCCGGCCCACCCCATGTTGATGCCGTCCGCGTAAATCCGCGAATCGGCGGGGCGCCCGCCATGGATGTAGGCAGCACCCCCCTGCATCGTCCCCCCGATGTTGCCGGAGTCGGTGTTCGAATTCCCGACGACGCCCACGCCACCGGCCGCCGACATGCCGGGAATCAGGTTCTGGATGCCGTTGACGTTCCGAGACGTCGGAATCGCGGAGATGATCTCCCGGTCGATGATCTGCTGCGTCCGCGCGCTTTGCACGTCGACGATGGGCGACTCGCCCGTCACCGTGATCGTTTCCTCAACCGCGCCGACCCGCAGGTCGGCGTTCACCGTCGCCACGAAGTTCCCCGACAGCTCGATGCCCTCACGTCTCACGACACTGAAACCGGGCAGCTCGAACGTGACGGCATAGACGCCCGGCCGGAGGTCGACGATGCGGTACTGGCCGGTCGCGTCGGTGGCCACGGATCGAACCTTTTCGATCAGGACGGGGCTGGCGGCTTCCACCGTTACTCCTGGCAAAACGCCACCCGAGGCGTCTCTGACGACGCCGGTGAGCGCCGCTTGTGCG
>JBOGIR010000165.1:0-2123 GCA_050742335.1 Vicinamibacterales bacterium | reverse complement strand
CGCGCCGGTCCGGGTGCGTCGTGTAGACGATTGGCAGGGTGATAAAGGGGCCGCCGTCCTCGGGCCAGCACGTCAGCACCGGCAGGCGGTCGAGACGCACGTCGGACGTGACGCTCTCGACGACGGGGCCTGTCGCCACGCGGCGACTACCCACCTTGACCAGCTCCAAGCCGACATCACGTGCGCTCCACAACCCCGCCACGCTGGGGGGCAGCAGCGTTTCGGCGAGTTCGACGAGGCGTCGGACCAGCCGGAGGGGCCGTTCCCCGAATGCCAGCTCGGCCCGGCGCGCGGTGCCGAACAAGTTCGTGACCAGACGGAAATCGGAGCCAGTGACACTGGTGAACAGCAGCGCCGGCCCGCCAGCCGCGATCACGCGCCGATGGATCTCGGCGACCTCGAGGCGCGGATCGACGGGGGCGTCCACCGTGACGAGGTCGCGGTCACGGCGGAGGTGATCGACGAACGAACGAAGGTCAGGGAATGACATCTACGAATCGATGATCGATGATGTGACAATCGATTGGTCGATCGCCACATTGATGAATCGATGCATTAATCGTTCGATTGACACATCGATTGACGCATCGACTGCCAGATCATCGATCATCGATGAGTAGATATCGCTAACTCGCCGCCGCCTGCTCGGCGTCGGCACTGGGTCCGTAGATGTTCGGCACCTTCGAGCCCAACGCACGCAGGTAGGCGGCCAGCTGGCCGCGATGATGGATGCTGTGGTTGTTCGCGAATGCGACGAACTGCACGCGCGGCATCGTCATAATCCCGAAGAAATCGAGCGTTTCGGCCATCGTGTCGCCCGGCAGGGCCCGGAGCGTCTTGATTTTCTCGGGAAAGGTCTTCTTGTAGAACTCAACCACGTCGCTGACGTTCGCGAACCGGCCCTCGGCTTGTTTGGCCGCCTCCGGATTCCATTCGAACGCACCGTGGACGATGCTGTCGATGAACCAGACGTCGGCGGTGGCCAGATGCGTCGCGAGCTCCCACGCGGTTCGCGACTTCGGATCGGGCTTGTAGTCCCGATTCCCATCCTTGACGGCCGCGAGCACCTGGCAGGTCGCGGGAAATTCGCCTTCCCACATCGTGGCGATCACGTCGGCTGCCGCTTTGGCCTGTTCTGCAGTCATAGGACCTCCCTGTCGTTCACCCTTCTGTCTTCTCACTTCTCGGTTCGTGTTCACGTTCGGTTCCGGGTTCGAGGTTCCGGGTTCACGTTCACCGGTTCCGCGAAGCGGACCCGCCATCCCGGATCCCCGATCCCTGATCCCTGATCCCTGATCCCGGCTATCTCGTCAGTCTCCGGTACTTGATCCGATGCGGCCGGTCGGCCTCGGCGCCCAGACGCCGGCGTCGATCGGCTTCGTAATCCTGGTAGTTCCCCTCGAACCACACGACGCGACTGTCGCCTTCGAAGGCCAGCATGTGGGTGGCGATGCGGTCGAGAAACCACCGGTCGTGGCTGATCACGACGGCGCAGCCCGCATAGTTGAGCAGCGCCTCTTCGAGCGCGCGCAGCGTGTCGACGTCGAGATCGTTGGTCGGCTCGTCCAGCAGCAGCAGATTCGAGCCACGCTGCAGCAGTTTCGCCAGGTGCACACGGTTGCGCTCGCCTCCGGACAGCGTCCCCACCCTGCGCTGCTGCTGCGGTCCCTTGAAGTTGAACCACGAGACAAACGCACGCGAGGCCACGGGGCGCTTTCCGATCTGGAGCTCGTCGACTCCCCCTGAAATCTCCTCCCACACGGACTTGTGCGCGTTCAGTGCGTCGCGGCTCTGATCGACGTACCCGATGTGCACCGTCTCGCCCAGTCGCAGCGATCCGTCGTCCGGCTTCTCCTGTCCTGTGATCA
Source organism: Vicinamibacterales bacterium (assembly GCA_050742335.1). Taxonomy (GTDB): domain Bacteria; phylum Acidobacteriota; class Vicinamibacteria; order Vicinamibacterales; family UBA2999; genus DATCJA01. Next base: position 255 of record JBOGIR010000165.1, on the reverse strand, counting down.
TCCTGAACAGCGTCGTCTTGCCAGCGCCATTCGGGCCGATCATGCCGACGATGCCGCCGCGCGGCAGGGTGAAGGTCAGGTCGTCGATGAGCAGCAGGTCGCCGTACGCCTTTCTGAGGCCGCGCGCTTCGACCACTACGTCGCCCAGGCGCGGACCAGGCGGAATGTAGATTTCGATCTGTTCCAGCTTCTGCGCGGTGTCCTCGTTGAGGAGCTGCTCGTACGCGGTGAGACGGGCCTTCCCCTTCGCCTGAC
>JBOGIR010000164.1:0-12907 GCA_050742335.1 Vicinamibacterales bacterium | reverse complement strand
AGCCGCCAGCTTTGCGCCCAGTAGTGGAGCGTCGTGCCGCCAACCGCGTTCATCATCGGATGGATCGCTGGCCGCGGTGAGTACGGTGCCGCGGCGTTCGGCCGGTGCGTCGGTACTTCACGATTGGCCTTCTGCACCGCCTGCGGCCAGCCGCGAACGTTGTTCCGCAGCTCGTCGGGCGCGAAGTCCTCCGGACTCAGCCAGGTGCCTGCCTCCAGACCGATGACACGAAGTCCTGCCCGCGTGAGCGGAAGCGCGGCCACGCCGCCCGCCGCGCCGAGACCGACGATGACGACGTCGGTCTTCTTCAAGTCGATCGCCATGGACCTCGTCGTTCCAGGCTGGCTCTCGCAGGCCTCCTTCTGGAGAACATCTGGTAGTCGTAGGCCGACCGATGGGTTGGTGTGAGGCGTGGGTTCAGGCGCTGATCGTTTGCCGTCACCGCGAGCCGTACACCTGGGTAACCGATCAGATCCCACCCGGCGAAATTCGCGTTTCCGCCATAGTAGGGGTCGCAGAAGGTGCCCTGGATCGTGTGCGCACGGACAAGGGTGAAGAAGGTCGCGGCATCTGGCACGAAGCCGACGGCCACGTTCGCCTCCATGTCACGCAACACGGCATCTTGATCGGCGGCCGACAGCGCGGCAAATGATGCGCCCTTCGACGTTCGCGCGTAGCCGTCGACGGCGGCGAGACCGTTGCGATACGCCTCGCGCGATGAGGCGAGGGCGCCACCGAGGGCGCGATCGATGTAGTGCGCTGCACGGGCCTCCGTAGCGCCCGGTCCGTTCCCATCACTCGGGATCAAGCGGGCCGCGATCGCTTCGAGCGTGCCGGCCTCGGCGGCCGTCAACGTCTCCAAGGCTTCGCGCCGGACGATACCGGCCTGGGCCAGTGCGTCTGGATACGCTGCGCCCTTCCCGATCAGTGGGAGGAGCGTTCCTGCCGGGCCGACGGCAGCCGCGGCACCCACGAGTCCCGCGCCCCTGAGCAGGTCGCGCCGTGAAAGCGTATACCTCATTTGGCGCGCGTCTGGATGCCCTGCGCAATCATCTCGGTCTGCGTCTTGTACAGCGCGCCGCGTCCGACAATGTAGAGCGTTTTCTTGTTGGGCCCGGCAAATCCGACGCTCTGGGGCGCGATGCCGACTGGAATCGTGCCGAGGTCCGTGCCGTCAGGCGCAAAGACGCGGATGCCCTGCACGCCACCAACCGCCGAATACAAGCGACCCTGGGTGTCGATGGCCAGGCCATCGCCGCCGCTCTTCGCGAAGACCCTGCCGTTCCGGACGCTGCCGTCCGGCTGAACATCAAACGCCATGATGGTCTGTCCGTTGGTCGCGTAGAGCGTTTTTTCGTCCGGACTGAGCTGCACTCCATTTGGATTCGTGATCTCCTCGGTGAGCTTCATCAGCGTGCCGTCCGGCCTGATGTAGAACAGGAGCGGCTTCCGGCCTGGAGGAGGCTCGCGGAATCGCTGCTGTGGATTGCCGAGCGGGTCGGTGAAGTAGATGCCGCCTCTGCGATCGATCACCAGATCGTTCGGGCGCACGAGCGGCTGCCCCTCGAAAGAGTCTGCCAGCACCGTTCGGGGTTCGGGGGCGAGCACACCGACTTTCGGATCCCGCGACTGCGTGCCGATCAGGCGCCCCTTCTGGTCGTACGCGAGGCCGATCGTCCGGTTCGTGTTCTCGAGGTACGTGGAGATGCGGTCGTTCCTGTCCACCCTGATGATCCGGTCCGCGTCCTGCTCGGTGAAGAGCATGGTGCCGTCGGGCATGGAGATGACGCCTTCGGTCCCCATGAATCCGTCGCGCAGCAGGACAATCTTCGTCCCGCCCCTGATGACGCCTGGGATCTCCTGCGCGATCGTTTCTTTGAGCGCCGGTGGAGGCGGCGCCTGGGCAGCGGGTGGGCCTTGGGCGTCCGCCTGTCCGATCACCAGCGCACACGCAAACACACATCCTACGGCCGCACAGATGATCCAAGGTCTCATCGCTGTCTCCTCACTGAGCCGCGTTCCTGCTGGCATCGACGAGATGGTCGTGTCAATCGTACAGGGCGAGGCAGACTTATAACATAGTGGCGACTCACGCCTTCTGCGCCGAACCCCCTCGGCTCGCATCCATCGCGCCAAGACTCGGCACGACAATGCCCAGCCGTGCCATCGTCTTCAGCAGGCCCTGGCGCGAGAGTCCCAGATCCGCGGCGGCCCGCGTCCGGCTGCCGCCGGCACGCGCCAGCGCCACCTCCACGCAGCGCCGCTCGAACTGCACCCGCGCGTCGGCCAGCTTCGGCGTCGTCACCACGGCCGCCCCCGCGATCACCGGCGACAGCAGTGACGGGTGGACGCGGCCCCGTGCGGGGGCAGCGACGGCGAGGGCGGCCATCACGTTCTGCAGTTCGCGAACGTTGCCGGGCCAGGGATAGCGTGCCAGCTCGGCCAGCACGGCATGCGTGAGCGTGGCGCGCGACCCCACCCGGTCTGCCACGGCGCGCCAGAAGTGCTGCGCCAGCACCGGGATGTCTTCGGGGCGCTCCCGCAGTGGCGGCATGCGGATGTGGATAACGTCGAGCCGAAACAGCAGATCGGCGCGGAATCGCTTGGCGGCAGCCTCGGCGCGCATGTCGCGGTTGGCCGCAGCGACGAGGCGCACGTCGACCTGGCGCGTGAAGGTTTCGCCGATGCGGCGCACCTCCTGCTGCTGGACGACACGCAGCAGCTTGGCCTGCCCGCGCGGGGAGAGGTCGGGCACTTCGTCCAGGAACAGCGTGCCGCCGTCGGCCTCTTCGAACAGCCCCGCCTTGTCCGCCACCGCGCCGGTGAAGGCGCCTCTCGCGTGACCGAAGAGCTCCGATTCGAGCAGTTCCTCCGGCAGCGCGGCGCAGTTGACGTCGCAGAATCGCCGCTCGCGGCGCGGGCTCAACTGGTGAATCGCACGCGCGGCGAGCTCCTTGCCGACGCCGCTTTCCCCTTCGAGCAGCACCGAGAACGGCGCGCGCGCGGCGCGCTCGATGGCGCGTCGTGCGTCGATCATGGCGGCACTCACACCAATGAGTTCCGGAATCGACGTCGACGCGCTGGCCGTTTCGCGAAGGCCCGCGATGAATGTGTCGACGCGAGGCGCGACAATGGCCGCCACGAGCGCCAATTGATCGCTCGCCCGCAGCGGCGGATCCCTGTCGAGCGGCCATCGGCACACGAGAGCGGCCAGCAGGCGCGTACCGAGGCGGATCGGGACGCCAATCTCCCGTGCACCGGCGCCGACCTCGGCCTCAATCACGATGCCGGCTTCGAGCACTCGCTGACCGAGGTGCGTGGCGAGCCCGGCGCCTACGCTGACCAGGGCACTCACAGGGCCTGCGTCGGTCGAGACGAGTTCGACGCGGCTCGGACTCAACTCGCAGGCGAGGCGGTCGAGCACGCGCTGCAGTGCCTGCAGGTCGTGATCGTCTTCGTGGACGAGATGCGCCAACGCCGCGGCGATCGATGATTCCCGTCCAGGCGTGTAGCCGGCGATCGTGACGCGATTGGGCTTCCCCGCCTCAGTGGCAAGTCGGCATTCGATCGCCCGGCGAAGCAGCGCCGGCGCGACCCGGCGCATGCGTGCCACACGATCGAGCAGGCGCTGCGCTTCGCGCACCCGGCCCGCGCGTCGCAGCCCGTCGTGCCAGACGAGCCGCGCGCGCACGGCCCGCCAGGGGGCTCGACATTGTCTGGCCAGCGCACACGCCGAGTGAAACGCCTGCTCGGCCAGATGCAGGTCGCCCGCCGCCACGAGCACGCGCAAATGGGCCGTCAGGGCCGCCACCCGCGCCAATGGATCGGCAGCCTCCGAGAGGCCGTCGAGCAGCAGGCGCGCCCGCAGTCCGGCCTGGAACACGTCTCCCCCCGCCAGCAGGGCCCGTATCGAGGTGGCGTGGATCGACGCGGCAACGACGGCGTCGCCCTCGAAGGTCGAATCGCTCGACAACGGCGTCTGACAGCAGCGGAGCGCCTCGTCCACGCGCTCCTGCCAGCACAGCACGCGTGTCAGCACGGCCTGCGCCCAGTGCTGACGTGCAGCCGACAGCGTCCGCGTCAGCAGCACGGCGCGGCAGATCGACTCCGCGTCCGTCAAGCGGCCGGCATCGGTGCGGGCAACCGCCTGCCAGATCCTCGCGTCGAGCGCGAGTCCCTCGTCCTCGCTCGAGTGCGCGAGCTGCACGGCCTCGCCAAATGCGTGCTCGGCCGCGCTCGCCCGTCCGCGTTCGAGCAGCAGTCGTCCAAGCTTGATGAGGCTCTGCGCCGCCGCGTCCCATGCCTCGCGCCGTGTGAGCGACCCCACCACGTCGCGCAGGAGCCGTTCGGCCGCCGCATGACGCCCGGCGCGTTGGAATTCTACGGCGCGACCGGCCCGTTCGACGTGACGCGCCACGTCCGCCGGCATGATGGTGGCACCCGCCGGGCGTCTGAACGGCTGTGCGCCGTAGGCCGCGCGTGCTTCTCGAACCACGCACCCGGCCGCCACCGTGTCGGCCGTGCGAAACGTCAGGAGCACGTGCGGACGCGGCGTGCGAGCGGCCGCGTCCACGAGCGCCATACGCGCCGCGGCGACGCTCTTCGCAAAGCTGCCAATCAGCAGCAGCGTGCGTTCGGCGAGATCCGTTGCCAGTGCGTCCCGGAGGCGCTCGTACATGGGGACGAGCATGGGCACGAATCCGCGGGCGCGCCCGGCGGAAGCTGCCCGACGAGCGATGGCCGCGGCCTGTGCGCCGTTGCCGACGTCGAGGACGACCCAGCGGGGAGAACCGTCCCGTCCATCGTTTAGCAGCTCAACGAGCGCGGGAATCTCTTCTTCCGAACTCTCGGTCGGCAGGGCGTCGAGACGGACCTCGTCGCCCGTCGCCAGATCGCAGCCGTGGGTGTCGTCGTAGGCGACGTAGCGGTCGTGCAGGAGCCGGGGCACGCCGACTCGTCATGCAAATCGGCGTACCGCCGGAAACAGGCCGAAAATCGCGGATCGCGTCCTCAATGACGCAGATTTTGCGCGGCGAAAGAGGCGACCCATGCGGCAAATTTCGCCACATCGGCCATCTGCCTCACTCGGTGACGTTGACGGTGATCGTCGAGCAGAGGCCTTCCTGCGTCCGATGCAGATCGTCGCCAATCTGCAGCGTCAGCCGGTGCTGTCCCGGCGGGAGCTGCATGTCGATGACGTTCTTGCCGTCGCCAAAATGCACCCATGGCGCCGCCCGCGGGATCACCGTGCCGGGCGGAAGACAGTCGGCGTCGATCCCGACGTGGTGGTGACCCAGGTTCGGTCTGCTCTCGGTCACGGTGCCTGCGGGAACCGCGGCCACCTGGTAGTTCTCGACGCCGAACTCCAGTCTGACCGGGCTTTTCACCGTCGCGCCCTCCTGCGGCTGCATGAAGAACACCCGAGGCCCGGCCGGGGCCGATGGGCCGCACGCGGCCAGCATCAGCGGCACCAGCGCCAGCATTGCCGTACGCACAATCGATGTCCGCATAATTCCGGAGAGTGTAGCACTCGTTGGTGGTTGGTAGTCCGTAGATGGTAGGTGGTAGTCGGTAGATGGCAGGTCTCACGGTCCAACCGGGTAAAATGGCGCAGGATGCTGCGGTTTCTCAGCGCGGGTGAATCGCACGGCCAGGCGCTCGTCGTCACCGTGGACGGCATGCCCGCAGGTCTCGACGTCGACGTCGAGGCGCTCGACGCGCAACTGCGGCGACGCCAGGGTGGCTACGGGCGGGGCCGACGGATGGCCATTGAAAGCGACCACGTCGAGATCCTCGCCGGCGTTCGTCACGGCACCACGACCGGCGCGCCGATCGCGCTCCTGATTCGCAACCGCGACTGGGTCAACTGGCAGCAAACGATGTACGTCGAGCCCGACATGCCGGAAGGGGCAACCGGCGCGCGACGGGCGGAGGTCACGCGTCCGCGGCCAGGACATGCAGACCTGGCCGGAGCCATCAAGTACGGGCACGACGACATTCGCGACGTCCTCGAGCGCGCCAGCGCGCGCGAAACCGCGGCGCGCGTCGCCGCCGGGAGTCTCGCCCGACAGCTCCTGGGCCGGTTCGGCATTCGCATCGCGAGCCACGTGTCGGTGATTGGCGACGTGATGCTGCCGGAGAATCGCACGGTGTCGTTTTCCGACGCCACGTCGATTTCCGACGACGCGCCGCTTCGATGTGTCGATGCCGGCGTGCAGCAGCGGATGATGGCCGCCATCGACACTGCACGCGACGCCGGCGATACGCTGGGCGGGGCGTTCGAGATCATCGCCACCGGACTACCCGTGGGCCTCGGCTCCTACGTGCAGTGGGACCGCAAGCTCGACGGACGCCTCGGGCAGGCGCTGATGTGCATTCACGCCATCAAGGCCGTCGGGATCGGCATTGGACCGGAAGCGGCGGTCCGACCTGGATCGCGCGTCCACGACGAAATCCTCCCGGCGCGCGACGCCGGAATGCCCGTGCGGCCGACCAATAACGCCGGTGGTCTCGAAGGCGGCGTCACAAACGGCGAAGACGTGCGCGTGGTCGGCTTCATGAAGCCCATCTCCACGCTGATGAAGCCGCTTCGTTCGGTCGATCTCGCCACCATGACGGAGTCGCCCGCCGCCATCGAGCGCAGCGACGTGTGCGCGGTGCCCGCCGCCGCCGTCGTTGGCGAGGCGATGGTGGCGTTCGTGCTGGCCGACGCATTCCTCGAAAAATTCGGCGGCGATTCGATCGAGGAGATCGACCGGCACTACGCGGCCACCGCCGAGCAGGTGCGCCGGCGCTTCGCGGCGCGCGGCACGCCTGCATGATGGTGCACTACCGTCCCCCATGATTCGACCCATCCTCCGGTACGGAGATCAACTCCTTCACCAGCCTGCCGCGCCGGTGTCCGACATCACGCTGGACCTCCAGCAGCTCATCGACGACATGATCGAGACGATGTATGCCGCGCCCGGCATTGGACTGGCGGCTCCCCAGGTCGGGGTCGGGCTGCGGATTTTTGTCGCCGATGTCTCGGCCGGACACACGCCCGGCGATCTGCTGACCTTCATCAACCCGGCATTCGTCGAACGCGACGGCATCCAGCGTGAAGACGAGGGGTGCCTGAGCGTGCCGGGATTCAACTCCACCATCGCCCGCCCATCGCGGGCCATCCTCAGGGGACTGGCCCGTGACGGCCACGAACAGGTGATCGAGGCCACGGGTCTGCTCGCCCGCTGTTTCGCACACGAGATGGACCATCTCGACGGCACGCTGTTCGTCGATCTTCTGCACGGGTTGCAGAAGGACCTGATCGTCCGCAAGATCAGAAAGCTCTCCCGGACCGGAAAGTGGTAGACGCGCTGCGGATCGTGTTCTTCGGGACGCCGGAATTCGCGGTCCCCACACTGCGCACGCTGCTCGACTCGTCCCACGGCGTTATTGGCGTCGTCACGCAGCCGGATCGGCCCAGAGGTCGCGGCCGGCAGGTGTCGGAATCGCCGGTGAAGGCGCTCGCGCAGGCTCGCGGACTGCCCGTCCTGCAGCCGGACCGTCTCCGCAACGCGGCGTTCACCGACACGCTCCGGAGCTGGCAGCCAGATCTTGGCGTCGTTGCCGCCTACGGCAAGCTCATTCCGGAAGAGATCCTGACGCTGCCGCGCCACGGCCTGATCAACGTGCACGCCTCGCTGCTGCCGAAGTATCGCGGCGCTGCGCCGGTGCATCGGGCGATCATCGACGGCGAGGCGGAGACGGGCGTCACGATCATGCGTCTGGAAAAGATGCTCGATGCCGGCCCGATGCTCGCCAAGGCGAAGCGGCCGATTGGTCCGCACGAGACGAGCGACGTCGTCGAGCACGACCTGGCAGTCATCGGCGCCGACCTGCTCGTGACGGTCGTGGACCAGATCGCATCAGGATCGCATCAGGAGGAGCTGCAGGATTTCATGCTCTGCAGCTACGCGCCACGGCTCACCAAGGAGGAAGGCCTCATCGATTGGACGCTGCCTGCCTCATACATTCACAACCGTGTGCGCGGGCTCTACCCGTGGCCGCATGCCTACACGTATCTCGACGGCACGCGCCTGATTCTGCTGAAGACGCACGTCGAGGAGGCGCCAACCGACGCGCCGCCAGGCACCATCCTCACCGTGTTGCGCGACGCCCTTCACGTCGCCACCGGACACGAAGGCCGAATCGCCATCGATCGCGTGCAGCTCGAGGGAGGGCGGCCGCTCGAGGTGCGCGAGTTTCTCGCCGGCCATCGTATCGCCCCGGGCGCCCGGCTGGGAAAATGATGACATCGACGGATTGACGGATTTACGAATTGACGAATTGGAAGGACGAATCGAATCGCGGGAAAATCCGTAAATCCGTAAATCCGTAAATCCGTAAATCCGTAAATCCGTAAATTCATGTCCCCTGCCCCGGCGCGCATTGCCGCCTACAACGCGCTTCGCGTCATCGCCGACGGACAGGCCGACCTCCCGGCTGCATTGGTGCTCAGCCGGCGTCACCTGTCGGACGCGCGCGACCGCGCGCTGGCGGCGGACATCGTGACGGGCACCGAACGCTGGCAGCGAAACCTCGACGCGCTGGTCGAACACTTCGCGCGGCGATCGGCGGCGGCCATCGACCGCGACATCCTCCACATCCTGCGACTCAGCCTCTACCAGTTGCTCCACCTGGATCGCGTGCCGGCATCGGCCGTCGTAGACGACGCGGTCGATTTGGCTCGGTATGTGCGCAAGTCGAGCGCCGCCGGATTCGTGAATGCGGTGCTGCGAGCCACGCTCCGCGAGCGGCAGCGGCTGCCGCTGCCCGGACGGCCCGCGTCGCCGGCGGATCGAGCCGCCGCATTGGCGTATCTCGGCATCACGCACTCGCATCCGGAATGGCTCGTGGCACGATGGATCGACCGGTATGGGTTCGAGGCAGCCGAGCGCTGGGTCCGCTTCAACAATGACACGCCGCGACTGACACTGCGCGTGAACACGCTCCGCGCGCGGCGCGAGGAGGTGGCCGCCGCATTGGCCCGCGACGGCGTCGAGACCGAACCGGCGTCTCACGCGCCGGACGGCCTCGTGGTGATCGCAGGGAACCCGCTCAGCGTACCTGGCCGCGGATCGTTTTTCGTGCAGGACGAAGCGTCCCAACTCGTGAGCCACACCGTTGCGGCACGTCCGGGCGAACGCGTGCTCGATCTGTGCGCGTCTCCGGGGGGCAAGGCCGTGGCAATGGCCGCAGACATGCGTGACGCGGGACTGCTCGTTGCGTGCGATGTCCGGGCACGTCGTGTCAACCTGCTGCGCGACACGGTTCGGGCAAGCGGCGCCACGCGAATTCGGATCGTCCACGTGCCGGTTGCCGGTGACCTGCCGTTTTCCCGCGCATTCAATCGCGTGCTGGTGGACGCACCCTGTTCAGGCCTCGGCACGATTCGACGCGACCCCGACATCCGCTGGCGACGTCGTGAGCGCGATCTGCACGTGTTCGCACAGGACCAGCTGACGCTCCTTCGACGTGCCGCAGCGGTCGTGGACGGCGGCGGGCGCCTCGTGTATGCCACCTGCTCGAGCGAGCCGGAGGAGAACGAAGGCGTCGTGGACGCGTTTCTCTCCGAGCGCCGCGACTTCACGGCGATCGACCTCCGCAACGAGCACCTGCCGGCCCTCGCGCCCTTCCTCGACACACGCGGCATGCTGCGAACCCTGCCGTTCGCCCATGGCCTGGAGGCGTTCTTTGCGGCCGTGGTGCGACGGACGTAGGCTTTAGGCTTTAGGCTTTGGACCTGCGAGTTCAGCCTTTGATCGTGGCCTAAAGCCAAGAGCCTAGAGCCGAAAGCCTTCCATGTTCGTGGTACGATCTCCCCCACATGGCGCTTCGGGCACGCGTCTGGACTCTCGGGAAGTTCCTGCTGCTCATCTCCGCGCTCATCGCCACCTTCCTGCTCTTTGCGCTGGTCGGAATGCGCGTCGCGTTGCGCGCGGGCGAAGTACCGGTCCCCGATCTCGTGGGCCTGGCCGCGGACAACGCATCGCGGACATTGGCGGCGGTCGGCCTTGCGCTCCGCATCGATCCGAACCAGCGCGCGGACGAACGCGTTCCCGCAGGCCGCATCGTGCAACAGGATCCGCCGGCAGGAAGCCAGGCGCGCCGGCAGCGGACGATCCGCGTGTGGGTCAGCTCGGGACCCCGTACGACTACGGTCCCCGCGCTCGTCGGGCAGACCGAGCGCACGGCCCGCATCCGCCTGGCAGAAGAAGGCCTGGAGATCGCGACGACGTCCGAGTTCCGTTCTCCCGATTATTCGGCCGATGCTGTTGTCGCCCAGGACCCTGCGCCGTCCTCGCGCGCGCCACAGGTGTCCCTCCTGCTCAACCGCGGGGAAGCGGCCACCACCTACGTGATGCCCGACCTGATTGGCACAACCGGCGAGCGGGCTGCCGAAACGCTGCGGACCCGCGGGTTTCGTGTGACGATCGTCGGCTCGCAGCCCTATCCAGGCGTGCCACCGGGCACCGTCGTGCGCCAGCAACCGGCGGGCGGCTTCCGCGTCGGGCCCGCCGATCCGATCTCGCTGGAGGTGAGCCGATGACCGACCGCCGCGTGCGACCTGGCGGCCCGGTGCAGCTCGCGCCCTCCATTCTGTCCGCCAATTTCGCCGACCTGGGGCGTGACATCGCCGCCGTCGAGCGCGGCGGGGCCGACTTGATTCACGCCGACGTGATGGACGGCCACTTCGTACCGAACATCACCATTGGTCCGCTCGTCATCCGCGCCATCAAGCGTGTGGCGACGCTCCCGCTGGACGTCCACCTGATGATCGAGGAACCCGAGCGGTACGTGGACGACTTCGTCAACGCCGGCGCCGCCATGCTGTCGGTCCATGTCGAAGGCGCCCGTCACCTGCATCGCACCATCGCGCAGATCAGGCGCCGCGGCGCCAAAGCCGGCGCGGTGCTCAATCCGGCCACGCCGGCGGCCGCCCTGGAGGACATTGCGGCAGAGCTCGACTTCGTGCTGGTCATGTCCGTCAATCCGGGATTTGGCGGACAGGAGTTCATCCCACAGAGTCTCGACAAACTCCGTCGGGTGCGCGACGTACTCGATCGTGCCGGCTCATCAGCGCCTATCGAGATCGACGGCGGCATCGACGAACGCAACGCGGCTGAGGTCGTCGCCGCCGGCGCCTCGATCATCGTGGCCGGCCATGCCATTTTCGGGGCGTCGGACCCTGAAGCCGCCACGCGCGCGCTGCGGGCCGCCTGCACGTCCGCCGCGCCGTTCCACGCATGACACACAGGCCCCAGGCCGTGCCGCGTCCGGAGCCGTTGGCTCGAAAGACCCGCCTCCGCGTCCGGTACGCCGACACCGACCGCATGGGCGTGGTGTATTACGCCAACTACCTCGTGTGGTTCGAGGTGGGACGCACCGAGTGGCTCCGCGCCAACGGCTGGAGCTATCGCGAGATGGAGGCAGACGGCCTCATGCTGCCGGTCATTGAAACGCACTGTGCATATCGCCAGCCGGCGCGCTATGACGAGGAAGTCGACATCACGACACGCGCGGCGCTGCTGACGCCGGTCCGGGTGCGGTTCGACTACGAGGTGACGCGAGCCGCCGACGGCACGCTGTCTGCAACCGGCTACACGGTTCACGCTGCGATCGACGCCGCCGGGAAACCCTGCCGGCTCCCGCTCCGTGTCAGGAAGATCCTGGAATGAAGGCGCTTGTCACCGGCGCGGCGGGGTTCATCGGATCGCACGTCTCGGAACGTCTGATTGACGCCGGCGCAACGGTCATCGGCGTGGACGCGTTCATCGACTACTATCCGCGGGCCGTGAAGGAACGGAACCTGGCGCGCCTGAGGCACGATCCCCGCTTCTCGCTGGTGGAACAGCCACTGGCGGGTGCCGACCTCACGGCGCTGCTCGACGGCGCAACCCACGTCTTTCACCTGGCCGCGCAGGCGGGCGTGCGGAAGAGCTGGGGGCGCGATTTCCGCGTCTATACGATCAACAACGTGGAAGCGACGCAAATGCTCCTGGAGGCGTGCGTGGGCAAGCCCATTGAGCGCTTCGTGTACGCCTCCAGCTCGTCGATCTACGGCGACGAAGTGGCGCTGCCGATGCGAGAAGACGCGCGGCCGCAGCCTGTGTCGCCCTACGGCGTCACCAAGCTCGCGGCCGAGCAGCTGTGCTATCTCTACCACGTCAACCACAGCGTGCCGACCGTATCGCTGAGGTACTTCACCGTCTACGGGCCCCGGCAGCGGCCTGACATGGGGTTCTCCCGCTTCTTCAGCGCCGCGATGCGGGACGAGGCGGTGCCGATGTTCGGCGACGGGCGCCAGACGCGCGACTTCACGTTTGTGGCCGACGCCGTCTCGGCCACGGTGACCGCGGCCACGCGCGGTAAACCGGGCGGTGTCTACAATATCGGTGGAGGATCCCGCGTCGAGCTGTTGGACGTGTTCGAGTTGATCAGGCTCGTCACCGGGCGACCTCTGCGAATCGAGCGGCTCGAGCCGCAGCGTGGCGACATGCGCGACACCTATGCAGACACGACACGGGCGCGGACCGACCTCGCGTTCGCCCCGACGGTCACACTCGAACAGGGGCTCCGCGCGCAGTACGAGTGGATGACGGCCAGCCAATGATGAATTGCCGATTTCAGATTGATCGATTGAAGAGTGTTGACGATTTTTGAATGACGATTCTTCGAACTACACCGGAAATCGGTTGTGTTGATGATGATGAAGCCCTATGGAGGTCAGGCCGACACGGATCGCCTGACCGCGCGAGAAGGCGGAGGGAACTGAGCTCCTGGAGCTCCGGCCCTAACTGCCTGAGGAAACGCGCGGCCAACGGCCGCCCTCGGCGCGTGCGGTCGGCGATCGTGGCGGCGGCGC
>JBOGIR010000163.1:0-32547 GCA_050742335.1 Vicinamibacterales bacterium | reverse complement strand
TCTCGTGACAAGTGGTTTGGGCGCCGAGCACGGGTGGGGCTGTCCGGCGCCAGGACCCGCCATGGTAATTTTGCTACGTGCTCTTGGCTACAATGGGACTCCGTTTCAGTGATGCATAACGTGGACGTGCGCACCGATGCGCTCTACATCGAATTCGACTCCGAGCGTCAGATTCGGTACCGCAACAAGCGCTACTACCGGCTGCTCCACTGGCCGATCTGGATTTTCGTCTTCTTCATTGCGCCGGGGCCTCTGACCTTCGATCTCATCGAGCGAGGCTTTCGCGTCGATGCCCGGATGCTGGCGTGGCTGTCGATCGTGTTGATCGGCACCGCGCTCGCCGGCGTGCGAGGCCGCCTGCCGGGTTGCGAGCCACAGCCGTACATCGTCCGGTTCACCGAAGATCGGCCGAATCCGTTGTACCGCCGCGTGTGTTACACGACGGCGTGGGGCGAAGTTGTCGCGTTCGCGGTGCTCAATGCCGCGGGGCTCGTTGGTGCGGTCGCCACCGGAGAGTGGCGGCTGAGGCAGATGTACGACCTCGCGTACTTTCCGATCGCCGGGACGCTCTGGGCGGCAGGCGCCGCAGGATGGCTGCCGCGTGTCAAACGTTCGACGCAGGGAGAAGGGCACGAACGGCGCTACTTCTACGGCTCGGTGTGGGCTGTCGCCATCGCCCAGCCGGTCCTGTGGGTGATGTGGAACGTGCTGCCCGTGAGCCGCACGGCCGACGCCGCCAAGCTTGCGATGTTCGTCGGCATTCTCGTCGCCGTCGGCTACCTGTCGCGCCTGGGGGTGCTCCCGCGCACGAGACCGATTGTGCCAGGGCAATTGGCGATCAGTGACTGAACTCCTAACCCCAACCCCTGATCCTTAATTGTGTTGACACTGAATGCGGCACACCGAGACACCGAGACACCGAGAAACCCCAATGATTTGCCTCGGTGCCTCAGTGCCTCGGTGTGTCGTGATCATCAAGTGAAGTGAATCTGGGGTCCCTGATCCCCTATGCCGCCCGTCTCGATTGACGCTCTCACCTCGGGCACTCTCAAGTACCTGCGCGAGCGCTGGTGGGACGATGAGTTCACCGAATTCGTCGTCGAAACGCTGCGGCCGCGTCCCGGCAACCGCATCCTGGATGTCGGCTGCGGCGAAGGAGAGGCCGAGAGTCGCATCGGCCGGCTGCAGGTGTCGCAGATCCGTCTCTTCGGTGTCGATCTGATGCTCGAGCGCGTCATAGTGGCCAGGCGCGAGACCGCCGCGCACAACCAGCGTGTCGGCTTCGCGACGGCTCATGCCTGTGCGCTGCCGTTTCGCGAGGGCGTGTTCGATTCGACCTTCTGCGTGGCCGTACTGCAGCACATCGGCGACGTCGATTCGGCGGTACGTGAGTTTGCGCGCGTCACGGCGACGGGCGGTCGCGTCGTGGCCGTCGAGCCCGACAACAGCGCGCGATATCTCTACTCGTCCACGGCCACCGGCCGCCGCGTGCTCGAGCTGTCGACGCACTTCTTCGCCGCACTCATGGCTGCGAGAGGCGAAGCCGTGGATGGAGCGGTCGGGCCCAAGCTTCCCACGCTGTTCGCGCGGCACGGCATCGAGCCGCTAGCCGTCCGGCTCTTTCCCGTCTCCGGCGCTCGCCTCGGTGCGCCTCTCGAGGACGAGTGGAAGCAGCGCCGCGACATCATCGAGACGGCGATGCGCACCGTGGCGACCGACACCGTTCGAACCCTCGGCCGCGAGTATCTCGACACGTTCGACAGGTACGCGCGCGAAGCGAAGGAGGCGGGTTCGGCCTTCGTTGAGATCCAGAACACGATGCTGTTTGCGACCGTTGGCCAAAAGGTCGGGTAAGAAAGTCGGAGTGGCGATCTCACGCGTTTACACGGGACGCGCGAGGTCGCCCGCCTGACGGGGCAACAGCACATAAAATGTGGAGCCAACCCCCTCTCTCGACACAACCCAGATGCGGCCGGCGTGTCGTTCGACAATACGCCTGCACAGCGCCAGACCAATTCCACTTCCGGGATACTCCTCGCGCGTGTGCAGGCGCTTTCCAAGGTCGAAGATACGGTCGGCGAACCGCTGCGGGATACCGATGCCATTATCGTTGAATGCCAGAAGCCACTGGTCGCCACGAGACTCGCAGGTGATCGTGATGCCCGAACGCTCGCGGCCACGAAACTTTATCGCATTCGACACCAGGTTCTGAAACAGGTGGACCATCTGGTGTTCGTCGCCGACCGAAACCGGCAGAGGCGCGGCCCTGATCTCGACATGAGATTCGTCGATGGCGGAGCGCAGGTTGTCGAGCGCTTTATTGAGGCACACGTTGAGATCGACCGGAGCAAGCTTTGCGTCACGCTCGGTCACGGCAAGGTATTCGATAATCGCGTCCAGCATGCTGCTGGCGCGCTCGGCGCATTCGAGCACCTGCCGCAACGCCTGGGTGGCGCCGTCAGTCGCTTCAGCAGCCTGGCCGCGCTTGGCCAGGCGCGCGATCTGCTGCACCGGCTCCCGGAAATCGTGTGAGAACACCAGGGCGATCTCGCGCAGATCCTGGTCGCGCGCGCCCGAAACGGACGCGGAGGCGTCGGCCATTGTCGTGCCGCCTGTGGCCGGGCGCTGCCTGCGTGCCACGACGTCCGTGATGATGTTCGCCAGCGCGAGAAATCCCGCGCTGTTCTTCCGGATGACCCCCTCGCACGCGAGGCCGGGATCGAGCGCGCGCGAGGCAATATCCGCCTCATGTCCGAACAAGACAATCGCGGTCTTCGGAGATCGCCGCTTTCTACTCGCGACGAGCTCTTTGATATTGGCCCATGCGAGATCGGCTGCAACGACCACGACGTCCGGAACGCCCGCGCCCAGCGCATCCGCGAGCGCCAAAGCATCTGACGCAAGCGTGATCGTGGCACTCGGCAGCTCACGTTCCAGAAGAAGCTTGGAGAGGGTAAGGTCTCCGGCGCTCGAGTCGATGAGGAGAATCGCCGGAGCGTGAATCATCGCGGTGTGTGAGGCCGAGCCCATCGACATCGGTCGCGGCGTGGTGGGCCCCCCGACGGCACCATGGCCGGTGTCTGCAGCGTCCAAGCAGAGTCCGCTCTGTGTGCGCCGAATGCTACCAAGGTGCGGTAACCGATGGGCAAAGGCCTTGCCGTTGAGGGATGCGATCCGCGAGAAGTTCGGAGTCGCCTAAGCCCAGCAATATCTCAGATCCAGCCCGTCGTCCTACCGGTCGTTCCCGGTGGCTGCCTGTTCGCGGAGCGACAAAAGTCGGCGCGGGGATAGACTACCCCCCAGTGGTACCCTAGGCCACGGGTATGTCGGAGAGCACTATCAGAACGGCGTCTTAGTTCGCGTCATCGAGGCGTACGTTGACGAGCTTGAGAAAGCGCACTGGCGCTCCGCTCTTCCGAGCTGGTCGGTACTTCCAGGACATGGCGGCCTTGACCAGTTGCGCGTCGTACGCGGGATGGAATGATTTTCGAAGCTTTGCCGAGATGACGTCACCGTCCTCGTCGATGACGACTTCCAAAATCCCCTGCCGCTGTTGCGACTCGCGCCCCGACAGCCCTGGGGGCAAAACCCAGCGCGGCAACGCTTGATTCAAAGTCTCGGGGGCAACGAGGTCTGGCTCTCCTTCCTGATACACGATTGGCGAAACCGGCGCGGGTGATCGGTCGCTGCTACTGTCGGGGGCGACGGGCGGCGCCATCACTGGTGGGGGCTCGGGACGCCGGGCAAGCGCTTGACTCAAATCGCGGAACGCTGATGCCACGGTACGAAGGTCCACCAAGGTTGGTGCTCCCGCGATATCCGGATCGTTCAAGAGAGTGAGCACGCGCTCGAACTGGGTGCTGGACTGCGGATCCTGCCGGTCGAACGCGGCTTTGGCATCGGCGTAGGCCCGCTGCACAATCGCGGGCAGCAGCGACTGGCGGACATCCTTGAAGATGGTGTGAACACGCGGCGACACTTGTGACAGCTGATAGAACGGATCCGCATTCACCATTGACGCGATAGCATCACGCGCTTCAGTCCTCCGCTCGAGGGCAATCAAGCACAGCAAGCGGTACTCGCTCGCCTCGCCAGGGCTCGTCGACGCTTGGTCCTTCGCCATCTGCTCCAAGACGGCAAGTGCCTCTTCGTACGCGGCGGACCGATACAGATCCTTGACGCGGTCGATCGTCTCGTCGCGTGCGGCAGCGACGGACGCGAAACCCAGCCATGCGATCGATGCGAGTAAAACGCTTGAACGTGCGGTTGTCATTTTGTGCCTCGCACGTGTGGGGACGTACGTGTTTGTCGCGGGATGGAAATCGTAACGCGGACAGCGGCATGACGCAAGAGCAAATTGATGTTACGCGTGCACGAATTCTTGTGTATGATGCGCCGCAAGGTGTGCCGTGGAATTGAACGTGCCTGAACTCGAACAACGACTCGTGAACCTGCAGTGGCAGGTGGAGCGACTCTGGCAAGTGACCGAGGGGAACGTTCAACCCGTGGAACAACGCTTGGCGGGAATGGCAGACCAGTACGCCGAGAACCTGAAGCGATGGGCCGTCACCGCTGAACACAACTCACGAACGGTTACGCAGCTCGAATCGTATGTCAGCGAGTGGAAGGACGCGAACAGCCGCATGCAGCAGGACATGTTTCAACGGCTTCGCGAGCTCGAAACGATTGTCCAGCACGAATGTGACGCGCTTAGAAAGATCCACGAGCAGCCGGTCAAGGAGCTTCGCGAGCAGGCCGCGAACCTGACGGAGGTCTGCATCGCCACCGCCAGCGTGGCGCGGCAGGGGTTCGACCGCGCCGAGGCGCGGCTCGCCTCGTTCGAGGATGATGTGCACCTCATCTTGAGCGAGTTTGGAAAGGACCTGCAGTCGGCGATTGCCGCGATCAGGGCACGGCCCGAGCATCAGCCGGCACGCCTCGATGCCGCCGCGCCGTGGTCCCTCGACGATGTGACGCGTCTGCATAGTCAGCTCCGTGACTCGGGTGGCGTCGTTCGACCGGCCGGCTCTGTCGTTCGGTCCATCGACCAACCTGGGACACTAGGTCCGCGGG
Source organism: Vicinamibacterales bacterium (assembly GCA_050742335.1). GTDB lineage: Bacteria > Acidobacteriota > Vicinamibacteria > Vicinamibacterales > UBA2999 > DATCJA01. The sequence continues at coordinate 27,474 of JBOGIR010000163.1, read as the reverse complement.
AGCTCCCCCCTGAGATAGCCGCCGAGGTCGAGGAGCTGCGGCGTGCACGCAGGGAAGCGCAACAGGTCCCCGACAAGAGGAGCCGAATCATCTCGGACGTCGAGCCTCCTCGCGAACAGCCGATACCGTGGAAATGGCGTCTTGCGGTAGTCGGCCTCGGCTTGGCGGTGATCACCGCCGGTGGGTTTGGATGGCACCTGCAGAATCAAGTGCAGGCGGCGGCAGGACGCGCCCAGGAAGCTGAGCTCGATTCGCAAAGAGCCGCCGCCGATGCAGCACGCCAAGCCGCGGCCGCACGTGAGGAAGCCGCCCGTGAGATCGCCAGCGCCCGCGAAATGGCAAACCGAGCGGAGCGGATCGGCAACGTGCTTGCCGCCCCGGATCTGATTCGGTACAGCCTTTCGGGAGGTAACGGCGCCCCCGGCGCCTCGGGCCAGGCCTTGTGGAGTCGCACCCGCGGCTTTGTGTTCAGCGGATCTCGGATCCCGCCTCCTCCCCCGAACGGAACGCATCAGCTCTGGCTGTTGACGCGACTGGCGCCCCTGAGAGCCTCAACGTTCGTGCCCGAGCCGGATGGAACGGTGACTCTCGTGGAGCAGGGGCTGAATGTCCCCCGCGCGGTTGTTGGCGTCATGGTTACAGCGGAAGGGGCAGCCCGAGGCGATAATCCGTCTGGCGAACCTATCCTGACCAGCGTGCTGCCTGTGCAGTGATCGCGCCGATCGACTGCCGCGAAAGGCGCGATGGACCGCACAGGTTGCCGGACACCGTCATGCGCGCGCTCGAACAGCGCGCGATATCCGTTCAGCGGTCAAACGTCGTGCTGGCGCGGGTCACCACATCGGCTCGCACGATGACATTTTGACGACGCTCGCCGAGGTTCGGGTGGCGGAATACGACTTCGTGCTCGCCGATCGGGATCTCCACATTCGCCAACGGAGTTTCGCCCACCGGTCGGTTGTCGATCCAGACTTCGGCCCACGGCTCAGCGTTGACGCTGATGCGACCCGGGGGCACCGCGATGGTGACGGTCGTGATTTCACCCGCACGGAACGTGACCGCACGGCTGGCGCGGAAGCCCAAGGGAGTGTTGATCAAATCGAGCTGGTGGGTGCCGGCCGTGGTCACGATCGGTCCGTCTGCAGACGAGCCCAGCACGCGGTCGCCCTGGAGCACCTTGAGCTCAATGGGCGCTGACAGTCTGACGCCACCCGAGCGCTGGTTGCTCGCGGCCTGCGCGATGGCGGCGGTGAGCGCATCGGCGTTCCCCAGCGCCGCGTTTGGGATAGTGGAGACGCCCTGATCACTGACTGTCTGGGCGCTCCCTGCATTCACTCCCGCGGCGAGGATTGGTGGCGCGGCTGGTGGTGCCTGGGGTGCCTGGACCTGGACGCCCGGGACCTCGGACGCAGGAGACCCTGCTACGATCGCTGCTGACGCAGGCGGTTCCCGAACGAACATCGTCGCGATCACGATAGCTTCCACCAGCGCCACCGCTGCCAACCCGGCAGCAATCGAAAGCCGAGCTCGTCGTGATCTGAGCGTCACCGCCGCCGTCCGCACCGCCACGTTCGGCAAAGTTGGCGGTCTAGCCGGCTCGGAGCCCGCAAATGCCAGTGCCCGCGAACCGGACTCCGCCGCTTTCGATTCCATCTGAAGCGTTCCTCCAAGGTCCGCGATTCCGCTCTCTGGCACGACTGGCGGTGCCCCCGTCAGCGGTGTCGAGTCGCTGATCTGGACGCCGTCTAATGAAAAGTGATTTGCCATATGTGCCTCCTGTCCACTCGCCTGCGCGGTCGCCTGAAGTATCGCGAGCGGGGTCGCCAATCCATTGACATCGAGAGCCTGCAAGAACTCGAACGCGCGCGGCTCGGATGCTGATGGCAACTGGCGGAGATCTGCGTACGCTTCGGCAGCTGAGCAATAGGGACGATCGCCGACCTGCAGCGCGCGTTCGAGCCAGAGTCGCAGCGGATTGCCGAACAGATGCGATCGGGTTGTGGTAGCGGCATTGCTCCACTGGTCGAGCAAGAAAGGTAGGCGCTGCTCGAGGTCCGCAGGCGTGACGCGGCGGGCCAGCAGCATCGAGAGCGCCAACACCCCAAGCTGGAAGACGTCGGCTCGCGCGTCCAGCCGAGGAATGCCTGGGTGATCGATTGGTACGAGAAGGCCAAACTCCCGCCACAGCCGTGCAGGCGAGCGATCGAGATGGCGAAGCGCGGCGCCGAGCACGTGTTCAACGACGCGCACCCGCCCATCCGTCGTCAGGATGATGCGGTCGGCGGTGAGCGCGCTGTGGGCGAAGTCCTCGCCTTGGGACTGCAGAATCGAAAGCGGCTGGATGACCTGGCTCACAACCCACGTCACGAATGCAGGATGCAGCCCTTTCCCAAGTCGCGGTTCGACCAAAAGCGCCGACAGGCGCCGGCCCGGCACGTACGTGGAGACGAGCACCAGTGATCCATCGGTCTCGAGACGCTCCACCGCACGTATGACTGGAAAGGCGGCATGGTTCAGACGACCGAGTCGCCGCACGCGCTCGTGAAGAACCTCCTCAAACCCTGGAGTGTCGACGAGCGCGGCGTGGAAGCGGAGCATCTCCAAAGCGTCGCTGCCGGTGTTGTCGAACATCAACAGCCGATCTCCAAAGCCGTCCATCAGGCCTGGCATGTACCAGCTGGCTAAATCTTCGGCTGGCGGACGATCCGTTGCGCGGAAACCAGCGACCGTTTTCATAGTCAGGAAACCCAAGGAAGAGATGGTCGGCGCGTAGGGGCGCGAACCCCGAACAGCTTCTCGTCGCTGTAGACGCGCTCGAAAACAAATGCGCGCTTCAGCGGTACGATGCTCGCCATTCTGCACGAAACGACGGAGCAGTCAAGTGCAGAGCAACTCGATAGGTAAGGATACTGCTGGGCTGGGGCGATTCTGGAGAAGAGGCGTAACGGCGCGATTGACGATTGTTGGCGATTGCTGAATGACGATTGATCGAATTGATTGGCCGATTGAGGGAATTCGCTCAATCGTCAATCCATTCACAACTCACCAATCGTCCAATCGACACCATTCTTCAATCGATCGATCTGCAATCTCCAATAATGTGGCCGGGGCGATCACGCCGGCGATGATGTCGATCCGGGAATGATGCCGTTGGCGCGCACGAGCAGGGCACGAGCCAGGTCGGAGGGCAGAGGTTTCGAGAACAGGAATCCCTGAGCGAAGCGACAGTTCAGGTCGCGCAGTTTTTGCGCCTGCTCCTCCGTCTCCACGCCTTCGGCGATCACTTCCATCCCCAGCACGCCGCCGAGGCTGATGAGCGCATCGATGATGCGCCGGCTGCGTGCGGCGTCGCTGGACGCGATAAAGGAACGGTCAATCTTGATGGTGTCGTAGCTGAACCGGTTCAGATAGCTGAGCGAGGCGTACCCGGTGCCGAAATCATCCAGATGAAACTTTACCCCGAGCTTGCGCAGCGTCGTCAACTCCGCCATCGTCGTCGATTCGTGCTGCAGCAGGGCGTTCTCCGTGATCTCGAGGTGAAGGGATTCCGGCCGGAGCCCCGTTTTTTCGAGAATGTCCGCCGTTCGGTTTGCGAACTCCGGTTCGGCAAACATGCGCGAGGAGACATTGACGCTGATGGACAGGTTGGCGAATCGGGGGTCGCTGGCCTGCCAGTCGCGCGTCTGGCGGCACGCGTCGCGCATTGCCCACCAGCTCAGCGGTCCGATGACCCCGCATTTTTCAGCGAGCGGAATGAACACGTCCGGCCCGATGACGCCGCGCACGGGGTGAAACCATCGCAGCAGCGCCTCGAAGCCGAGCACCTGCAACTGCTCGAGTGAGACGATCGGCTGGTAGTACGTAACCAGTTCGTTGCGGCTCAGCGCCGAGCGCAAATCGGTTTCGAGTTCCAGCCGCTGCAACGTAGATTCGTACATGACGCTGTGAAACACGCTGTACGACCCCGAGCGGCTGCTCTTGGCGCGGTACATCGCCATGTCCGCATCACGCAGCAGGTCGCCCGGACGTTCGTACTTCGGCTCACTCACCGCGATGCCGATGCTGGCGGTCGCGTAGACCTCTTTGTCGCCGATGACGAACTTCAGCGACAGCAGGTCGTGAACCCGTTCGGCCACCCGCGTCGCCTCGGTGATGCCGCTGATGTCGGTGAGGAGGATCGCGAACTCGTCGCCGCCCAGGCGGGCGACCGAGTCGCCGGGACGGAGAAACATGCTCAGGCGCTTGCCGAACTCGATGAGGAGCTCGTCCCCGGCGGCGTGCCCGAGGCTGTCGTTGATGGTCTTGAAGCCGTCGAGATCGAGGAACAGTACGGCAAACGTCCGCTTGGGATCACGTCGCTGTTGTTTGAGGGCGAGCCCGAGCCGGTCGAGAAACAGCGCACGGTTGGGCAGGCCCGTCAGCGTGTCGTGCAGCACCTCGTGCACCAGTCTGGCTTCGGCCAGCTTTCGGTCGCTGATGTCGGTGAGCGATCCGGCGATGCGGGTCGCACGGCCGGTCGCGTCGCGAACGGCGGCGGCCCGGCAGAGCGTCCAAATCGTCTGACCGGCGCCGTTCCCCATCCGGAACTCGTGCTCCAGGTATGGCGTGTCGCCTCGGAGGTGCGCGTTGAGCGCCTGGTCGAGCCCGACCTGATCTTCGGGATGCACGCGATCGAACCAGGTGGCGGGCGTTGACTGCGCGTCACCGTTGTGGAGCTGGAGCAGTTCGAACCAGCGCGGCGAAAAATGAATCTCGCCTCGGATCAGATCCCAGTCCCAGATACCGTCGCGGGCGCCCGCCACCGCCAGCGCGTAGCGCTCCTCGCTGGCCCTGAGCGACGCCTCCGCTTCCTGGCGCGCAATGGCGTACCGGATGGAGCGGCGCAGCAGATCCGCCGTAATCTGACGCTTGATGACGTAATCCTGCGCGCCCTCGGCGACCATGCCGACGGCAGCTTCCTCGTCCTCCATGTTCGTGAGGATGATGACCGGGGCGTTCGGCGCCGCTGCCTTTACGCCGTGCAGGCTTTCAATGCCCGACCCATCGGGCAGATTCAAGTCGAGCAGCACCACATCGTAGCGGCGCTCGGCAAGCCGGCTGATGCCGGCGAGCAGCCGCTGCACGTGATCGACCTGGACCGACGTTCGCGGGAAGCTCGCGATCTCGTCACGAATGAGTCCGGCTTCGAGATTGTCGTCCTCGATCAGCAAGACGCTGAGGGATTCCTGTTTCATACGTCCGGGGGAGTGGGAGCGACGATCACACGCGTTTACGCGAGACGGGCGGCCTCGCCCGCCTGACGAGGCAGCAGCACGTTGAACGTGGAGCCGCCCCCCTCTTTCGGCACAACCCAGATGCGGCCGCCGTGCCGCTCGACGATACGCCTGCACAACGCCAGGCCGATGCCGCTTCCAGGATACTCCTCGCGCGTGTGCAGCCGCTTGCCAAGGTCGAAGATGCGCTCGGCGAACGCCGGCGGGATGCCGATGCCATTGTCGTGGAAGCCCAGCAGCCACTGGTGACCGCGAGCCTCGCAGGTGATGGTGACGACCGGACGCTCGCGCCCCCGAAACTTTATCGCATTCGACAGCAGGTTCTGAAACAAATGGACCAACTGGTGTTCGTCCCCGACCGAAATCGGCAGGGGCGCGGCCCGGATTTCGGCATGAGACTCGTCGATGGCGGAGCGCAGGTAGTCCAGTGCCTTGTTGAGGCAGACGTTCAGGTCGACCGGAGAAGGCTTCGCCTCACGCTCGGTGACGGCCAGGTATTCGATCATCCCGTCCAGCATGTTGCTGGCGCGCTCGGCACATTCGAGCACCTGCTGCAGCGCTTGGGTGGCGCCGTCAGTCGCCTCGGCGGCCTGGCCGCGCCGCGCCAGCCTCGCGATCTGCTGCACCGGTTCGCGGAAGTCGTGCGAGAACACCAGGGCGATCTCGCGCATGTCCTGGTCGCGCGCGCCCCGAATGGACGCGGAGGTGTCGGCCGTCGTCGTGGCGCCCGCGGCCGGGCGATGCCTGCGTGCCAGGACCTCCGTGATGATGTTCCCCAGCGCGAGAAATCCTGCGCTGTTTTTCCGGATGACCCCCTCGCACGCGAGGCCGGGATCGAGCGCGCGCGCGGTGATGTCCGACTCGTGTCCGAACAGCACGATTGCCGTCTTCGGCGCTCTCCGCCTGATGCCCGCGACGAGCTCCTTGACGTTGGCCCACGCGAGATCGGCTGCGACAACCGCGACGTCCGGCACGCCGGCGGTCACCGCGTCGGCAACGGCCAACGCATCCGGCGCAATCGTGATCGTGGCGCTCGGCAGCTCACGTTCCAGAAGAAGCTTGGAGAGGGCAAGGTCCCCGGCGCTCGAGTCGATGAGGAGAATGGCCGGAGCGAGAGTCACGGTCGCTGATGCGCAAAGGGCTTGCCGATTACAGTCGTGATCTGGATGAAGGGGCGATGGCCAAAGCCCTGCAATATCTTACGTCCGGCCAGGCCTTGCCAGTCGGTTCGGGGCCTTCCGGAAGGCTGCCGCGCGACAAAAGTCGGCGGGGGAATGGACTGATAGCTATCCCGCGGGCTGCTGCCGGTAGACGCGCGCGGCCGATTCGAGCACTGCGGCGGGAGCGTCCGGAGCCCGTCGTGCCACGAGCAACGACGCCGCGGTTTGCAGTTGTCGCACGTTGCCGGGCCAGTGGTGTGCCCGGCAACTGGCACGGCATGCGTGGGAAAGACGGGGAACGGCAACACCAGCGCGCCGTGCGTAATAGCCGGTGAAGTACTCCAGCAGCGGCTCGATGTCCTCCGGCCGCTCGCGCAGCGGAGGAATCGACAAGTACATCGTGTTGAGCAGGTAATACAGTTCGCGAGAAAACACGCCTGTCGCAAGGTTCTCGACGAGCGGCGTCCTGGTTGCGCAGACGAGGCGAACGTTCGTCTGTCGACCGACCGGCTTTGTGCCGGCCGGCTGAAGATGGCCGGTGGCGACAAAACGCATCAAACGGGCCTGCACCCCAGGCGAGAGGGCATCGACATCCTCCAGAAAGACGGTGCCCCCGTCTGCGCGCTCGAGCGCACCGGCCGCGTGGTACCGGTGGCCGAACAGGCGTGGTTCGAGCTCCGACTCCGAATCGGCGCACCGAACGGAGACAAACGGTGCATGGCTGCGAACGCTTCGCCGATGGATCAGCTTGGCGAGCCGCTTCTTGCCAACCCCCTGCTCACCGGCAATCATCAGCCGGATCGGAACCCGCGAGGCGAGCGCAATCTCCTCCCGCAGCTCGCGTGCGGCGGCACTGGCGCCGACCAGGATCCCTGCAATTTCACCCGGATTGGCTGCGCGTCGATGCATCGTGGTCGAGACAGAGAGCAACCGTCTCGCCACCGTGCGCTGATGCGCAATCGCTCGGAAATCCCGCCAAAACTCGAGTAGGGGACAATTCAGTCGTGTCGGCGAATCGTCAGTTCGACCCGATCAGTGTCAGATACCCGACACGGCAGCGGTAGGACGAGGAGCGGAAGACGGTTACAGATTTTAGATTGGCCGGCTCCCGCGGCCGCAAAGTTGCAGCCATTCGCGTGCTGAATTGGGACACGACGCGCCGTCCAAGGTGAGAATCTGTCTCCATCTACCTAACAAATCAGGTAGTTGCATTCTTGTCGCTGATGCACATATTAGCGTGCAGCGCGGTGGGCTGGCGGTCGATGAGGCAGACAAAAGTCTGCGTCGCAGCGCCCGAGCCCATGGAGCGAGCAGGCCGAACGTGAACGGAGCCACATGCAGCCGATCTTCCGATGGATTCATGATGTGATGGCGCCGACATCCGCGTTGATCATCGACCCCGTCCTTTCGGACGCCCTGTTTTCGGTTGCCACCGCCACGTCTCTCGGGTTCCGGGTCACCGTCGCCGATACGTTCCAGGAAGCGCTAGAGAGGCTTCGTGTTCCACCGGCCCTCCTCATTGCGGACATTCGGCTTGGCGAGTACAACGGGCTGCACCTCGTGCTTCGGGGCAAGGCCGCCCGGCGCGACCTGGCCGCAGTAGTCACCTCCGAACTTGCCGACCCGGTGCTGCAGTCCGACGCCGAACAGCTCGGCGCCACCTTTGTGCTCAAGCCGACGACGACCCAGGAGTTCCGCGCAGCCATCTGCAGGACGCTCCTTCAGAGCGCCAGCTCCGCCGAAGACCCCATACGGCCCCCTTTCGAACGCCGGACGTTGGACAGGCGTGCGACGCGACCCGCGCTGCATCATCCCGAGCGGCGCATGGGCCCCAGGCGGCGTGATGTCTTCCAGCTGATCCAGCAGGTCGTGCCGATGTGAATCGTGACAGCGGAAGGGGCACCGGGTGCCCACCTCCGCTCAGCGGAATTCCTTGAAGGGCACCTGGCAGTCGTGCTTCCGCAGGAAGTTCAAGAATCGTTTGTAGTCGCGCGATTCCATGTTGAAGAGCCGGGCCACGATCTTGTAGTTGCCGCGGGCCTCCTGGAGCCCTTTGCGGACGACGTCGCGGACATTGGATCGGGTGATTTCGCGCTGCATGTACAGTGGGTACACAACGGCCCAGAACGATTCGCGCTGTTCGATCAACTTCTTGTACAGATCGTCGGCAACCGTACGCCGGCGTTCGCGCTGCGGCCGTCCTGACGATCCGTTGCGGGCCTTGATCTCGATCGGCAGATCCTCGGGACGGATGGCCTCGGTGCCACCCGTGACGGCGATGCGTTCGATGACGTTCTGCAGCTCGCGAACGTTCCCGGGCCACGGATAGTCCACCAGCATCGCCATCGTCTCCGACGACAGCTCCCGCGCGGCGAGCGTCTGGTTCGTAAACGACCGAAGGAAGTGTTCGACCAGCGTGGGGATGTCTTCCCGCCGTTCGCGCAGCGGCGGAACGGTCAGGTGAATGACGTTCAAGCGATAGAACAGGTCCTCGCGGAATGTCCCCTGGCCGATCATGTCTCGCAGGTTGCGGTTGGTTGCCGCCAGGACGCGAACGTTCGCGCGGCCGGCTACGCGATCGGCGCCGACCTTCTGCAATTCACCCGTTTCGAGGAACCGCAGCAGCAGACCCTGCATCCGCAAGGTCATCTCGCCGATTTCATCCAGCAACATCGTCCCGTGGTCGGCGAGCTCGAGCTTGCCGAGCTTGTCGCGGTAGGCGCCGGTGAAACTCCCGCGGACGTGGCCGAACAGCTCCGATTCGAGCAGCGTTTCCGGCATTCCTGCGCAGTTCACCGCCACGAACGCCTTCTCCGAACGAGTGCTCCCGCTGTGAATGGCCTGCGCGACGAGCTCCTTACCCGATCCGCTCTCTCCCGTTATCAGCACCTTCGCCTCAGAACGGGCAACCCGGTCGATCTCCGCCTTGAGATCGAGCATCGCCGAACTCTCGCCGACGAGCAGGTTGGGTCGGGTGCCTCTCATGCTCCTAGCTTCTCCATGAAACTCCCCCGCGGTCGAACACGCGGCGCGCGGTCGACTGCGACCGTCTCGGACCTTGGATAGTGTTCGGGCCCGGGCGATAGAAATCGCCCAATCGAAAAGCCGTTTGTGCAAGGAAGTCGCCACCGCAATCTGGCAGGCTGCGGCATCGACTAAGTGTTGGCGGGACAGGGTTTATCCAATTCGGTCGCCGCTGTGGCCAGACTGCCGCCCGATTTTCGTAACGGGCTGGCGTTCCGAGTGGCATGCAGGCTCAGGACAAAAGTCTACCTATTGGATCACTAATGCTTCGGGCAAAAGCAGGAAGCCACGCGCAAGACTGGCAACACGTGTGTTCATCCCGGGGCGTTCGGCCGAAGAAAGACGTCGAGTGCCCGCACGCGTTGAGCTGGCTTGGCAGGTCCATGGCACAAGTCGCGGCCTGGCCACAGAGGCGCAGAGGCACAGATTGCCGCGACGACGTCACGAGAATCTTCGTGACGACATCGCGCGCTTGAAGCTGCGACTCGTACGCTTCGGCGTCCGTCGTCCCGAAAAAAAATGAATACGGTGCAGCACGCGATGACGATTGCGCGACGTTTCGTGAATTGATCGCGATCGAGCGATCGATGATTTCCGTATTGGCCTGCGACTGCGCACCATTGCACAGCTGAGCAAGATGACGATTCGAAAAAAGTCTTGTCATTTGGGGAAGTAACATTTTCGTGAGCAGAAAAGTCCCGCGGTTTGCACTAGAAAACTCCTTCATCTTCTTGACTTCCGTCTGCCGCCCGCGCACAATTTTCCAAGTTTTGGGATCGACAGCTCTCTCCCCTTTCTCGATCCGAGGCCACGTTATGAACAAAGCGATGACGCTGATTGGAGTGAGTGCGGCGATCCGCTCCGTCGAGGAAGAGATCGATCACGCCGCCCGCTGCGATGCCAAGGTTCTCATCACTGGCGAGAGCGGCGTCGGAAAAGAGATTGTCGCGCGACTGATCCATGACGGCAGCAACAGAAACCGCGGGCCGCTCATCACCATCAACTGCGCCGGGTTCCCCGACTCGCTGCTCGAGTCCGAGCTGTTCGGACACGTGAAGGGAAGTTTCACCGACGCGCATCGCGACAAGCGAGGCTGGCTCGAAGCCGCCAATGGTGGAACGATCTTCATGGACGAAGTGGGCGAGATGAGTCTCCGCATGCAGGCGCTTCTCCTGCGGTTCCTGGAGACGGGAGAAATACAGAGAGTCGGTTCCGATCGCCGTCTGCCGCCTGTCGACGTGCGCGTGGTCACGGCCACGCACCGGCGGCTGGTCGAGCATATCGCCGACAAGACGTTTCGTGAGGACCTGTACTATCGCCTCAACGTCGTGCACATCGAAGTTCCTCCTCTTCGCGACCGCCGCGAAGACATCATCGTGTTGCTCAATTACTTCCTCCACATGTTCTGTGAGGCGTATCAACTGCCCGCTCCCGAAGTGACGCACGAGGCGGTCAACAGTCTTACTGGATACCCGTGGCCGGGTAACGTGCGAGAGCTCAGAAACGTGGCGGAGCGGCTGGCATTGCGCTGCAGGGAAGGCCGGATCACAGTCGACATGCTGCCGACCGAGATCACACGCCAGCGGCGCGCGCCGGCATCGTCGGCAACCGCCGTCGCGTCAGGCTCTCAGCTGCTCCTCGAGCGGATACTCAATGAGGGCGCGTCGTTCTGGTCCGAGGTCTACGAGCCGTTCATGGCACGCGACCTCACGCGGCACGACGTACGCGAGCTCGTGCGCCTCGGGCTCGAGCACACGCGCGGCAATTACAAGATGCTGGTGGCGTACTTCAACATGCCGCCCGAGGACTACAAGAAGTTCCTCAACTTCCTCCGGAAGTACCAGTGCCACGTCCCATTTCAGCGTTTTCGCATGATGCCGGCGGCGCCGCTGAAACGGAGTGCCACGCGCCTGGCGACCGCGTGATCGCGGCGCGAAGGAAGGACTGCACTTCGGCCTTCCCTGGATTGCACGAACTCAGGTAGGCCGCGCCAACCTCTCTGGCTTCGCGTTCGGTGGTCGGGCTCGCCTCACCGAAGACGACAGCCGGAATGCCTTTAGCCTGCGCTCGCAGCGCCAGGTGCAGACCGTTGTAGGCCCCGAGTTTGACTTCTGCGAAAACGATGGCCGGCCGCGTGTCGAGCTGATCGCGTCCGGCGCGGTACGTCGTCGTCACAGCCGGCTCGCACCCCGATTGCCGGGCCAGTGAAACCAGCGTCATGGCCAGCCGCGTGTCTTGCGCGACGACCAGCACCCTTTGTGGCCGATCCATCGTGTTCTCCCGCGGCCGATTACGCAATTTGTACGCCGCGCGACGGCTCTGACGAAATTGTCTGTAGTTTATTGAGCTTTTGGGACGAACGGCCGAACTTGGCGTGTTCAGTGGCCAGCGCGGAGAGTCGCAACGTCGGCCACAGGGCAGACTTTAAGCGTCCGACTGCGGCCCAGCGCGCGGCGCCGCTCGCAGGGGCGTCCTGGTGACGTTCAACGGCGTCACCACGACACCACGGGCCTGTTGGGTCAGGATTGCAGCGCGCGGCGCGTGCGGGCCGAATGCGGCTGGTCCGGCTCGCCCGCCGCCGGAGCGAGCGCGTCCCACGACATGAACGACAGGTTGGAGGTGGCCGAGCCCATCAATCCCGTCATTGCCTGACGAGCAAGACGCCCGATCGTATTCAGAATGTTCGACCGGTCAAGTTGCGTCACGTACGCCACGCCGAGGCTCTCGGCTTCGCGCTGGAGTACGGAATCCGCGTTCCCCACGACAATGGCGGGGATATTGTCGGCCTTGGCCCAGATAGCGAGGTGCAGCCCGTTGTAGTCGCCAAGGCGGACTTCAGAGATCAGAGCCGAGGGCGTGTCCGCCAGGTGCGCCTTTCCCGCCGCAAACGAGGTAACGAGGGTCACCTCGCACCCTGCTTCCGTCAACGACGTCATCAGCGCGGCGGCGAGCTGGGCAGTAGGAGCGACGACAAGCACGCTCGGCATGGAGCACCTTCCCAGAAAGAGGTGGACGACAAGGATCGCAAAGAGGCTGCCATAGGTGATCCACCCAATTCTCGGGATTTTCCGGGACTTTCGATAGGCCCGCAACCTGGGCTGGTAAGCAAAATCGTCGTTACATGGTTGTTTTTCCGTCGTCATGCAGGTCGGGGTGGCCCGCTGGTGCCCGGTCCCGCCGCAGCCGATACATCGAGACGTGGCAGTACAAGGCGCGGTCCTCCGCCGGACGGCCTGGCTCTTCATCCGTGGCGAGTCGTCCGTCACAATGACCGTGAGGGAAGACGAGTCCGGCATCGCCCTGGTACTGCTCGGTCCCGAAACAGCCAGCGCCACCTACCGGTTTACCAACATGCCGGCCCTGATGGCATTCGCAGCGGCACAGGAACAGAGACTCGCCGACGAAGGGTTCAAGCTGCAGGCGGTCGCAGAACGTCGCGGCAGCAGTGACCGCCGACGCGCTGCTCGCCACGGCGGACCGGAACGCCGAAGGTCGCACTGAAGCAGTCGTCTCTTTGGTCTTTAGTCTCTAGTCTTTAGTCTTTAGTGAGCGTCACATCGCCACTCTGAGCAGCTTACGATGCGATCTCACATAGATGCCCCGTACCTGGACCCATCACGAGGTCGGCGCGACAAGGCGGGTGTCTTCGTCAGTGGTGCCCGACTGCTTGGGTTGGCCATGTTCGTGACCGGCATTCTCATGGGCTGTTATGTGGGATGGCAGTGGCTGCAGACGGGACGGTTTGACGCCACGCTCATCGAAGACGTCGTCGTCGCGAAGCTGACCGACCGCGCACAGGCATGGATCGCTCAGCCGCGCGCCTGGTACGGACTGCATCGACTGGCTGTCTGGGTTCTTCGAATCCCGCTCTTCGCATCTGTGGCGTTCGGTGGCTTCCTGGTTCTGCTGGCAACTGCAACTCGCGCGGGAAGCAGAAATAATGGGAAACGCGCATAGAAATCGCTTTCTAGAGAGGATTTTCATCCCGCAGAAGTCGCCCATTCACCAGAACTGTGATCCGATCCAACTCCGTCTCGTTCCTTTCAACCCATTGAACATCAAGAGCTAAGCGCTCCATCCGTTCGATACGTTGCGACCGGTGCCGAACTTGCTCAGCTAAGGTCGTAACAAGATGGCAACTGCCCCATATTTCGTATTGAGCCCTAACACCGTCCTGAGCATCCTCGGATTGGCGCGCGGGCCAGACAAGACGGTGCCCACGCCACCCGAGGACTGGCGCACGGCCCGGGTCGACGTTGTCATTCCGGCCCTGAACGAAGCGCCGCACATCGCGTTGTGTCTCGCCTCCGTCATACGACAAACGCTGCGTCCACGCCGGATCATGCTGGTGGACGACGGAAGCACCGATGCAACGGTGGAGGTCGCAGAGGCCTTCTGTCGGTTCCACAACGTCGATCTCATAACCATCAGACGCCGGGCGCCGATCGGCAAGACGCCAACGGTCAAGCGGCAGGCGCGAGAACTCGACTCTGACGTGGAGTTCATCCTCGACGCCGACACCGTGCTCGAGTCCGACAACTACATCGCGCGCACAGTAGAGGAGGTCTATAAGGCGGGAGGGATTGCCGCGGCATGCGGAACGATCCTGCCGCTCCGCAAGCGCGACCGGCACGCATGGCTCGAGCGCGAACAGGTCCGGACATTTGCGCAGTCGTTCCCTCGGCCTCCGTTCCTCGAGGATCACCGGTGGCGCGATTTCCTGACGGGGACAACGAACCTGTATCGCGAGGTCCTGTACCTGTACCTGCAGCGCTTCATCTACCGTGGCCAGAACGTGTTCTTCGGAACCATCACGAACCCGGTAGGGTGCGCAGTCGCCTACCGGCGCAAGTACGTTGAAGACCTGTTTGGTCACTTCGGTCCTCGACTTGGCGACGATCTCACCAACTCCGAGGACATCTTCATCGGCCTTGCGATGTTGGACAAGGGCTACCGCAACACGCAGCTCACGGACGTGTACGCGCGCACAGTCGAACCGCCAGTACACAGATTGCCGCGACAGGTCTATCTGTGGTCATCGTCGTTCCTGCAGTCCTGTTACTACTTCGATCCGCTTCTCAAGAGTCCCTTGAAGGCGATTCGCCGTGCCATCAGCCGCCGGATGATCCCGGACGACTTGCGGCCCCCTGTGCCAGTGGCCGCCGCTGCCGCCGCAGGTGCGGGCCAGGGTGGGATGTTTTCCACGGCGCTTCCGGGACTCTGGCCATCGGGGGTCGCCTCTTACCCGACGCGCCGGCGCACAGAAACGTCTGGCGACAGTGGCGAGCGCAAGAATGCTCCGGTCAGCTCTCGCTCGGGCGACGAACGGCGACGCATCGCCGAGCCTTACCGGCAGGCCTTCGGACGCGAACGAACGGTGGCGTATGGCCGTCCGGCGGGGTGGATGTTGATGATGTCTGCGGTCGAGAAGGTGTTCTTCCCGACCACACTGCTCATCCTGATCATCCTCCGCAATTGGGAAGGATTGATCGTGACGGTTGCCGCCGAAACCGCAGTGGGGGTCGCGGCGCTGATGGTGGTCATGAAGGGGCAGCGACTGGCATACCTCGCCAAGGGGCTGCTGGTCGCTCCCATTCGCTACGCGCTGTTGATGTCCGAATTGTTCACGATTGGTCGCTTCGCAGTGGATCTATGGATCAGCAAAGATCGGAATTGGCGCAAGTGACGCCGCGCCTTCTTCTCGCCGCATTCGCGCTCTGGATGTGCGTGGGAGGAGCTGCGTGGGCTCAGACCAACGTTCCAGAGGCCGGCCTGGCCGCGGAATCGGCCGGACGATGGGACGATGCGATTCGTGTGTACCGCCAGGTTCTGGCGGTAGAGCCCGGCCGGGCAGACCTCTGGGTGCGGGTGGCGGACATCGCTGCTCGGCTCGAGCGCGCGGCCGACGTCACGGACGCGCTGTCGCGGGCAGTGGAAGTGTCGCCCGACGATCCCGCGCTGCATCTTCGCCTGTCGCAGGCGCATGCGGCGGCGAATGATCCGGCGGCCGCGCAACATGCCGTCGACCGGGCACTGACGCTGCGGCCGCTCGACCCCGAGTACGTCCGTGCGGGAGCCGTGCTGGCGACGTGGAATGGGGACTACTCCTCTGCAGCCCGCCGATATCGGCAACTCCAGGTGCTGCAGCCGTCGGACACGACCATCGCCTTGCATCTGGCCCGTGTCAGTGCCTGGTCGGGAGAGACGGCAGAGGCTGTTGACGCGTATCGGCGGTATCTTCGGGCGCACCCGGACGCCTCTGATGCCTGGCTGGACCTGGCGACGGCGGAGTCCTGGCGCGGTAACTACGCGTCCGCACTCGACGCGCTCGACGAATACCGCAATCGTTTCGGCGAGTCGCGTGCGTACTCGCTCGTGCTTGCGAGGGTCCTTGCCGGCGCAGGACGTCCAACGCGCGCGGTGGATGTCCTGGAGCCGCTCTGGCAGCAGGACCCCGGCAGCTATGAGGTGAATCTCGCACGGGCGATCGCGTTCACGATGCAGCGAAGCATCGCCGACACGCACGACGCGCTCGCATCCGTACGGCGTCTCGATCCGACGAGCCGCGAGACGCGCAATGCCGAGCGCCTGGCTCGCGCGATGATCGGGTCGAGCATCGAGCCAGGCTTCACGTTCTATAGCGACTCGGACCACCTGCAGGTGGCCCGGATTGCACCCTCCGGCTCGCTCATGCTCGCGAGCGGCACCCGGTTGTCGGCGGGATACGCTCGGTACTTTCTTCGGGCTGCGCCTGATAGCGGTCTCGACCGTATCGCCGGGGGTACCGCGATTCATGAGCAGACCTGGGGAGAGCTCGCGCAGGCGTTCGGTGGCCTGACACTGTCCGGGCGCGTCGGTTCGGCCACGGCTGACGCCCGACGCCGCCCCCAGCACGCGATCGGCGCTCAATGGCGGGCATCGGACGAGTTCACAATCGGCGTCGAGCAAAGCCACGGGTTCGTCGTGATCTCGCCGCGCACGGTCGAACTGGGCCTGACGGAGCAGCGTTTCCGCGGCGATCTGCTCTGGACGCCGACCCTGATGACGACCGTCGCCGCGGAAGCCACGCACCAGGAGTTCTCGGATGGGAACCGGCGGTGGGAACTGAGGGTCGCACCGCGCCGGGCGTTCGTTCGCACCGAGTCGATGAATCTGGATTTCGGGCTCTCGGCATACCGTCTGGAAACCTCGCACGACTTGGCAAATGGGTACTACGACCCGCGGAAATATGAGGCGTACCAGGCCACCGCGTATCCCTATTTCAAGGTCAGTGAAGACGTCGGTCTCGGCCTGTCGCTCGCCGCGGGCACTCAGCGCGAAGGGCAGCGGCCGTTCCATTTCGGTGGCGGCGCCACCGCGGAAGCGACGCTTGGCATCTATCAGCCCTGGGTGCTGCGCATCACCGGCAGTGCCACACACAACCTTCGCCAGGAGAGCGGCGCGTTCCGAGGCTATGCGGGATCCGTCGTGCTGATGCGGCGGTTTTGACCTCCAAAGAGAGAATCTGAATGAGAGCACTCGTCACAGGGGGAGCAGGATTCATCGGTTCGCATCTCGCCGAGGTACTGGTCGGCGCCGGACATCACGTGTGCGTGCTGGATGATCTTTCGACAGGGAGCCGGGAGAACATTGCGCACCTGGAGCGGCACCGTGGCTTCGAGTGCGTGATCGGATCGGTCAGCGACGAACAGCTCACGGGGTCACTGGTACAACGGGCCGATGTCGTGTTCCATCTCGCGGCCGCCGTGGGGGTGAAGCTCGTCGTCGATGCGCCCATCCATACGATCGAGACGAATGTCAACGGAACCGAAGTCGTGCTCCGGCACGCGCGGCGCCACCGCACGCGCGTGATCGTCGCGTCCACCTCGGAGGTCTATGGCAAGAGCACGACATTCCCGTTCAGGGAAGATGCCGACCTCGTGCTCGGCCCGCCAACGAAGTGCCGGTGGGGCTATGCCGCCAGCAAGCTGATCGACGAGTTTCTGGCGCTCGCCTACTGGAAGGAGCACCAGGTGCCGACGACCGTGGTTCGCTTCTTCAATTCAGTTGGGCCGAGGCAGTCCAGCCGATACGGGATGGTGCTCCCCAACTTCGTGCGGCACGCGCTCTCCGGGCAGCCACTGATCGTGCATGGCGACGGAACGCAGACGCGCAGCTTCACGTGGGTTGGTGATGTGATCACCGCCCTCATGGCTCTGGCCATCGAGCGACGCGCGGTCGGTGAGGTGTTCAACGTGGGGAACGATCACGAGATCAGCATTGCGGAGCTCGCAGTGAAGGTGCGAGCCCTGGCTGACAGCGATTCGGAAATTCGTTTCACCCCACACACGCAAGTGTACGGCGCCGATTTCGAGGACATGTCCCGCCGAGTGCCTGATATCTCCAAGCTTCGACGGCTGGTCGGGTATCAGCCGAAGGTGCAGCTCGACGAGATCGTCATGCGGACGATCGACTACTGGCGAGGAGAAGCGGCCGTGGCAAGCCGTCATGTCAAGGCAGCGCCCGCATTCGTACCGAAGCGCACGTTCCGCAGGCTCGCCGCCGTCGGCTCGTCGCTGTGAAAGATGGCCCTGCGAGGTCGGGTGTCTGCTCTCCCAGATCCGCGCTGGAATTACACCGGAGATCAGTGGTGTTGGTGACAATGAATCCCGATTCCCGCCTTCGCTGAAGCTACGGCGGGCCGCCGAAGCCTTGGCGGAGGCTGGCCGGTGGCCGGACCGCGCTGCGAGGGCTCGAGCGACCGCAGCACGCCAGCTCCTCGAGCTGGCGGATCCCCTCAGCCTTCTCGCGCGGTCAGGCGATCCGTGTCGGCCTGACCTCCATAGGGCTTCATCATCATCAACACAACCGATCTCCGGTGTCGCCACCAGCTACCGACTACCAACTACCAGCTACCAGCTAACTCGCCCTGATGCTATAAGCGGTAAGAATACCCTGATTTCGCACGTAGAGCCGCCCGCCGCTCACGACGGGGTGGGCCCACGACGGCCAGCCCTGATCGGCAATCGTAAAGCGTCCCTTCTCGCGGTACCCGGCCGGGGTCGCCTCGGCGAGGCCCACGACGTTGTCCTCGCTCAAGAGGTACAGGTGCCCGTCGGCATACGCGAGCGATCCCTTGCCGACGCTGCGGTGCCGCCACATCACCTTGCCCGTGGCGAATTCCAGACACGTGAGGATGGAATTATTGAAGCCGTACAGGAATCCGTTCACCAGGACAAGACCTCCGTGGTGATTCTGCATATCGCGCGTGAAGTAGACCTCCTGTACGCGTACTTCCCCACCCTCGGCGCGAAGGGCCAGCAGCCCGCCGCCGGTGCCATAGTCAGAGGTATAGAACACCTTGTTGTCCGCGAACACGGGCGTGGCGATGTTCGCCGTATCGTTGGAGGCGGCCTGATAGCGCCACATCAGCTTCCCGTCCGACGCGCGCACGCCGACCCCGGCTTCCGACGTCAAGGTCATGATGGTGCGCACACCCTGCACGTCGGCGACAATCGGCGAGGCGTATCCTGCCTGATCGCTCAGCTCCTTGCTGGTCCAAATGGTCTTGCCGGTCATCTTGTCGAGCGCAACCATCCCGGCGCCGCGTCCGCCCGGCGTCACCACGACCTGATTGCCGTCGACGAGCGGCGACTCGCTGATCAGCCAGCCGATGTTCCGGCCGCCAAAATCCTGCAGGATGTTGCGCTGCCAGACGGGCGTGCCATCCTGGACGCGGAGGCAGGCGAGATCGCCGTTCTCGGTGAGCACGTACAGCCGGTCTCCATCGAGGGTGGGTGTGCCCCTGGGCCCGGGGCCCTGATAGTTGTCGACGGCCCTGCCGACGACGCGGGTCCACGCGAGCGTGCCGTCCGCGCGACCGAGCGCCGAGACGACGCTCTGGGAGTTGCGCATCCCCTGCACGAACACACGATCGCCATACACGGCGATCGACCCGAAGCCCGCCCCGAGATTCGCTGTTGACCAGACGCGCGGCGGCCCGGACGCCGGCCACTGGCGCAGCAGGCCGGTCTCGGGTGACAGGCCGGAGCGGCCAGGGCCGCGCCACTGCGGCCAGTCGGTAGACGGCGGCGCCTGCCCGTCCAGTGCTGCAGCCGACGCGACCAACAACGCGACACAAACGACCGTGCGCACGTTCACCATCGTTTAACCCTGGTCCGGCTAAAGCCGGACACTACGTACGAATCACTCACCCCGGTCCAGCTAAAGCCGGACACGACAGATTTCGTGATTTCTCTGTGTCTCCGTGTCTGTGGCCTCTGTGGCCTGTCGTGCCCAATTCATCAATTCGCAAATCCGTCAATTCGCAAATCCGTCAATCTCAAAACCGCACCCCCGCACTCACGCCGAACGTCCGCGGGGCACCGCTCTCGCCAAGGAACCCGGAGCGCGCCAGCTGCGGATCGAACGCGAAGGCCACCGGAATATACCGCGTATCGAACGCGTTCCGCACAAACCCCTCGACGAACAGATAGCGGCTCTGAATGCCACCGCGGAAGTTCGTGAGCGAATAGCCGTCCTGCCCGGCCCTGTTCAGGTCGTCGTACTTGAACGCGCCGTAGAAGGTCACCTCAGCCAGTCCGTACACCGTGGCATCGGGTCGAACGGTGCGAGAGAACTGCGTCCCGACCGTCGCGGTGTAGTCGGGCGTGTTCGGGATCTCGTTGCCGGCGACGTTCACACCACTCGAGATGCTGCCGGCCTTGAATTCGGCGTTCGTGTATCCGAACGCGCTGAAGAGATCGATGCCGGGCCGCGCCCGGGCGTTCAGTTCGAACTCGATGCCCCGGCTCGACGCGCGGCCGACGTTTGCGATGTAGAACTGCGCCGGCACCAGCGGGTCGGGCAGGTTGAGCTGCAGGTCGTCCCAGTCGATGTGGAACACCGCCGCGTTGGCGGTGAGGCGGCCGCCGGCCCACGTCGTCTTCACGCCACCCTCGAGATTCCACGTCTGCTCTTCGTCGTAGGCCTCGAAGCCGCGCGGTGAGGCGGCGTTGAAGCCACCGGCCTTGAATCCGCGCGCAACCGTGCCGTACACCATCCTCTCGGGCCGGAAGCGGAACGCCACCGACACCTGCGGCGACACGTTCGAGAAGCTCTTCTCAGGAGTCACGAGGCGTCCCGGGGCAATCGCCGGGGCGAAGAAGGTGTTGAGCGACGCCTCCTTGTTCTCGCGATCGACGCGCGCGCCTGCTGTCACGTCCAGTCTGTCGTCGAAGGTGGCGGTCGCCTGCCCGTAGACGCCCATCCCCACGTCGTCCAGGGTTGACTGCGGCGCGTGCTGGCTCACGGAAAAGAACACGAGCGGTGAAAGCACGAAGGGGGAGAACGTGTTGACCGCGTCCTGCTCGTAGCTCTGCGTGAACAGGAACACACCGGCCTGCCATCTGACGGGCACGTCCGCCGAGGCGCGCCACGGGGCGTTCGGAGCGGACCCCACCCGCACCTCCTGCGTAAACTGGAAGCTCTCCTCCGTATTGCTGCGCCGGATGAGTGGCAACGGCGTGTAATCGAGATCCGTTTCGTCAACCGTCTTCCAGTTCACGAAGCCGGTGATGGTCGACAGGCTGATGCGGCCACCGACCCTTCGGGCGATCGCCGTGGTGGCCATGAGATCACGGTCGGTGTGCCCCTCGAAGTCGCGCGCCACCTGGAACGGACTCGTGCGCAGCGCCGCAAGGTCGTTGAGCGCGTAGTCTCCATCGCGTGCCCGCTCTCCATTCACGATGAGACGCGTTTCCCAGATGCTGGACGGCGTCCAGAGCAGCTGTCCCTTGGCCGAGAACGCAGACCGATGATCGACGTCGTTGCCCGTGACGACGTTTCGCGTGAACCCGTCGCGGCGTCCGTAGCCGATGGCACCGCTCACGCCAACGCGGCCCGCCGCCAGCGGACCCGACACGCTGGCGCGAAAGTCACGCGCATCGAAATTCGACACCGGCACAGCCACGCCGTACGTCCAGTCCGTCAGCGAGGGGCGCGCGCTGACCACGTTGATGACGCCAGCGAGCGTATTCCGGCCAAACAGCGCGCTCTGCGGCCCCCGAATGAACTCCACCTGCTCCACATCGAGCAGGTCGATGCTCGACGTGTTCGCATGGAGCTGCGGAACCCCGTCGAAGTTCGTCGTGATGGCCGGATTGGCCGGACTCGAGCCGACGCCGCGGAACCGGGGGTTGCTCAATTTTCGCGCCGTAAAGTCGGAGAACTGCGTGTTCGGGGCATAAATGGAGGCCTCCCGGACGACGGTCACGCCGGCATTGGCAAGCGCGTCTCTCGAGACGGCGGTCACGCTGACCGGCAACGTCTGCGGATTCGCGGGCTCCTTTTGCGCGGTCACCGTCACCGTCGGCAACTGAATGGGGCCCACCTGGGCAGGTCCCGTACCCTGGGCGCGCGCCACGACCTGGGCAAGACCCACGATGAAAAAGGCTATGACGAGTACGAGACGCGCGATCGGATCCTGAGACATGGACCTCATTATGCCTGTCTGCCGGGTCCGCGGCGCGGGGATACGTCGCGCCGCGGACCCGGCCCACGTACGCCAGATCTAAACACAACGGCCCGGAACAGCGTATATTTGTCGCCATGTCGAAGAAGGCTCGTCTCGCCGCGGCCGCGCTGCTGGCCGCCGTCTCGATCTCTGTGACGGCCGAGGGCCCCCGCCGCGTGGCAGTGGGCGACTGGCCCGACATGCGCGGGCCACACCGCGACGGCACGTCCCGCGAGACAGGCCTCATCGACACGTGGGCGCTGAACGGCGAAAACTTCCTGTGGCGGGCGCCGTACGGTGGACGATCGGCGCCCATCGCCATGGGCAACCGCGTGTACGTGCAGAACCCGGCAGCTCGCGGCGTCAACCTGCAGGAGCGCGTCATGGCGCTCGATGCCGACAGCGGCAAGGTGATCTGGGAATACCGGCTCAACCTCTACCAGAGTGACGTGCCGCCGCATCGCATCGGCTGGGCCTCGCCGGCGGCCGATCCCGAAACCGGCAACGTCTACGCCCTCAGCGGCGGCGCCGAGGCCATCGCGCTGAGCCGCGACGGCAAGCTCCTCTGGTCGCGCTCATTCGGTGAAGAGTTCGCCGCGTTCACCACACACGGCGGCCGGACGATGTCGCCGGTCGTCGATGGCGATCTGGTGATTGTCAGCGCGCCTGTCTCCAATTGGGGCACCGCGGCACTGCGGGGTCACCGCTTCATCGCGCTCGACAAGCGTACCGGCGAGGTCGCCTACGTCTCGAATCCGGGCGGACGGCCGTACGACACGGCGTACGCGTCGCCGATCGTCGCCACCATCAACGGCATGCGCTTGCTGATCTCCGGACTCGGCGACGGAGGCGTCCACGCCATCAAGACGCAGACCGGCGAAAAGGTGTGGAGTTTTCCGATGTCCAAGCGCGCCATCAACACCGGCGTGGTCGTACGCGGCAACGACGTGTTCGTATCGCATGGCGACGAAAACCTCGAAGGCAACGAGCTCGGGTTGATTGCCGCGATCGACGGCGCGCAGACCGGCGATCTCAAGACGACCAAGTGGGCCGTCAAGGGCATCGAGTTCACCTACTCGCCACCGCTCATCGACGGCGCGCGCCTGTATCAGATCGACAACGGCTCGCACCTGAAGGCCTTCGATGCCGCCACCGGCAAGGAGTTGTGGGAACTGGCGCTCGGCACGGCCCAGAAAGCGCCGCCCGTGCTGGCCGACGGCAAGATCTACGTCGGCACCGACAACGGCAGCTTCCACATCATCCGCCCGCAGGCCGATCGCGGCCAGATGCTCAGCGAGGTGGAGCTGCCGATCAGCGTGACCAGTTGCTGCGGTTCGGAAGGCACGCCGGAGCAGATTCTCGCCGGCGCTGCCGTGTCGCGCGGACGCATCTTCTTCGTGTCGAGCGACGCCGTCTACGCCATCGGATCGAAACAACCAAAGGCGGTCACCGGCTTGGCGGTGGACGAGCCGTCGCCGGTCGGCCAGGGTGCGCCGGCCCATCTGCAGGTGATGCCGACCGAGCTGGTGCTCGAGCCGGGGCAGACAGTGAAGCTCCGCGCGCGGCTGTTCGACGCCCAGGGGCGCTTTCTGCGCGAAGACACCTCGGCCGCGTGGGCCCTCGAGGGGCTGAAGGGCACAGTGACAAGCGGGGCGTTCACGGTGGCGGCCGACCCTGTGGAGCAGGCTGGACTGATCAAGGCGACAGTGGGCACGCTCACCGGGCAGGCGCGCGCCCGCATCGTCCATCCGCTTCCCTGGAAGGAAACGTTCGAGGCCTACTCCGACAAAGCCGTCCCTCCGGGCTGGGTGAACGCGCAAGCCATGGCCCTGTCGGTGACAACGCTCGACGGGCAGAAGGTGCTGCAGAAGGCGCCGGTCGATACGATTTTCATGCGCGGGCGCGCCTTCGTCGGTCCGGTGACCTGGTCGGACTACAGCTTCGAGGCCGACGTGCGTGCGGCGACGCGCCGCCGTCAGGTGGGCGACGTCGGCATCACGGCGCAGCGCTATTCGCTCGTGCTGTACGGCAATTCGCAGCGCCTGAAGCTCGAGCCGTGGGAGCCGGAAACCGTCCGGACGGTCACCGTGCCGTTTGCGTGGAAGCCCGACACATGGTACCGGTTGAAGCTGCGCGTCGAGAACCTGCCGAACGGCCAGGTGCGGGCACGCGGCAAGGCGTGGGCCGTTGGCGAGGCCGAGCCCGCTGCGTGGGCTATCGACAAGACGGATCCGATTGGCAACCGCCAGGGCGCGCCCGGCCTCTTCATGAACGCGCAGTTCGGCGCCTATTACGATAACTTCGCCTTGACCAAGAACGAGTAGGGTGAAAGTGACCAAGGCGCCACAGAGACGCAGAGACACAGAGTTTTTCCAGATGTTTTCTCTGTGCAGGGAAACAACGATGCACATCGCTTCCGTACGAGTCCTCGTCCTGTCCGTGGTGCTGCTGATCTCCGCGTTCGCCGGCAGCTCGGTTCGGCTCTCGGCCTCCGACCCCGCCACTGGCGATTGGCCGATGTGGGGCGGGACGCCCGATCGGAACATGGTGTCCAACATGAAGGGGCTGCCCGCGGAGTGGGATGTCAAGACGCGCAAGAACATCAAGTGGGTGGCCGACCTCGGGTCGCAGAGCTACGGGAATCCCGTCGTCGCAGGCGGCATGGTGTTCGTCGGCACGAACAACGAGCTGGTCCGCGATCCCAAGCAGCCGGGCGACCGCGGCGTGCTGATGGCGTTCCGCGAGTCGAACGGCGAATTTCTCTGGCAGCAGACGCACGTCAAGCTCGAGTCGGGGCGCGCCAACGACTGGCCGTTCCAGGGGGTGGCCTCGTCACCACTCGTCGAAGGCGAGCGGCTCTACTACGTGAGCAACCGCGGCGTGGTGCACTGCCTCGACATCCAGGGCTTTCGCGACAACGAGAACGACGGTTCGTTCAAGGACGAGAAGCTGACCGGCCAGTTCGACGCCGATGTGATCTGGACCTTCGACATGATGGAGCAGGTGGGCTCGTACCCCCACAACCTGTCCAACTCGTCACCCGTCGTCTGGGGCGACCTGATCTACGTGAGCACGTCGAACGGCCACGACGAGAGTCACGTCAACATTCCGTCGCCGCGGGCGCCCGCGATCATTGCGCTGAACAAGAGCACGGGCGCGCTCGTGTGGGAGGACAACTCGGTTGAAGATCGCATTCTCCACGGACAGTGGTCGACGCCCTCGGTCGGCCGCATCGGCGGAGTCCTGCAGGTGGTGTCCGGCCAGGGCGACGGCTGGGTGCGTGGCTACGAAGCGGACACGGGCAAGAAGCTCTGGGAGTTCGACACGAACCCGAAGGACTCGATGTGGCCGCGCACGCGCAACGAGCTGATTGCCACGCCGGTCATCTACGAAGACCGCGTGTACATCGCCAACGGGCAGGATCCGGAGCACGGCGAGGGCACCGGGCACTTCTACGTCATCGACGCCACCAAGCGGGGCGACATCACCAAGAGCGGTCTGCTCTGGCACTTCGACAAGATCCGCCGCTCGATTTCTTCGGCGGCCGTCGTGGACGGACTCGTCTACATCGCCGACTTCAGCGGCTACTTCCACTGCCTCGACGCGAAGACGGGCCAGGTGTACTGGACGCACGACATGCTCGCGGCGATCTGGGCGTCGCCATTTGTCGCCGACGGCAAGGTCTATCTGGGCGATGAGGACGGCGACGTCATCGTCATGGCGCACGGGAAAGCCGTGAAGGTGCTGGCGGAGATGAACATGGGGAGCGCCGTGTACGGCACCGTCGTCCCTGCGCATGGGACGCTGTTCCTGAACAACCGCAGCCAGCTTTTCGCTATTGCGGCGAAATGAGGCATCGCGGATTTACGAATTTACGAATTTACGAATTTACGGATTGACGGATTTACGGACTTACGAATTGACGAATTTACTTGTCTGATCGTTCGAACATGGACTTGAGCACTCGTTCATCCAATCCGTCAATCCGTCAATCCGTCCATCCGTCAATTCTGTTCTTCGCGCTTGTTGCGGCCGTCACAGCGCAGAGTCCGCAGGCCTCGATGGCCCCTGCAGCCGAGTGGCGGCAGTTTCGCGGGACGCCGCGGCTGAGTGGGGTGTCGGCCGCCGCGCTGCCTCCCACCCTGAAGCTGCTGTGGACCTACGACGCGGGAGACCCCATCGACTCGTCGGCCGCCATCGTCGATGGCGTCGTGTACGTCGGTGCTGGCACCGGCGATCTGCTCGCGCTCGATCTGGCGTCGGGCAAGCTGCGGTGGAAATACCCGACCGGCAATCTGATTGGCGAATCGTCGCCTACGGTCGGAGCTGACGCGGTGTATGTCGGCGATCTCGGCGGGCTGCTGCATGCCGTGAGCCTGCGCGACGGCAAGCCGCTTTGGACGTTCAAGACGAACGCGGAAATCAAATCCTCACCGGTCGTCGTCAACGACATCGTGCTCGTCGGCTCCTACGACAGCCACCTCTATGCCGTCGATGCGCGCTCGGGCAAGCTGCGATGGAAGGTGCTGACCAAGGGACAGGTCCATGCCACACCCGCCGTTCAGGATGGTCTCGCGTTTGTCGCAGGCTGCGACGGGATCTTCCGCGCGATTCGCGTGACCGATGGCACCGAGGCGTACCTGGTGGAATCGGGCGCCTACACCGGCGCGTCGCCACTCGTCGAAGGCGACCGCGCCTACTTCGGCACGTTCAACTATGAAGTGCTGGCACTCGATCTGAAAGGCCGCCGGATCGTCTGGCGTTATTCCGATCCTGACGCGCGCTTTCCGTACTACTCGTCGGCCGCGCTGGACGGCGGACGCGTGATCCTCGGCGGCCGGGACAAGATTGTACATGCCATCGACGCTGCCACGGGCAAACGGGCGTGGACGTTTGCGACGCGCGCGCGTGTTGACTCATCCCCCGTGGTCGCCGGTGGTCGCGTCTACATCGGCTCGGGTGATGGACGGCTCTACGTGCTCGACGGCGCCTCGGGCAAGAAGGTCTGGGAGTACGAGATCGGCGCCGGCCTGACGGCCTCGCCGGCAATTGCCGCCGGTCGTCTCGTCATCGGCGCCCAGGATGGGCGGATCTACGTGTTCGGGTAGCGCCGCAGATGTCAAAAGCCGGGGATGCTTCCCTCAGGAGGTCACGTCGATGAGAACGCCTCTCTTGGACCGCTATACGGCTCCCAACCCGAATTTTGTACTCGTTGTGAATCCGTATAGCGGTCCCAGGCGCGCGGAGCGCGCCAAGAAGATACTGCCAACCAGCCAAGGGCAATCTTCACCGGGATATCTAAGGGCGGGCCCTTGGCTGGTTACAGCGGCAGGCCTCATCGTGCTGGCGGCGGGCGCGCCGCTCGCGGCACATCATTCGTTCGCGGCGGAGTTCGACGGCTCCAAGCCCGTGACGCTCACTGGAACCGTCACGAAGATGGACTGGATCAATCCCCATGCGTGGCTCCATGTGGATGTCAAGGGCCCGGACGGCAAAGTCGTGAGCTGGGCGGTCGAGGGGGGCG
>JBOGIR010000162.1:0-3193 GCA_050742335.1 Vicinamibacterales bacterium | reverse complement strand
CGGACTCGTCGTTACCAAGACGCTCGTCGTCATGGGCGATCCGCAGATCACCACGCCGCCCGGACGGCCACGCGGGGCGATGCTTCGGGCCTACGACAAGAAGACGGGGAAGGAAGTCGGCGCCCTCCTGATGCCGGCCATCCAGAGCGGATCGCCGATGACGTACATGCTCGACGGCAAGCAGTACATCATCGTGGCGGTGAGCGGCGGCAACTATTCGGGCGAGTATCTGGCGTTCGCGCTGCCGGATGCCGAGCCGAGACGAGAAACGCGATAGGCAGCGCAGACGCAGGTGGAGGAGCGGAAAGTGGAAGAGTGGAAAAGTGATTCGAAAGTCCGACGGCGCGCTTGCTATTTACTTTTCTACTTTTCCACTTTCTACTTTTCTACTTTGGTGGCGGCCGCCCAGTCCGTGTGGGCCGGCGTCTATACCGAGGAGCAGGCGAAGCGCGGCGAGGTCATCTACTACGAGCGCTGCGGCGCCTGCCACGGGCCGCAGCTCGAAGGGGGCGACATGACGCCCGCGCTCCTCGGCGGCGTCTTCACCTCCACGTGGAACGATCTGCCGCTGTCTGATCTGTTCGAGCGGATTCGTATCACCATGCCGCTCAACCAGCCGAGCACGTTGTCACGTCAGCAGACGGCGGACGTGACCGCCTTCCTCCTCAAGGCGAACAAGTGGCCCGCTGGACAGACGGAGCTCCCGCGCGAGCTCGAGCCGCTGAAGGAAATCCAGATACAAGCGATCAAACCCTGAACCGCCGTTCAAGCCGCTGGGTTCGGTGTTCGGTCCGCCTTCAGGGGGCTGAAGCCGGACACTACGTGCCGGGCGATTACCTCGCGTTCAGCTCGCCGCACAAGAGGACGATGGGCCTACTTTTCTACTTTTCCACTTCCTGTGTAGCAGTCTCTACTTCTTCTCCCCCGTCGCCACGGGCAGATAGACCTCGTTGTTGAACTGGATGAAATCCGATGGGACGCAGAAGTATTCCCACAGCTCGGTCCCCGGGGCGAGGCCAACCCTGAGGGGTCGCAAGGTCCACGGCTGCGTGTAGATCTGCGGATCGGTCACGGTAATCTGTGCCTCGATCGTCCCGTAGTTGACGCGACGCCACCGCTCCACGACTCGCATCTCGTCGCTGTGTGGCCACCCGCCGTCAGGCTGTGTGTCCGAGAGCCACGACCGGTCGTCGTACCCGTTGGATTCGACAACGAACGTGTTTCCGTCCCACCGCCCGACGTTCCAGCCCATCCACCGCAGCTCCGGCGGGTTCTCGGGGAGCTTCCGGCCGTCGGTCCAGATCGTGCGCCAAGTATGGGTCTGCTCGAAGAACTGCAGCACGCGGTCGGGCAGCATGATGAACTCGAAACCGTAATTGGCTTGCGCCAGACGAGGCCAGCCGCGCGGATCGCAGTTGACCTGCGCACCGCCGCCTTCGCCCGACGTGTCTTTCGTGTGCAGGGACTCACCCGACGCGTTCTTCTCCCCGATCGTCGCGTCGAATCGTTCCTTCCCGAGCGGCGTGAATGGCGGGGGGTTCATGAAGACGCTGCCGCCGCCTTGAGCCTGATACCAGATTCCCGCGAGGTCGCGTGGATTGAAGGCACGGCCCTCCACCTTGTGTCGGGCGGCCGCTTGCCGCCGGTCCGCCTCGTTCTGGCACCGCGGACAGGCGGCCCAGCCAGGAGGAGCCGGCACCGAAGGAACGACGGCCGGCGTCGGTGCCGCCTGACCGCGGGCCTGAGCCCGAGCGGTCGATGGCAACGATGCCACCGCCGCGAGGGCAATGATGGAGACATACATTCCGTATCGCATGGCTTGTCCCGCCTTTTGAAGTCGCTCTCCGGCAGCACCGCGCTAAGAGCCTGGGCCCCTTCGCGCAGGCTGAAAGCCTGCGCGCTACTGCTCCAGCAGGTTGCGTCGCTGCGACAGATCGACCACGACCTTGCCGTCCGGCCGCACCATCTTGATGACGAGGCCAAAGGGTGTGCCTGCCTTGGCTGGCATGAACGTGACTGCGATCGGATCGCCTGGTTTGAATGTGTCCCGGCCCATGCCTTCGCTGATCATCGTGGTCGGCGATGAGAACTCACCGGTCCACTTCACGACCGAGCCACCGCTGTCCTTCACATCCCAGATGACGAAGACGTGAGGGTTCCGCCAGAGGACATTCGAGACGACGGCGTTCTGCGTGACGAGCTTGTCCGGCGCGGAGTCGTAGCCTGCTCGGCTGTGATGCGCCAATGCGACGGCTCCGAACAGAAAGGCCCCGACCACCACCGCGAACGCGACTGCCAATGGACGCGAGGTCCGCATGTTCCACCTCCTCAAGGCTTACAGCAAGATGCAATCACCGGACGCCGCGGCTGTCAAGCAACAAGCTCGCCGCCCGGGCAGGGCGCCGCTCTATTCCCAATTTCACTGACTTGATGATGACGAACCACCGAGGCACCGAGGCCAAGATCATTAGCATTTCTCGGTGTCTCGGTGTCTCGGTGTTCCGGATTCACGAGCAACACAAGCGAACTCTGGGGAACCGCACTACGGCGTCGCCGCCCGGTACAACCGCTCGTCGTACGGGGCGCCGTCGATGGCGAACTGGTACAGTCCCTCCCGAAACGTCCTGGTGGGAGCCCCCGTCAGGTGCGCCTCGCGCGCCCGTTCGTCTCTCCAGACCTCGACCACGGTAAAGTGATTCTGCCTGACGCCCTGCAGCGCGTCGAACCGCACGTTCCCCGGCTCCTTGCGCGACGCGTCCGCCAACGTCCGTAACATCTCGCGTGCCTTGACCGCCCCGGCGCCGAGCACGTCGATATGGGTGACGACCAGCACCGCCCCGACAGCTGCCGGCGTTGCGGAGCCGGTCGCGATGCCGGTATGCGTACGCTCGTCGTACGGGCTCACCCGCAGCGGCGTCAGCTTCTCGTGAAACTGCGTCACGTGTGCCGATCCGCGGTGGCTCTTCCACGCCCCTTCGTCGCGCCACTCCTCGACGACGACAAAATGCCCTGGCCTGCCAGTTTGCTGAAAGAGGTCGCCCCGCACATTTCCGGCATCGCGCCGCGTGGCATCGCGGTAGGCCGTCATCAACCCGACGGCCTCCCTTTCAGAGGCAGGCGCCACCTCGACGTAACTGACGATGCTTCGTGGTCCTTCAGGTGAAGGAGTGGGCGCGGCTGGCGCGGCCTGGCC
>JBOGIR010000161.1:0-10516 GCA_050742335.1 Vicinamibacterales bacterium | reverse complement strand
GCGATGGCTCGTTCGTTCAGGGTGGTTACACGGGTCTGGACGTGCAGGCAGCCGCCGTCACGCAGTTGTCGAAGTATGTCCTGGACTACGCGCCGCATGCGGTGGCGGTGGGCGCGTCAATCGCCCTCTCGGGCGGTGTCCAGATCGCGCCTCGCCTCGAATACAAGCACCGGACGCGATCGACGGGCACCGGACTACGCACTGCTCGACATTCGCGTCAGCCGTCGCTTCCGGACGTACGAGGTACGCGTCGAGGGGATGAATCTGGGCGACGCCACCTATCAGGAGATCGTCGGCGTCGCGATGCCAGGACGAGCCGTCAGCCTCTCGCTGGCTGTTCGTCCCTGACCCCTCGCAATCGCAGTAACACAAAGTTTTACCTCCACGGGCCACAGAGACGCGGAGACACAGAGGAGTGACTCTGTGGCCTGTCAAAGTGAAAGAGGTCTAGCGCACCTTCGCAGCCTGATTCTGCGGAGCCGGTTCCTGCTGGGTGAGACAGTGAATCGTGCCGAGGCCCCATACCAGATCCACCGCGTGAATGCCGACCACCCTGTGGGATGGCATCAGGTCGGCCAGCGTGCCGAGGGCGACGCGATCGTTGGGATCGTTGAAGGTGGGCACGAGTACCACACCGTTGGCCACGTAGAAGTTCAGGTAGCTCGCAGGTAGCCGCGTCCCCTCCATCACCACAGGTCGCGGAAACGGCAGCGTGACCACCTTCAGCGCGCCTGCCTCTCCGCTCGCCGATGCCGCCTGCAGTCGGCGGACGTTGTCCATCGATCGCGCGTGGTTGTCGTCCGCCGGGTCCTCTTCCACCGCCAGCACCACGGTATCCGCCCGCACAAACCGCGCGACGTCGTCGATGTGACCGTGCGTGTCGTCGCCGACGCATCCTTGGCCGAGCCAGATGGTTCGCCGTATGCCGAGCCAGTCGGCAAACATCCGCTCGTAGTCCTCACGTCCGAGGCCCGGGTTCCGCACTTGGACATCAGAGAGGAGCCACTCCTCGGTGACGAGGAGCAGCCCCTGCCCGTTGACCTCGAGGCCGCCGCCTTCGAGAACGATCCGCTGACCGGTATCCGATCGCGTCGGCTCCACGCGGCCGAGGTTGGCCAGGCGCGCCATGACGGCTCCGACCTCCGCGTCCTGCCGCCAGTTCGGGTACTTCGCCCACCCGTTGAACGCCCAGTTCAGGAGGATGACCTCGCCTGTTGCGTCTATCACTCCCGTTGGCGCCGAGTCACGCAACCAGACGCGATCGGTGGGCACGAGGTGAAGCGCGACCCGATCCCGCCGCACGGCGTGGGCTTCCAGGGCGATGCGGGCGCTCGCCATCACTTCGCGGCTGTGGCACAGGATCTCGACCGGTTCGTACTCGGCCAGCACGCGCGCGATCTCCGCGTAGACCCATGGAATCGCGGGCAGCTTGCCCGGCCAGTCGGGCTCGTGGTGCGGCCAGGCCATCCAGGTCGCCCGGTGCGGCTCCCATTCGGCGGGCATGCGGAACCGAGAACCCATCAGAACTCTGTCGTTCACACTTCTATCTTCTCGCTTCTCAGTTCGTGTTCACGTTCGGTTCAATGTTCCGGGTTCAGCGTTCCAGTGTTCGGTGTTCGATTCCCGATATTTCATCGAACCGCGAACCGCGAGCTCGAACCCCGAACCTCGAACCCTCGAACATCGAACGCCGAACCGAACGTGAACACGAACCGAGAACGGAGAACCCAGAAGTGTGAACGACACCTATGGATCCGCAAGATACCTCTTGAGAATCGGCCCGTACGCATCCACGCGCCGGTCGCGCAGGAACGGCCAGTTGCGGCGCACACTCTCGATCAGCCCGGGATCGCACTGCGCGATCACGATCTCTTCACCCTCGCCTGCTTCGGCGACGCAGCGTCCGAACGGGTCGGCGATGAAGGAGTGGCCAAAAAACGTGATGCCGTTCGTGCCCGGCTCATCCTCATGACCGACGCGGTTCGGCGACGCGACGTACACGCCGTTGGCGATGGCGTGGCTCCGCTGAATGGTGCGCCACGCGTCCACCTGCGCCTGTCCCCAGGCATCCCGTTCTGCTGGATGCCAGCCGATCGCCGTCGGATAGAAGAGCACCTGTGCACCCATCAACGTGGCGATGCGTGCGGCCTCGGGGAACCACTGGTCCCAGCAGATGAGTACGCCGATCGTCGCGTAACGCGTCTTCCATACCTTGAAGCCGCCCGACTCGCCGGGCTGCTCGCCGTGATAGTCGAAGTGTCCGTCGCCTGGCGTGAAGTAATACTTTTCGTAGTACAAGGGGTCGTCCGGGATGTGCATCTTGCGGTAGACGCCCAGGAGGCTCCCGTCGGCATCGATGATCGCAGCGGAGTTGCGGTAGATGCCGGCCGCCTGACGCTCGAAGATCGGCACGATCACGACCACCGCCAGCTCGCGGGCGATGGCCTGCATCGTCTCGGTCGTCGGCCCCGGAATCGGTTCCGCCAGGTCGAAGCGATCGCACTGCTGCGACTTGCAGAAGTACAGCGCGTTGAACAGCTCCTTCAAACAGATGATCTGCGCGCCGCGTCGTGCCGCGTCGCGCACGAGCCGCTCCGCGCGCCTGACGTTGGCCTGCACGTCCGCCTCTGCGTGATCCTGCACGACGGCAATCGTGAACATGTGACCCTATGCTAGCCTTGCTGACACAAGGATGAAAACACAACCGCTGCGCGTCGCGCTCCTCGGCTTCGGCACGGTGGGCGGGTCGGTCGGCAGAATCCTGGTCGAGCGACCCGAGCTGGCCGATCGCATTCAGCTCACGCACATCTTCAATCGTGATGTCGCGCGGAAGCGCGCCGGCTGGGTGCCCTCCGCGGTCACCTGGACCGAGAACATCGACGAGCTGTTTGCCGCCAGGCCGGACGCGGTGGTCGAGGTCGTCGGCGGCGTCGAGACCGCGGGAGCATGGGTGCGTCGTGCGTTGACGCAGGGCGCCGCGGTCGTAACGGCGAACAAGATGCTGCTCGCGGCGCACGCCCCCGAGCTGTTGCACCTGGCCGCGATGCACGGCACCCAACTGCGGTTCGAGGCGGCCGTCGCCGGCGGCGTACCGCTGATTCATGGCGTCCGCGAAGGGCTGGCCGGCGATCGGCTGCTGCGTGTCGCCGGCATCCTCAACGGCACGTCGAACTACGTGTTGAGCAGGATGGCCGGCGGAGACGAGCCGATGAGTGCGGTACTCGATGACGCGCGGCGTCTCGGATACGCCGAAGCCGACCCGAGTGCGGACATCGATGGCGACGACGCAGCGGCCAAACTCGTGGTGCTGGCCGGGATTGCGTTTCAGCGGCACCTGCGTCTGGGCGACATCCCGCGGCAGTCGATCCGCCCGATCGCCGGCGCCGATTTCCGCTACGCGCGGCGCCTGGGCTGCACGATCCGTCAGATTGCGATGGTTGAAGCCAATGACGTCGGGTTTCACGCCTTGGTCGGTCCGGCGCTGGTGCTGCGGGGATCGCACTTCGGCCTGAACATGGGCGCCAACAACGTGGTGAGCATCTCCGGTCGTTACGGCGGCGAGAACAGTTTCAGCGGTCCCGGCGCCGGCGGATCCGCAACGGCGGTGGCCGTCGTCTCGGATCTCCTGTCGCTCACTCAGCGCACCCAGGACCGCAGTGAAGAGTGGCCGCCCGGCAGCGTCACGGCGCCGCCGCCTCGTCCGTATTACCTGCGCTTTGTCGTGCGCGACCGGCCAGGCATCCTGGCGTCGATTGCCGCGGCGCTGGCGGGGCAGGGTATCAACCTCGACGCAGTGCTGCAGGAACCGGGATACCCGAAGGACGCCCTTCCGTTCGTCATTACTGTCGAGGCGTGTGAAGAGGCCTCCGTCAAGGCTGCGCTCGCAGACATCGCCCGCTTCGAGTGTCACGCCGAGCCGCCGCTGTCGCTGCCGATGCTATTGGGCGGCGACGAGCGGCCGTGATATCTTTTTTGATTCGTGTCACTTAACAGGGGTAGCCATCCTTCGGTGGCCGACGTACGTGTGCCGGCCTCTGTGGCCAACCTCGGCGGCGGCTTCGATACGCTGGCCGTGGCGGTTCAGCTGTACCTGCGCCTCAGGGTGGTTGATGTTCGAGACGACAGCCGGGCGATGCTCACAGTGGTGAAGAGTGTGCCGTCGGTCAGAGGTCGAAATACCGTGGAGCGGGCGTACGAGGCGGTTGCGCGCTGGACCAACCTGAAGGCGCCGTCCGTGTTCGTGGAAGCGGAAAGTGATATCCCGATGACCGCCGGCCTCGGCAGCAGCGCGGCGGCGGCCGTGGCCGGCCTGCGGATGTTCGAGCGCGTCACGCAGCCGTTGCCGGAAGGGCTGCTGCTCGCTGTTGCCACATCGCTCGAAGGCCACGCGGACAATGCCGCTGCCGCCCTCCACGGCGGCCTGACCTCCGTCGTCGAACGTGAAGGTGAGGAGCCGATGGCCTTGCGGTGGCAGTGGCCCGAAGAGCTCCGCTTCGTCGTCGCCACACCGTCGGTGGGGCTCTCGACGTCGAAGGCACGTGCGGCCCTGCCCGCCGTGCTGCCGAGGCAGGATGCGGTGTTCAATCTGCAGCGCGTGCTGTCGCTGGTGCACGCCCTCCAGACAGGCGAGTACGAACGGTTGCGCGAAGCGGTACGGGACCGGTGGCATCAGCGGGCGCGCGCCGCGCTCGTGCCACAGCTCGCGGACGTGCTGGCGCTCGAGGATCCGGAGATCCTCGGATCGTTTCTCTCGGGTGCCGGACCCTCGGTGGCACTCGTGGCCCGGCGCGACTTCAGCCGCCTCGAGCAGTTGCTGACCTCGATCTACGAGCGCGCCAACTGTCCGGTGACGGTGCGCACGCTCGGCGTCCACGAGTCGTCTGAGGTGGCGCACGAAACACTCGCCGCGGTGCACGGGAGGACGCCATGAAGTTTGTCGCCGGGTTGACGTGCCATCTCTGCGGTGCGACGTATCCGGCCGAAGCCTCGTGGGTGTGCGCCGACTGCCTTGGCCCGCTGGAGGTGTCCTACGACTACGCTGCGATCCGTGGGGCGATCAGCCGCAGCCTGATTGAATCGCGCCCTCGGTCGCTCTGGCGCTACTTGGAGCTGCTTCCGGTGAAGGAGCCGCGCACCGGTTTCAACTCCGGGTATACACCGCTCGTTCGTGCCACCCGCCTCGCCCGCGAGCTGGGGCTTGCCGAGCTGTACCTCAAAGACGACTCGGTGAACCATCCGACGTTCTCGTACAAGGACCGGGTGGTGTCGATTGCCGCGACACGCGCCGTGGAACTTGGATTCCAGGTATTCGGTTGTGCCTCGACGGGCAATCTCGCCGGCAGCGTGTCGGCCCATGCGGCGCGCCTCGGGCTGCCGTGCTATGTCTTCATTCCGCACGATCTCGAGCCGGCCAAGGTTCTGGGCGCCGCGATCTACGGGCCGCACATCATTGCCGTCGAGGGCAATTACGACGACGTGAATCGGCTGTGTACCCAGGTTGCCGACCGCTACGGGTGGGGATTTGCGAACATCAACCTGCGCGCATATTACGCAGAAGGCGCCAAGACGATGGGCTTCGAGATCGCCGAGCAGCTTGGCTGGCGCTTTCCGGATCACGTCGTCTCCCCGGTTGCCGGCGGCACCCTCCTGCCGCGCATCTTCAAGGCCTTCCGCGAGCTGCGCGAGGTTGGTCTCGTCAGCGGCACGATACCGAAGATTCACGCCGCGCAGGCGGCCGGTTCAGCGCCCGTGATTCACGCGCTCGAGGCAGGCCTCGAGTTTCCCGAGCCCGTCAAGCCGGACACGATCGCGAAGTCGCTGGCCATCGGAAACCCCGCCGATGGCTTCCAGGTGGTCAAGGTGGTCAAGGAGACCGGCGCGGTCGGTGCAGCCGCCAGCGACGAGGAGATTCTCGACGCCGTGCAGCTCCTTGCGCGGACGGAAGGCATTTTCACCGAGCCGGCAGGCGGCACCACGCTTGCCGTGACGCGAACGCTCATCAAGCGGGGCGTCATCAGAGCCAACGAGTCGGTCGTCGTATGCATCACCGGGAATGGGTACAAGACCACTGAGGTGATGCTGGATCGCGTGGCGCGCCCAATCAGGATCGGGCGCAGCCTGGCCGAGTTCGAACGTGCCGTCGGGGCTCAGCTCGGCGTGCAGGCCGCCGCCGGCTGATCTCCGGATCCCGGGTCCCGGGTTCCGATCCCCTCGTCTTTGGTCTTTGGTCTCTAGTCTTTGGTCTCTGGCCGAGTATCCGGTGCCTACTGCCTACTGCCTACTGCCTACTGCCTACCGCCTACTGCCCCCCTCCCCCTTGCCCCTTCCCCCTGTCCCCCTATACAATCTCCTCCATCGTGTTGAGCAGGTGCGGTTGCGGGTGCGCGTGTTGTTGTATGGGGACTCAGGTCCCGGCGCTCTCGGTCCGCCGTGTGGGTGACGCATAGAACAGCCCGACAACACGAACAAGATCGAAAGCCCGGGACGACACACCCGGGCTTTTTTGTTTGTGGGCGCATGTTTCCAGCCTTCCTGAACCTTTCGTCGCGCCGGGCCGTCGTGGTCGGCGGTGGCCCCGTGGCCGCCAGCAAGCTCGATGCGCTGCTGGCCGCGGGGGCCGACGTCACGGTCGTTGCCCCCGACGTCATGCCCGAGATCGAGCGTCGCGGGGTGACGATTCTTCGGCGCCCCTTCGAGGCGGCCGATCTCGACGGCGCCTGGTGGGTGGTGGCCGCGGCACCGGCCGACGTCAACAGGCGCGTCCGCGAGGCCGCCGATGCGCGCCGGATTTTCGTCAACGCGGTGGACGATCCCGGCCATGCAACGGCGTATCTGGGCGGCGTGGTGCGGCGCGGAGGTGTGACCGTGGCCATCTCCACGGATGGGCGCGCGCCTGCGCTGGCGGGACTGCTGCGCGAGGCGCTCGACGCCTGGCTGCCCGCCGATCTGGACGTGTGGTTGTCGGCCGCCGATGCGGCGCGCCGCACGTGGAAGGCACAGCAGGTGCCGATGGAGCGCCGACGTCCACTGCTGTTGCAGAAGTTGAACGAGTTGTACGAGGAGAGGGAGAAGGGAACAGGGGGAAGGGATCAGGGAACAGGGATTCGGGGCAAGGGGTTCAACGCGCAGGGCTCGAGTCACAAGGCCGAAGTCACAACGCCCGAGTCGCACGGCCCAAAGCCCAGAGCCCAAAGCCCAAAGCCTAGAGACCAGAGACGCGGCCATGTTTCTCTCGTCGGTGCCGGGCCTGGACATCCGGATCTCTGGACCGTTCGTGCTGTGCGTCTTGTCGAGGAGGCCGATCTCGTCCTGTACGACGCGCTCGTGGACGTCGACGCGCTCCGCCGGTTGACCCGGGCCCAGTGCTTCTGCGTCGGCAAGCGCGCGCGGCGCGACAGCGTGCCGCAGGATACGATTCATCGGCTGATGATCCGTGCGGCCAGGCAAGGCAAGCGCGTCGTGCGCCTCAAGGGTGGCGATCCGTTCGTGTTCGGCCGTGGCGGCGAGGAGGCACTGGCGCTGGCCATGGCGGGCGTTCCGTTCGAGATCGTGCCGGGTGTCACGACGGCGGTTGCCGCTCCCGAGCTGGCAGGCATTCCCGTGACGCACCGCGGACTGGCCTCCGGGTTTCTGGTGCTGGCGGGACATACCTCCGCCCAGGTGGATCAGACGCTGGAGTCGATCAGGCCCAACAGCCTCTCGGTCGTGATGCTGATGGGTGTCGGCGCACGCAGCCACCTGGCATTGCAGCTGATGGCCCACGGCTGGTCGCCCGCGACGCCTGCCGCCATCGTCTGCGATTCGTCCACTCCGAAGGAATGGATCTGGACGGGACGTCTCGACCGCATGGGCGACGCGGAGCCGCCGCTAGGGGCGGCGGGTGTGTTGGTGATTGGTGAAGTGGTGACGATCCGCGAGAGGCTGGCGCGCGCAGCTGCGCGTCCGGCCGCCGTGGAACATGAGGTGAAGTATGGCCGCCATTGATCAGGCGACAGAGATCGGCCGCGGTCGCCTCTCGTTTGCCGACGAGCACGACATCGACGAGTTCGTCGACACGCTCGGCCGGTACGAGCGCGGGGAGATTTCCGCCGAGGACTGGCGGAAATTCCGCCTCGTGCGGGGCACGTACGGGCAGCGTCAGCCCGAGGCGGTGCACATGCTCCGGGTGAAGATTCCGCAGGGGATCCTCACGTCGGCGCAGCTGCGCTCGCTGGCTGGCGTCGCCATCAGCTACTCGCGCGGATTCGGCCACATCACCACACGGCAGAACGTGCAGCTTCATTTCGTGCCGCTCGACGAGGTCGAGGGCGCCATGCGGGCGCTCGCCGAGACCGGGCTGACCACGCGCGAGGCCTGCGGCAATTCGGTGCGGAATATTACGGCCTGCCCGTACGCCGGCGTCGCCGAGGACGAGGTCTTCGACGTCACGCCGTACGCGGAGGCGTTGACCAGATACTTCCTGCGCCATCCGCTCTCGGCATCGCTTCCACGCAAGTTCAAGATTGCGTTCGAGGGATGTCCCGAGGATCACGCGGTGGCAGCCATTCACGACATCGGCTGGCGCGCGCGTATCGTCGACGGCCGGCGCGGCTTCCGCGTCACCGTTGGTGGCGGCACGGCGATCCTCGTGAACTCCGGGACGCTCCTCTACGACTTCCTCCCTGTAGAAGAGATGTTCAACGTCGCGGAGGCCATTGTTCGCGTGTTCCATCGGCTCGGCGATCGCAAGCACATGCAGCGGAACCGCATGAAGTTCCTGATCAAGTCGCTGGGCTGGGAGAAGTGGCGTGCGTGCTTCGAGGAGGCGCTCGCCGGATTCCGCGCCGAAGGCGGTGCGCGCCTGCCGTTTGCCGCCGAGGCCGCTCCCGTCGAGGAGGCGCCACACTGGCCGAAGCCGACGCCGCTCACGCCGAAGATGGCCGCCGCGCTGGCGGAGACGGACGTGAAGGGTCCCGGCATTGTGCCGGGGACTGTACAGCTCCAGACGCTCTCCGACGCGTACGTGCGCTGGACGAAGAGCAACGTGCGACGGCAGCGGCAGGCCGGCTACGTCTCGGTCACCGCGCGTTTGCCGCTTGGCGATTTCACGGCGGGGCAGGCGCAGGTGCTGGCGGATCTTGCCGAGGCCTACGGGGACGGCACCGTGCGGCTGAGCATCGATCAGAACGTGCTGTTCCGCTGGGTGCCCGCCAAGGCCGTCCAGGAGTTGTACGACCGCCTCGAGGCCGCCGGGTTGGCCGCCGCCGACGCAGGGACCATCGCGGACGTGACGAGCTGCCCTGGCGCCGAGACGTGCCGGCTCGCCGTCACGCAGTCGCGCGGGCTGGGCCGCGTGCTCACCGAGTACCTGAGCGCGCATCCCGAACTGGTGGACGCGGTTCCGTCGGGCGACATCAAGGTGAGCGGCTGCCCCAACGGATGCGGCCAGCACCACATCTCGGCGATCGGCTTTCAGGGAAGCGTCAGGAAGCTTGCCGGCAAGGCGGTTCCCCAATACTTCGTGTCGGTCGGCGGAGGGGTGACAGACGAGGGGGCGCACTTCGGCAAGGTCGTGTCGAAGGTCCCGGTGCATCGGCTGACCGACGCCCTCGAACGGTTGGTCGGCTTGTATCGCGCGCATCGTGATGGCGAGGAATCGCTGGGCGCCTTCTTCCGCCGCCTGCCGCCCGCAGTCGCGACCGAGGCCTTGAAAGATCTCGCAGAGCTGCGAGCGGAGGACACCACGTCCGACGACTTCGTCGACCTTGGCGAAAATCAGGCATTCGCGCCCGAGGTGATGGACGGTGAGTGCGCGTCATGAGCTTCTTTTGGCGCGCTTCGCGCGCTCGTCTAACTTCCCGTGGCACGTCTCTTGAAGCTGGCTCTACATGCGCATCACAGAACGCAGACGCGGTGACAGCAGGGAACTCAGGAGAGACCAGCAGGTGCGGCGCGAGGTTCTGGATGAGATAGCGTGGGAAATCGTCCAGGATCGCGCCGGCGCCCACTACCGGAATCCCAATCGCGACCAGGCACGCGGCGACTGGGATCGCTCCCGTCGTCACACCGATCAGGGAAGGAGCCGCGACGAAGGCCGGCCTGGAGAGGACGAGTTGCGGTCCTAACCCGTCTTTCACGTCGACGGGCCACAGAGTCACACTCTTGTGTCTCCGTGGCGCACTGCGCCATCACTCGCCTCAGCTCGCACTTGCTACGACAGCTCCCGAAGTACGTAGTGTCCGGCTTCAGTCGGACTCACCTCACCTCGCACTCGCTGCGACGGCTCCCAGAAGTACGTAGTGTCCGGCTTTAGCCGGACCGTGAACTCCTGCGGAAGCAGCGTGATGACGCCGAGGTCGCCACGCCTCCCACAGGTCTCCTCACGCGACAGCGAAAAGAAAAGAAATCGGCATCCGTGGCCGATACTGTAGGTGGCGGACCCATCTCTGCGAACGCTCGGCATCGGGTATCGTAGAGTCGGACCTTCACATCCGCCCTGCGACACATGAGCAAATTGAAGATCGTCGTGCTCTACGAC
>JBOGIR010000160.1:0-12444 GCA_050742335.1 Vicinamibacterales bacterium | reverse complement strand
CTTGTGCCCTGGGCCTTGGGCGTTGACGTGGCGTCGGCGCAGATCAACATGCCCGATCCATCACTCATTCACGGCAAGGCCATTCCAGCTTCCGACCTGCCGAACGGTACCGTCACGGTTCGCGTCGTGCGTGAATCGATTGGGAACAACATCACGGGACAGGAAGTCCGCGTGACGGCCGGCGACGCCGTCAGAACGGCCAGAACGGACGAACAGGGACGGGCCGAATTTGCCAACCTTCCGTCGACTACGGACGCGCGCGCGGACACAACCGTCAACGGCGAGCGGCTCGTCTCCGACCCG
Source organism: Vicinamibacterales bacterium (assembly GCA_050742335.1). GTDB lineage: Bacteria > Acidobacteriota > Vicinamibacteria > Vicinamibacterales > UBA2999 > DATCJA01. Next base: position 12,141 of record JBOGIR010000160.1, on the reverse strand, counting down.
TTTGCCGTGCCCGCGTCGGGCGGGCTGCGCGTCATCCTGGTCGCAGGGTTGAAGGAAGCGGCTGCGCGTGCATCGAAAGAGGCCGCCGCTGCGGCCGCGGCGCCACCCGTTCGCGGCAGCGTGGTCTTTGGTCCGAATTCCCGCGTGCTCGTGGAATTTCGAGACGACGCGCTGCAGGTGTTCTACGTGCTCGACATCGTGAACAACGCGCGCGCGCGCGTAGACATCGGGGGACCGCTGATTCTCGATCTGCCGAGGGGCGCGGCGGGCGCCACCATTCTCGAAGGCTCATCGCCGACGGCCAGCGTCAGCGGCGACCGCGTCACCGTCACCGGGCCGTTCGCGCCCGGCGCCACCTCCCTGCAGGTGGGGTTTCAGCTCCGCCACGACCAACCGGATGTCACGGTGCAGCAGACCTGGCCGGCCGCCGTCGAGCAGTTGACCGTGGCGCTCGAGAAGGTGGGCGCCACCTCAATCGCATCGCCACAGTTTTCAACCGTCGGGGAAGTACAATCCGAAACCGGCACGCCATTCCTGTTGGCCAATGGTCCCGCGCTCGCAGCCGGCGCGACGCTGAGCATGCAGCTGACGAATCTTCCGGTGCACAGCCGGACGCCGCAGTACGTGGCGCTCGGCCTGTCGGTGGTGATCGTCGGCATCGGTGGGTGGCTCGCATTTGCCCGTCGCGGGCCGAACGAGGACGTGCGTCGGCGTCTGAGTAAGCGGCGGGACAAGCTGCTCGAGGAACTGACCGGATTGCACCAGCGCATGGCGACGCGGACCGTGGCGGCCCGCGATGCGGGCGGGAAAGTCTCGTCATCCGACGAGGCGCGGCGTCAACGGCTCGTCGCCGAACTGGAACAGATCTACGGGCAACTGGACGAGATGGGGGCGGGTCCGCAGGGAGGCGGCAAGGACGTCGCTGCGTGAGCCCTTCGACTTCGCCCGGGGCCGATTTCGACGACCTGACCGTCGAAGACGTCTCCCGTCATTTCGGCCGCCGGCGCGCGCTGTCGCGCATTGGTTTCCGCGCTGAGCGGGGCGCCATCCTCGGTCTGCTCGGCCCGAACGGGGCGGGCAAGTCGACGATGCTGGCGCTGCTGGCCACGCTGCTGCGCCCGCACACCGGCAGAATCCTCTACGGTACGCACGACGCCTCCACCCACGGTGCCGCTCTGCGCGCGTCGATTGGCGTGCTCGGCCACGATCTCTTCCTGTACCCCGAACTGACCGCGCGAGAAAATCTCGAATTCTTCGCGGGCCTGTACGCCGTGGCCGATCGCGGCGCGGCGGCTGCCGAGGCGCTTGGTCAGGCCGGCCTTGCCGACAGAGCCGATGACGCGGTCGCCAGCTTCTCGCGCGGCATGCGGCAGCGCCTGGGGCTCGAGCGGGCGTTGATTCACCGGCCGCGCCTGCTGCTCCTCGATGAACCGTTCACCGGTCTGGACGACGGGTCGACCGCGGCGCTCAGTCGTCGTCTGCGAACGCTGCGCGAGCAGGGCGCGATCGTCATCATCGCGACTCACGACCTCGACCTCGCGGAGCCGATTCTGGACCGGGCGATCTTCCTGCGCGACGGGCGCATCGTTGATGCGGTCGATCGACCCGATGCGCTGCGGACGATCTACCGCGACATCATGGCACGGCCGGGCGTCGCGTCTGGCTTCAGCCGGGCGGACGAGCCGTAGATGTTCGCGCGGATCGTCTGGCTCGTGCTGCGCAAGGACTTCACCGTGGAAGTCCGCAGCCTGGAGATTGCGTACACGACGCTGTTTTTCGCACTCTCCTGCGTGCTCGTCTTTGCGTTCGCGCTCGTGCAGGAGGGACGGGCTCCCGAAGGGGGCGCCGCCGGCATCTTGTGGATTGCCATCGCGTTTGCAGGCACGCTGGCGCTCGGGCGGACGTTCGAGCGGGAACGACAGTCCGAAACGCTGCGGGCCCTGCTGCTGGCACCCGCCGCGCGTCCGGCAATCTACCTGGGCAAGCTGCTCGGAATTGTCGTGTTGCTCCTGGCGGCGGAGGTGCTGCTCGTGCCGCTCGTGACGCTCCTCTTTCAGGCGCCGCTGCTGGCGCATCCCGCGTGGCTGGCGGTGATTCTCCTCGCCGGCACCGTCGGGTTTGCCGCGGTCGGAACGCTCTTCGCGGCCATGCTCGTACGCGCGCGGAGCCGTGATGTGCTGTTGCCGGTGCTGTTGTATCCGATTACCGTTCCGGTCATCATTGCCGGTGTTCGCGCCACCGCGGCGCTGCTCGAACCGCAGCCCGACGCGGGTGTCATCCGGTTCTGGCTCGCGCTGCTCGTCTGTTTCGACGTGGTGTTCGTGACACTGGCGCTCTGGACGTTCGAGGCATTGATGACGGACTGACCTCTCACGCAGGATACTGGACGCGTCGTTCACGCTTCTGACTTCTCGCGTCTCGGTTCGTGTTCAGGTTCGACGGGACTCGCCAGAACCACGAACCGAACGTGAACACGAACGGAGAACCGAGAACCGAGAAGGGTGAACGAGAGGGACTTCTTATGCCAATCTGGTTCACCCCCGCCGCCGTAACGTGCGGCTTGATGTTCGCCGTGGCGCCGATCCTGATCGCCGCGGCCCCGTACGAGTCGACCATGGGGCTCGTGCAGAAGATCTTCTACGTCCACTTGCCATCGGCGTGGATGTTCCTGCTGGCAGCGATCATCTGCGGCATTGCGAGCGTGCGATTCCTCTTCCGCGGTGATGCGCGGCAGGACAGACTGGCCTGGGCGGCGGCCGAGCTCGTCGTCCTGTTCGGCGTGATCACGCTCGTGACCGGGCCGCTCTGGGCGCGGAAGGCCTGGGGCACCTGGTGGCAGTGGGATGTGCGGCTGACCTCCAGTCTCATGGGGTGGATGGTGGCGGTCGCCTATCTCCTGCTGCGGAGGTATGGCGGCCCGGGATCGGACAAGCTTGCTGCGGGGCTCGCGCTGTTTGGAATGGCCAACGTGCCGTTCGTGTACATTTCGGTGAACTACTGGCGCACGATTCATCCCACCACCAACGTCGTCCCCTCGTTGCCCACATCCTTTGGCGTGCCCCTCTGGTTCAGCGCGGCGACCTTTCTGCTCCTGTTCGTGCTCCTGCTCCGGATGCGGGTGCGGCTGGAACAGCAGCGTACCCAACTCGACACGCTGTATCTCTCGATGGATGCATAGACAATGACTCTCCTGAGCGCCCTTCTCGTCCTTCTGGTTGTGGGTCCCGCTACATTCGAGGCAACGGTGCAGGCTCAGCAGCCACCGCCGCAGCAACAGGACGAGTTCGTGCCGATCGACCAATTGCCGCCACAGGACCAGTTGCCCGCAGCGCCGCTGCTCGTGGCGGCCTATTCGTTCGTCGCGCTCGCACTGTTTGCGTACGTCGTGTCAGTGGCGCGCCGGCTTGGAGGCGTGCAGCAGGAGCTGCAGCGGCTCGAATCAGAGCTGAAGCGTCGCGGACGAACCTGATGCCGACCGCCGCCCATTTCATCTACATCCCGGCGGTCCTGATTCTCGGGATTGTGATTGGGTGGATTTTGGGATCGCGCGCGGCTGCCGACGCGTACGCGGCACAATTGCGGAAGGTCACAGCAAAAGGGGAGGGCCGGGGGGCGAAAGATACTTGAATCCTGCGGTGGCTGCCCGCGTGTAGCGCGCAGACTTCAGCCTGCGCGACCGCCCTTACCGTCCCACCGACAACCGCCTCGCGAGCACCTCCGGCAGCCCCGCGTTGACGATCTTCGCCTGCGCGGTTCGCATGTCGTAGCTGATTCGCAGCGTGGTTACCGTGCGAGCGTCTGTATCGACGATCCCGTAGGCCGCGCGAGGATCGCCGTCGCGCGGCTGACCAATCGCACTGCAGTTCACCAGGTATCGGGCATGCGGTTCGACATGGACACTGGATCGAGCCCCTCGTGGCGGCCCGATCAGCTCGATCGCCGAGTACACGGACGACTCGCCGGCTGGCTGCGCCGGCTCGGCCGAGAGCCGGAATACCGCCGGCACGTGCGTGTGCCCGAACAGACAGACCGGGCGCTGCGCCGACCGGATGGCGCGCAGCGCATCGAGGTCGTCGAAGATGTACATGTCCTCGTCGAATGGCGTGCCGTGGCAGATCTCGATCATCTCGTCGATGACCACCGGACCCTTCGGCAATGCCGCCAGCCAGGCGGCGTTCTCCGGAGTCAGGACGGTCGTCGTCCATCCGATCGCCTCGCGCGCGATCTGGTTGAACCCTTCGACGCCACCGAGCCCCGCGGCGACCTTGTCGTGATTGCCCCGGATCATCGCGGACACCTGCATGCCGCGCACGCGATCGATCACAGCATTCGGGTCCGCGCCGTAGCCGACGAGATCGCCCAGCACGAGCGTGCTGTCGTAGTCGCGGGCCGTGGCCAGCGTGGCCTCGAGCGCCTCGAGATTGGCGTGGATGTCGCTGAGAACGAGATATCTCACGTGCCCACTCAGTACCCGATCCACTCGAGCAGCCGTTCGACCACTTCCTCTGCGGGGCGCGAGGCATCGATTCGCACGTGCGCCTCCGCGTACGCCAGCCGTCGCCGCAGATAGAGCTGTTCCAGTTGGACGAGGTCGGCCGCCAGCGGACGCCGCCCGTCGCGCGGGATGCGTTCGACGACGCAGTGCAGCGGGATGTCGAGCCACGCCACCGCGCCGTCGCCGAGCATGAGTGCGCGATTCTCCGATTCGGCGAACGTGCCGCCACCGGCCGCGATCACGACGTTCCGTTCGGGCAGCAGCTCGCGCAAGACCTGCCGTTCGACCGCTCGAAAGTACGGCTCTCCCTCCTGCGCAAAAATCGCCGCCACCGGGCGGCGCTCACGTGTCTCGATCCGGGCGTCGATGTCTTCGATGCGCCAGCCAATCCGGCGGCCGAGCGCCGTTGCGATGGTCGACTTGCCTGCGCCCATGAACCCGACGAGGTAAATCTTGTCCGTCTTCACGCCCGGAGCGATTCGAGCACCGAGAAGAATTCGGGGTACGAGACGGCCGCGGCGCCGGCGCCGTGAATCATCGTGGGACCCGTGGCGCCGAGCGCCGCGATGGCAAACGCCATCGCGAGGCGATGATCGCAGAGCGCGTCCACGTCGCCGCCCCGCAGCCGCCTGGTCGCGCGCACCTGGAATCCATCCGGGTGTTCCTCGATGTCCGCGCCCATGCGGCGCAGGCCCACGGCGAGCGCGGAGATGCGGTCGCTCTCCTTGACGCGCAGTTCCTGCGCGCCGGTCACCGAGAGCGCACCGCCGTGCGTGGCGAGGGCGGCAAGGACGGGGAGCTCGTCGATCACGCCCGGCACTTCCTCGGGCGTGATCGTGATGTCCTTCAGGTCGCCGTGTCGTACGGTAATGGTCCCCATCGGTTCGCCCGCTTCGCCAGCCGCGGCCACATCGGTCTCGATGCGCGCGCCCATGCGCTGCGCGATCGCGACGATACCCGTGCGTGTCGGATTGAGGCCGACCTCCTCGATGGCGACCTCCGAGCCGGGCAGCGCGGAGGCGGCAACCAGCCAGAACGCGGCCGACGAGATATCGCCAGGCACGACGAGCGTGCGGCCGGCCAGGCGCTGCCTTCCCTGCACCGATACATGATGATCAACGATCGAGACGGCCGCACCGAACAGCCGAAGCGCCCGTTCGGTGTGATCGCGCGTGTTCAGGGGCTCGCGCACGTGCGTGACCCCGTCGGCATGGAGCCCCGCCAGCAGCACCGCGCTCTTGACCTGCGCGCTCGGCACCTCGAGCTCGAAGTCGATCGCGGCTAGTGTCGGCGTGCCTTCGATCGTCAACGGCGGGCAACCGCCGTCGGACGCGATGCGGGCCCCCATGCGCTCGAGCGGCACGATGATACGACGCATAGGTCGGCGCCGCAGCGAGTCGTCTCCGGTAATGGAGGTCGCGAACGGGTGTGCGGCGAGGATACCAGAGAGCATCCGTATCGTGCTGCCGGAATTGCCGGCGTCGAGGGTGCCGGTGGACGGCCGCAGCCCACCGAGACCGCGTCCGTCGATCTCGATGTCGAAGTCTCCGTGCAGATTACGGCCATGGTCTCGCACCTCAACCCCGAGGCCACGGAGACAACGCAGCGTGGACGCACAATCGCCGCCGGTGGAGTAGCCGCGAATCAACGAGGCGCCGTCGGCGATGGAGGCCAGCAGTGCGTACCGGTGTGAGATGGACTTGTCGCCCGGCGGGCGCACGCGGCCCCGCACGCGCGGTGCGGGGTGGACCATGACCACATCCATCGCCATCAGACGACTATAACAACTCCCAACCGGCACCCCCCAGTTACCAACGGCCGCCCGCCAAGTACCGCCGCCAGTCTCGAACGCACCACTTTGCGCGCAGAAGAGTTATGTTGGGCGTTGCGACGTGACATTTATATAATCGCCTGTAGCCGATGACTTGCGGCCCGCCCATCCGTCTCGACCTCCCAAGCAGCTTCGAGGTGCTCGATCTGATCCAGCTTGTCAGCGATGACATCGGCCGCAGAGTCAGGCTGGACGAGGAGGCGCTCGATTCGGTGCGACTCGCCGTCCGCGAATCGGTGATCAATGCCATCAAGCATGGCAACGACAACGACAGCCGCAAGCGGATCCATGTCGAGTTCATGGAACTGGACGGGGAAGGCGGCCCTGGCCTCGCCATTTGCGTGCGCGACGAGGGTCCCGGCTTCGATCCGTCGGCATTGCCAGACTGTCTTGCACCCGAGAACCTCCTCAAGGGCAGCGGACGCGGCATCTTTCTCATCCGCAGCTTCATGGACGAGCTCGTGCTTCAGCGCGCGCCCGAAGGGGGGATGGAAGTGCGAATGGTGAAGCGGGTGCAGCACCAGGGCGCGTGAATTTCCCACCTTCTTGCCCAATCCTGTTTTTCTCGCCACAGCCGTAGACATCGTGCTCCGCGCCGGCGCCATCCAGCTCGAGCGCCGCGAGTCGGGCTTTCGTATTTCCAAGAAAGGCGAGATCGATCTCGTGACCGAAGTCGATGTCGAGTGCGAGCGCATGTGCCGCGCGGTCATCGCCGAACGGTTCCCGGATCACGACGTGCTGGCCGAGGAGCTGGAACGTGGCCCGTCCACGCACCCTCCGTCGCGGTGGCGGTGGGTGTTCGACCCGTTGGACGGCACGACGAATTACGCGCATGGGCTGCCGATCTTCTGTGCGTCGCTGGGCCTCGAAATCGACGGCCGAGCCGAAGTGGGCGCGATTTACGACCCGACGCGCCAGGAGCTGTTCACCGCGGAACGCGGGCAGGGGGCGCACCTGAACGGCCGCGCCTTGGCCGTGTCGCAGACCGCGACCGTGATCGACGCGCTGCTCGTGACGGGATTTCCGTACGACGTGCATCAGAAGACAGACGATCTCGTGGCGCTCTTTGGGACGTTCCTGGGCCGCGCGCGCGCCGTGCGGCGACTCGGTTCGGCGGCACTCGATCTGTGCTACGTCGCCGCGAGCCGGTTCGACGCCTTCTGGGAACAGCACCTGAAGCCGTGGGACGTGGCCGCCGGCGCCCTGATCGTGGAAGAAGCGGGCGGTCGCATCACCGGCATGGACGGGTCGCCGTTCGATCCGGCAGCCGCGCATCTCGTCGCGTCGAACGGGCGCGTCCACGACGAGATGCTGAGTGTCATCCGGACGTTCCGCGACAACCGTGCTCCAAAGCGGACAGCCGGCTGAAGTCGGCCGGATTTGGCGCCAATGGTCGATGGCACCGGCCATGCACGAGCGACCCACGGCCCAGACCACATGCACCTGACAGTGTCGTGCGCGAGGGCCGGAGGCCACCGACATGCGAACGCGACCGACTGTCCTGGCGCTGCTGGCGGGCGCGACACTGACGCTAAGCGCGCTGCCAGCCTCTGCGCAGCAGACGCTGAACATTTCAGTGGGGTACTTCACGGTACGCGGCGAGGACGCGCGCGTCGAGGGCGACGTGCTGAACGAGAACCGCAGCTTCCTCGTCTTCGATATCAGCGACTTCAATGGGGCGGCGGTCGGCGCGGAATGGCTCATCCCCCTGGGTGAGTACTTCGAGGCGGGCGCGGGACTCGGCTTCTCCCGGCGCACCGTGTCGTCGGTCTACGCGGACTACATCGACATCGACGGGTCCGAGATCGAACAGGACCTGCGGCTGCGGCTCCTCCCGCTGGCCTTCACGATTCGCGTCCTGCCCTTTCGACAGAGTTCACCGGTGCAGCCATACTTCGGCGCCGGACTCGGGCTGTTCGCGTGGCGATACAGCGAGGCGGGTGAGTTCGTCGACTTCCAGCGCCGGAATGCGATCTTTCGAGAGCGGTACGTCGCGTCGGGGACAACGCCGGGACCGATCGCCCTTGGCGGCCTTCGGTTCGCGGGCGACGCCATGACCGGCGGATTCGAAGTGCGGTATACCAGCGCCGACACCGAGCTGGGCCGGCCGTTTTCGATTGTGCAGACCGACCCGCGCCTCGATCTGGGCGGCTGGACGTATGCGTTCACGCTCGGCTGGAGGTTTGGACGGTAAGCGCAGTTCACACTTCTCGGTGCTCCGTGCTCAGTTCGTGTTCAGGTTCGGTTCCGTGTTCGCGGCGCCACGATCGTCCAGCCGCGGTACACGACGAACGTGAACACGAACCGAGAAGAGAGAACCGAGAAGCGTGAACGACACGCTCACTGATCTCGTTTGTACAGCGCCACTCCTCCTCCCTCGCAGATCCGCGTCATGCCCCGAGTGAATCGCGGATCCTGACGAATGCGCCGGGCAAGCACGTCGCCTCCTTCAGCGTGTTCTTCCACCAGCATCCAGCCGGTATGGAGCCGCGGGCCGTCCTCCGTGGCGAGCTGCCAGATGGCGCTGTTCCCTTCGTGCACGAAGTCGGCGATCGCGAATCCGTCCTGTGACAGTTCCTGCATGTAGTGGGCGAGTGAACCCATGCTGGCGAGGATCTTCTCCCCTCGATAGGAGGGCGTCAGGCACGACGTGACCTGCCGTCTGCCTTCGCTCGCGGCGCGATCCCACTGCGCCTCGACGAGGAGCGGTGCGCCGCTCCACCACGGCGGCGACTGGAGCGCGGTGAGGCCCACGAGAAGACCAGCCAGAACTTTCGCGGCCCACCCGCGGAGGGTGCCTATCAGCACTCCACTGAAGAGTGCAGACGCCGCAACGAGCGGGATCATGTAGCGAATGCGGAACGGGTGGCCCTGATAGAAGGCGACACACGGCAGTGCCGCAGACGCCAGAAGCGCCACGGGAATGAGCAGTGGAGCATCGGCGCGCCTGCTGAACGCGCGGGCGGCAACGAAGACCGCTCCCGTCAACCCGACCAGCTCCATGGCCCGCGTGCTCAGTTGATGCGTGCCCCACCAGACGGCCAGCAGACTCCTCGTGAGCTGCCCCTGGTAGAAGGGGGCAGGCTCGTAGAAGCCGCCTGTCACGAGCCAGGCGCCGGTGGTGACGCGGCTGATCGCGAGAAATACGAGGACGGCCGTGACGGGCCATACTGCGAGTCGCCACGCGCGACGTGTGAGACCCGTACGCGACGCGCCGACGCGACCGGATGCGTACAAGGCTGCGGGCAGCGCAGCGGCAATCACGAGCCACGCCTCGTAGCGAGACCACGCCGCCGCACACAACGCGCAGCCGAGCCGCAGCGGAACCCGATCCTGGTTTCGCGGCACCCATTCGACCAGCCAGAGCAGTACGAGGAACGTAGAGGCCAGCATCAGCGGCTCGGTCATTGGTGTCGTGTGGATGTACAGCAGATTGGGATTCAGAACGAAGAGCGCCGTCGCTGCCACGGCGCCGAGCTGCGAGCCCGTGGCAAGGATGACGAGACGCGCCGCGGCATATACGACAACCCCAAAGCAGATGATGGAGACGATCGACGCGAATGCGCCCGTCCGATACAGCACGTCCACTTGAATCGGCATCGCGTGGAGCAGATGAGGAAGCGGCAGCCAGACACCGCCAATTTGCTGCCACCCTGGGGTGATGCTGTCGATAATCCGCCGGGCGACGACCAGGTGCGCCTTCGCGTCGTAGTGGCTCAGTACCAGGTCGGCGCGCAGGAAACAAATCCAGGCGATGACGGCGACGCACATGGCGACGCCGGCAAGCAGACGCTCGCGGACTATAATCACGAGGCTCTAAGGTAGCTGGGTTCAGCCCGCCGCGTGAAATCCTTCATCAACTGGATCTACGGCTTCGCGCTTGCCATCGGTGGCCCGGGCCTGTTTGCGATCGCGTTTCTCGATTCGTCGTTCCTCTCGCTGCCGCAAATCAACGACATCCTCGTCGTGTTGATGGTCACGCAGCACAAGAGCTGGATGCCGTACTACGCCCTGATGGCCACGCTGGGCTCGGTGGCGGGGTGCTACGTGATCTACGTCCTCGCCGAAAAGGGTGGCGAAGCCTTCTTCAGGAAGCGCCTCCGGGCGGGACATGCGGAGCGTGCGCTTGCGCTCTACAAGCGCCACGGGCTGCTGGCGCTGATCGTTCCCGCGCTGCTTCCGCCGCCAGCCCCGTTCAAGCTGTTCGTGCTCATGGCTGGCGTCGCACAGGTGCGGCCACGGCAATTCGTCGTCGCCATCGCGCTCGCCCGTGGGGCGCGGTACCTGGCGCTTGGAGTGCTCGCCATCTGGTATGGCGACGCCGCGCTCGAGCTAATGAGGACCCGCGGGCGAGAGGTCGCGCTCTGGCTCGTGGGCCTTCTCGTGCTCACGGCCGTCCTATGGTGGTGGCGCGGCCGCCGTCGTACGTAGCCGCCCTCGTACGTGGGGCGGGTGCCGCCCGAGGCAGACCCGCGAGGCCCAGCGGAGGCGGGTACTGCCGAGGGCGGACCCGCCGGATACAATCGATACAATCGCTACCGGTGCCCCCCGACATCTCCGTCGTCATTCCTCTGCGAGACGAGGAAGCCAACGTCGTCGCCCTGCATCACGAGCTCTCCGGCGTCATGCAGGCACTGAACATTCCGTACGAAATCATTCTCATCGACGACGGCAGCGAGGACGGCACGTACGGCAGGCTGGTCGACATGTACGCTCGCGATCCGAGCGTGCGCGTCATCAGGTTCACGCGGAATTTCGGTCAGACCGCGGCGTTCGCGGCGGGCTTCGCCCACGCTCGAGGCCGCTTTATCGTGACGCTGGACGGCGATCTGCAGAATGACCCGGCCGACATCCCGCGACTGCTGGAACTCGCACGCGACCACGACATCGTGTGCGGCTGGCGTAAGGACCGAAAGGACGCATTTCTGACCAGACATGTGCCGTCGGTCGTCGCGAACTGGCTGGTCAGTCGCGTGACTGGCATTCGTCTGCACGATGCCGGCTGCTCGCTCAAGGTGTTTCGGGCGGACGTTGTCAAACCGCTGAGGCTCTCACCCGGCATGCACAGGTACCTGCCTGCACTGGCGAGCCAGCTCGGAGGGCGCGTGACCGAAGTGGTGGTGAATCATCGCCCGCGGCGTTTCGGCCGCTCGAAGTACGGCTTGTCGCGAACCTTCGGCGTGTTGCGCGACGTGGTGCAACTGCGGCGCCTGATGCGTCAGGCGGTCGAGCCGGCCGGAGCGCAGCCGAGACTGTATGAGATTCAGGAGATTCTGGAGGCTAAACGTACGTGAGACGTACGTAGTGTCCGGCTTTAGCCGGACCCGTCGTGCCCCACGTACGTAGTGTCCGGCTTCAGCCGGACCCATGGTGGGTCCGCGCCCCGCTAGACGTCTTTGAAAGGCCAAACTCGTGACAAATGAGTCAAGTTTGCGACTGGCCTTTCAAGACGTCTCGCCCCGCGGAGCGGGGCAAGAAGATACTGCCACTAGCGAGGCGGAGCCTCGCTAGACGTAGAATCAACGCGCCACGGAGATAGCGATGCACCTGGATCGACGCGCGTTCCTCGAAGCAACGGCCGGGACCCTTGCAACGGCCGCGATCGGTCCGGCGGGCACGGCAGCGCAGGGGACGCCGCCGCTCGACGACCTCGCGTGGCTCTCGCTGCAGGAAGCCTCCGAGCTCGTGCGCCTGCGGAAAGTCTCGCCCGTTGATCTCACCCGCGCCTCACTCACGCGAATCGAACGGTTCAATCCACGCCTCAACGCCTTCATCACGGTGACGGCGTCGCAGGCTCTTGCCGAAGCCCGGGCCG
>JBOGIR010000159.1:0-11831 GCA_050742335.1 Vicinamibacterales bacterium | reverse complement strand
AGGAGGGGTGGCGGATTCAGCGTGATACGCCGGGGTACGGCCCGCGCCGCACGGCAGAGCAATTACGCAACGACCTCGCTGCGGCCAAGCGGTACGGGGAGCGGTAGTCCCGACTGGCGACCGAGCGCGCGGCCGGAGGATCCGTATCCAGATCGGCGTTGATCAGAACCTATCAGGTTGCGCTGCTTTGGCGGCACCGTCGAAGTAAAGGCTCGCCACACCATCGACAATCGCTTCCGGTCCAGCGCCCTGAAAGTTCGTCATTACCGCAACCGCGAGGTTGTCGTTCGGATAGAACGCGAATGCCGCACGTAGGCCGCCGGTTCCACCGACCCACGGATGAATCGCTCGACGGTTGAGTGTCCACCCCATCCCGTACCCGGTAACGGATGGAGGCGTACCGGCGTATATCGTTCCGTCGCGGAACCGCGCGGGCTCCCAAATCTCCTCGAGTCGAGCGCGACTGATGACACGGCCTTGCGACAAGGCGAGCATCCATGTGGCGAAGTCGCGAATCGAGATATTGAGCCCCGCTCCAGGATAGGCAAAGTGCGGCATCGAATAGTCCAATACTTCGGACTGGTCGATTCGCTGTGGAGCACCTGTATCAAATCGAAATCGCGTGTAAACCGTCGCGCGATTCTTCATCACCGTGCGTGAATCACCGAATGTCGCCGTCTGCAATCCAAGAGGAGCAAAGAGCCTCGAACGGCAGAATTCGGTGAAGGACATCTTGCCAACGGCTTCCACCACCATCCCAAGCAGCATGTAGTTCGTGGTGTTGTAACTCCATTTCGTGCCTGCCGGAGACTCCAACGGCATCGCCTCAAGGATGGCAAGCGCAGCCGGCACTGTCTGCGCGCGCGTTCGCGTCGAGAATGCGTCGACATCGATCGAGGGGAGTCCGGAGGTGTGCGTGAGGAGCTGCCGGATGGTCACGGCGCGCCAGCTTTGAGGTATCTGTCGCAGGTACTCGCCAACGGTCGCGTCGAGATCGAGCACCCTATCTTCGACAAGTCGCATGACCGCAACGCCGACAACTGACTTCGAGACAGATGCGACGTTGAACACGGTGTCAGGAGTAACCGGGATCGCGAACTCAAGGCTCGCCGTGCCAAACGTCGACAGCCTGACGATCTGACCATCCTTCAACACTGCCACTGCTACACCAGGAATCGGACGTTCGGCCATGCGCGCTCGGATGAACGCATCAAGTGGGTCCGCCGGGACAGTGGACTGTTGTCCATTGATTCCCGACACCCAGATCGCCACGAGAATCGGCGCCAGGACGAGTAGACTCCTTGGCACGCAACCTCCGCTCAGCATAAATCGCAGATCCGGTGCCCGCATTGTCGCAAAGGCCGACGAAACCGCTAGAGTTTCCATGATTGTTCGAGCGCGATCAAGTTGGGTTTCGTCGGGTTTCAAAGACCCAACGTTATCGCAGGTTGATATTTCCAGAGCGCTGCCACAGAACCATGCAAACGTAGGCCGAGGCGTTCGAGACAGTACAGAATCTGACGGACGCATCCCGATCGCCACGGCCAGAGTGAGGTCTGTCACCCTGCCGCGAAGAGTATCGGCCTCACGTCCCGCTTGGTCGGTCTGCAGCCCTAGGTAATAGGTAGCGTCCGTCGCTGCCCTTCTGGTCCGTGCATTCGGCCAGGTTATTTAGCAGGTCGATGGGACGGATCCCCGCAGATCGGAGGCGGACCTCCGTCTTGGTGCGTATGGCCTCCGTCGTGAGGTCCGTGCGGTTCTCCTTGGCGTAAATCTCATCGACCCAGAGGCATAGTGCCTTGTAGTCCTCGACGAGCAGCCTATCGTTCTTGAGGTCCTCGATAGAGGCCTTTGCTTTCGTGGCCTGAGCGGTCGATGCTGAGGCTTCCCGAGCCCGAAGAACGCGGCTAACAATTGCCCGGCGAGCATGATCTGTGGTCTCGGCGGTCCTTGCGTCAGCACGACCGCGAGCGTCGGCCTTGCCCTCGCGGGGCACGCCCGACGCGAAGTAGTCGCTTACACGCAAGCGCATCGCGTCATATTCACGGAGGCAGTCAGACAAGGCAGCGTCAGCGATGTCAGAAGGCGAGCCGCTTCCTTCCTGATAGATTTCGCCGATTTCTTCCGACGAGAAAGTTCACCGAAGGTTTGTCGAACAAAAGTGACTGGTCTCGCAAGCGTCCGTCGCATTCTTGCGAATTACGCGATCGTCAATTCTCCGAATAATTCGCGACATTCAGAACAACGGCGCAGCCGGGGTGTGTTCGTTCAAGGGGCGGCCGGCGTTTAGATCGGTAGAGGCGGTACAACCACCGCCGACCTTGCTGACGGGCCGCCAGCCGCGTGGAAGGACCTCGCGCTTACGCGTGTATCGGTAGAAGGAGAAAGTCCCATGAAGATCACCATCAGTGGACTCTTGCTGGCGTCAGCACTTATGGCCGTCGGCTGCGCCCAGGCCATCGCTCGTCATGACGTCTTTGAGCGGAGCGACAGTCGGATGGGACGAGCGGTCGAGACCGCACGGCGAACATGCCAGCAGCAACAGCCGACACGAGCACTGCCTTCGGCCGACCAATATGAGCGATGTGTGGTCGACGCGCTGCGGAGCGCCGAGTTCACCGTAGCAAGACAGTCTGGCTATTGATTAGCCCACAACAGCCGCCGCGCCAGAATGGCGCGGCGGGTCGCCGAGTGGCACGGCACGATTACTGGCACGATTGCGAATACTGGATTCTCGGGACGGATGGAGCTGAATATGCCCTGCGAGGCTGTCGGAGAAATCAGTCGCAGCCGTTATACGGGGCCACGAGGATGGACGGTCAAACGCCTCCCTCGCAATGGCATATCGCCACAGCGCCGCATCTGCCTTGGCAACAACTTGCCAAGTGGAGCGGCTCATCAACCGGGTGCTTCGTCGCGGCGGAGCCGAAGTTTCGCGACTAGAGCGCGATCAAGTTGGGTTTCGTCGGGTTTCAAGAACCCAAGACATGAACTCGTCAGATTTCTGGCCTGAATTCGGGTGTGTCATCGCGACGGCGATGCCGGCACGTGATCAAGAGTGATCCGCTTCAAACCGCGCCTTCCAGCCTCTCGATCATCGTCGCTGCGCTCGGGAAGAGCGCCCGTATGGACGAGCCGCAGGCGAAATCAGCGGGACGCAACACCCGACGGCGCTGCGGCGTGTGTGTGGTCCAGTTGGATTAACCACGAGACCCGAGATGCCGATAACGGGTACGGTCAGCGGTCCATGAATAGTTCGACTTCGGCTCTTCGTCAGGTACTTGACGATGTGAAGCGTCCCACAGCGTCTGGTTGGTTCCATCTGCTGGCGGCCACGTGGGTAGGGGCGATGTTATGGCTTGGCAGCAGAGCCCCTGAGTGGTACCGAATGCTGCTGCAGGAGGACCGAGTCGTCGAGTGGGGAACCGTCTGGCTGTTTCTTGTGGCCGGCGTGCTCGGCCTGCGCCGGTCCCTTCCGGCACGCCGCGTGTGTGACGGAATGGTGGCGCTCTTTTGCCTGTTCGTCGCCGGCGAAGAGTTCAGTTGGGGACAGCGCCTTCTGGGCTACTTCCCTCCGGAGTTCTTTCTTCGCTACAACGTCCAACAGGAACTGAGCGTGCACAACCTGCCCCAATCCGTTCAGCCCGGATCCGTGCTGATGGTCGCGCTAGCGGGCTACGGCCTCCTGCTACCGTTGCTGGCGCGTATCACCCGCACTCGCGCGTTGCTTGAGCGCGTTCGCGTCACGCCGCCACACGCGGCCCTGGTGCCCTGGTACGGGGCAGCCATCCTCCTGCTCTGGTGGTATCCGTTCACGTTGACAGGCGAGTGGGTGGAACTCCTGGCGGGTGGATTGTTCATGATGTCGACGAGGCCAGCCGCACTGATCGCGTGGCCAGCCTTGGTGCTCACGGTGGCGTTTGGGGCGGCCATGACATCGCTTGCGGGCGCGCTCGAGCGGGGGCGTGACGAGACGCGACTCGCCTGCGCGGCTGCCGAAGTCCGACGCCTGGCCGAAGATCTCGTCTTCGGCCGGGCGGGGACGGACACCTTGTGGCGCATGCGTCGCGTCCACAAGCGCGTCTGGTCTTCGATCACGGATGGCTACCTCGACGCTGCCGCGTTGCCTCACTTCGGAGGCGTGGCCTGTGGTGAGTCGGCAGACGCCGCTGACGTGCGGCATCGCTACGGCATCGATCCGTGGGGTTCACCGTATTGGCTGCTGATCGAGAGACCTGCAGCGAGAGAGTGGCGCGTGACCGTGTATTCATTCGGTCCCAATCGCCGCCGCGACGTAACCGCGACGCCGTCGGATGACCGCCATGATGGCCGGTCACGCGCCACGTTCGACGATGTGGCTGCGACGCAGATCACACGTCTGCCAGCGTCGGATTAGCGGGCCCAGCACGGGGCGGAACGGCCGACGGGAAGAAACAAGCCGGGATCCACCCACATCCGCCAGAGTGACGAATTCCCGACACTTACAACTTCGCGGCGTGCCCGTCGGTCTTTCGGTCCGTTCCACGCCCTTTCCCGCCTCCTAACAACAACTTACGCCGGGTACGGGGCTTGCCCAACGAAGGGTCATGACTCAACACTTTTTCACTCGCCTCCCGGTACGCCTGGTACGGATGCTCCTCACGCTGGCCCTGGCGGTGACGTCCGTCGTCCTCGTCGGGTGCGGCGAGTCCACGCTGCAGTCGGCCAGCCCGCTTGCGCCGTCTCCGTTGGTCGAAGGAGGCCAGATGGCGCCGGACGCCCGGATCAGCGCCACCAGCGTCGGGCCCAGCGTGTTCCACACGTTGGACGACGAAGACAGTGACAGAGACGACGAAGATAGCGACAGTGACAGTGACAGTGACGGTGACGGTCCCGGCTACAACGAAGTCGAGATCGAAGGCGTCATCGCAGGTACTCCGAGCGGGTGCCCGATCGCCGCCAGTTTCACGGTGACCGTGGGGACAGGGCCGGTGGGCGTGACGACCGACGGCTCCACGGTGTTCCGCAACGGGTTCTGTACCGACTTGACAGACGGCCGCCGGGTCGAGGTCAAAGGCCATTGGGCTAACGGCTCGATTGCCGCCACACGCGTCGAGTTCGAAGAGGAAGAGGACGACGAAGACTCCGAGGACGACGAAGACTCCGACGAAGACTCCGACGAAGAGTGGGACGATTGAGAGTTTCGGCAGACGCTCCTGACCGTGCCGGCCTCAACGAATGAGGCCGGCTATCCTCCTCTTTGGCGCCTCTCCTTGCGCCCGCCGATGATTGGTTCGAAGTCCCCACCTGGATTTCGCGGCGTTGTGGACGGCTGAACTGAGTGGCCTGATTTGCCGCTAGTCTGGCAGCCGCCGTGCCATCCTCCACAGCGAGACCTTCGCTTCGCGGTTAGAAGCGCCTCACAACATGCACGATCTTCTTGCCGCCCTCTTCCGAGTAGTGAACGGTAACCTCGGCGCCTTGTTTCAGCGCAGCACCAGTCGCATGCACGCCAGCCTCGACGCCTCTTCCGGTTTCGACCACGACGTCCCTCGCCAGGTCAAATGTTTCCTCGGCGCCTGAAGCGGTTTTGAGGACGACGAACCTGCCCGCCTCGCCAATCCGCATAACGGTGCCTTTCGCGATTTTGACAGTCCGTTTGCCGATGTGGTCGACCAAAACAGCCGTCTTCGCTGCACCCTCGCCGGTGTAATGGAGGACCACGGCTCCACCTTCCAGAGCGGCCTTGGCCGCGGCCTCAGTCACTCGTGCCACATCCTTGACCCCCCGTACGGTGGTTCCTTCGATGAACTTGACGGTCTCTTCGGCGCCGTCTGCGGTGCGCATCACGAGAATCTTGGCCGCAAGGTCTACCCTCTTGACTTCTCCGGCGACTGCGTGTTCCGCTCGTGCCGCGTGGCTCTGAGGTTGAGATGCCTCGGCGATGGTCAAGCCCATTACTGCGTCAGCAAGAGCGATGCACGCCAGCGCCGTGAGACAACGAAGTGTGGTCAGCATGTCTTCTTCCTCCTTACCGAATGACGTGACTGGGACGACGGCACACGCGTCGACAGCAACCTTCCCGCGACCAGACCTGGTGGCGACGCGTACCCGCACACTGGCCAGACGTTGAGTTGTGCTACTGAAAGCGAGGAACATGCCAGCCCCGGGATCGACGCCTCGACCATGGATGTGCGCCGTGCTAGTCGGTTGTCCGCCTTGGTCAGACGTTAGAGTGGAGGTGCTGCTGGCGAGTGGTTTCGCGGCCGGCGCCTGAGCGCCGAGTCGCGGAAGCAGCTGCCAGGACAACCGCAACCACGAAATGCCGTGGGCTTCACGACCGATTGAACATACGCGCCGCCGACCGGTGGAACCTCAACGCGGATCACGCGCCGGGCGACACCCCCTGGAGCCGTTGCTCGATCCCCGTCCTTCACCGTGTCTCAGTGTTGCGTAGCGGGTGACAGGTCCGCTCGTCTGCGCAGTCGTCGTAGAATCCGCACGGGAGGCCGTGGTGCCCGTCTCGCTCGAGCACATTCGTCACGATACGCCGATGGGCGCCACGCTAGTTGCCGATGGCGCCACCTTCCGCGTCTGGGCGCCGCGTGCCCGCACGGTTCACGTGCTCGGCGAGTTCAACAACCGCGAGCGGAGTGACGCGAGCCTGCTGACGCGTGACGAACACGGGCACTGGCGGGGATTCATCGCCGGCGCCCAGGACCGCCACCGCTATATGTTCTACGTCGTCGGCGAGGGCAGCGAAGGCCCGAAGCGCGATCCGTTCGCGCGCGAGCTCCAGACGCCCTTCCCCAGCGAGTGCATCATCCGCCGCTCGGACTTCCCCTGGCATGACAGCGGTTTCGTGACGCCTCGGTTCGATGACTTCGTCATCTATCAGCTCCACGTCGGGACCTACTTTACGCCCAACCTCCCGCGGAAAGGGGGCACGTTTCTTGACGTCGCGCGCAAGGTGCCGTATCTGGCGGAGCTGGGCGTAACAGCCGTCCAACTCATGCCGATACAGGAGTTCCAGACTGCGTTCAGCCTCGGCTACAACGGCACCGATTACTGCTCGCCGGAAATGGATTTTGCCGTCGAGGACGACCACCTGGCACCCTATGCCGACGCGGTGAATCAGCTACTGAACGCCAGAGCGCTCCCGCGTTACGGGCCCGACGACCTGCGCGGCGAGATGAATCAGCTCAAGGCGCTCGTGGACCTGTGTCACCTTCATGGCCTGGCAGTCATCCTCGACGTCGTCTACAACCATGCCGGCGGCGACTTCGGCGATGAGAGCCTGTACTTTTTGGACCGCGAGCCGACTGACGGCGGTCACCGCAACTCGCTCTACTTCACCGACAAGGGGCACGCCGGCGGCCTGGTGTTCGACTTCGGGAAACCGGAGGTGCGCGACTTCCTGATCCAGAACGCGAAGTTCTTCCTCGACGAGTACCACGTCGATGGCTTTCGGTACGACCAGGTGAGCGTCATCGATCACGACGGCGCGCCGCACGGCTGGAGCTTCTGCCAGGATCTCACCTCCACGGTGCGGCATCATCGGGCGCGCGCGTTCCAGAAGGCCGAATATTGGAACGTCAATCCGTACGTGGTCAAGGCACCGCCCGGCGGAGCCGGCTTCGACAGCTCGCTCACCGACGGGCTTCGAATCGCCATCCGCGACGTGATCGGCGCCGCCAGCGCACCGGACGAGCGCCCGCTGGACATGACCCGGATTGCGCGCAGCCTCTGGCCGGACGGCTTCGACGAGCCCTGGCGATTCGTCCAGGGTCCGGAGAACCACGACATTGTCTATCGCGACCGCGAGCCGCGGGTCGCGCGGCTCGGCGACCCGGGCAATCCACGCTCCTGGTTCGGCCGCAGCCGCGCGCGGGTCGCCACGGGCATCAGCCTGACGGCCCCCGGAGTGCCCATGCTCTTCATGGGGCAGGAGTTCCTGGAGGGCAAGCAGTGGTCGGACAACTTCGAATTCCACCAGAACCTGCTACTGCACTGGGCCGGACTCGACCAGGGCGACAGGCAAATGACGGATCACCTGCGCTTCACGAGTGAGTTGATTCACCTGCGCCGCCGTCACGCCGGTCTGCGCGGACAGGGCTTCCGAGTGGTGCACGTCCACGACCAGAACCGGGTCCTCGCGTTTCACCGTTGGGTCGAAGGCGCCGGCCACGACGTGATCGTCGTCGTACACCTGGCGCCGTTCAACCGCTTCGACTATCGAATCGGCTTTCCCGGCGGCGGCCCGTGGTGGGAGGTCTTCAACAGCGACGTCTACGAGAGCTGGGTCAATCCTCACGTGGTGGGAAACGGCGGGAGTGTGTTCGCCGAGCCGCAGCCGCTGCACGGGTTCGGCCACTCCGTCGCGCTCACGCTGCCCGCGAACGGCCTGCTGGTTTTCGCGCGGTGAGACAGTTGGGGTCTCGTCACCGACTTCCGGTGGCTTCCCGCTTCAGCCCTAACAGCCCCTGGCAAAAGTCCCGGCCGGGCCACAGAGGCACAGAGGCACAGAGAAAACATCAGGAAAAGGCTCCGTGTCTCTGTGTCTCCGTGGCCCGTTGGTGCGTTTCACCACAGCCTGCTAAGGCCGGCGTCCGAGGAGGCCGGCGTCCGTGCCGCTGGAAATGAAGTCGTGGTGTTTGAGCGCCACAAGCCAAGCTGCACTATGTGGGTTGAAAGGGGGTCAAGAACAGAGCGATGTGGACACGTCCTGCGATCGGTGGTCGAGACCACTCACGCGAACGGCTCGGACGGTGCCGGCGTGCGAGCCCAGGCCGGCACACGCTTGTTGGCGGGTCGTGGGTGACTGCCGTAGCGCAGGTAGGCATCGAGCGTGTGGGTGCTGATCTCGAGCACGCGGCTGGCCTGCCGCTTGTTGCGCCCGCACCGCTCGAACACGAGGTGGACGTATCGGCTGGCCCACGCGCGCATCGAGTCGCCCGCCGCGAGCGCCGGCGCCAGCACCTCGCGGTACTGGCCGCGCACCTGCGGCGGCAGATCGTCCAGTTCGATGCGGTTGGACCCTGTCAGCGCGATCGCCCTCTCGATCAGGCGCTCGAGCTGGCGCACATTGCCCGGCCAGTCAAAGATCCGCAGGGCGTCGAGCGCAGCTTCTGACAGGGACAGATCGCGGGTGGTGCGATGCCGCGCCAGAAAGTGGGCGGCCAGTTCCGGAACATCTTCGCTGCGTTCGCGCAGCGGCGGCACGTGGATGTCGACCCCGCTCAGCCGGTAATACAGGTCCGTCCGGAACAACCCTCGCGCGACCAGATCCGACAGCGGACGATTCGTGGCCACCACGATGCGCGTGTTCACCCGTCGCGTGCCGGTGCTGCCCACGCGCTCGACGGCGAGATCCTGAATCGCGCGCAGCAGCTTGGCCTGCGCCGACAGCGCCAGGTCCGACACCTCGTCGAGGAAGAGTGTGCCGCCCTCCGCGTGTTCGAACTTGCCTCGGCGGCCCCGGACGCCCGTGGCCGTACGCTCTTCGATCCCGAACAGTTCGGCCTCGAGCAGCGTTTCGACGACGGCCGCGCAGTTGACGGCCACAAACGGCCCTTTGCGTCGGCGTCCCATCTCGTGAATTTGTCGGGCTACGAGTTCCTTGCCCGTACCGCTCTCTCCCTCGACGAGGACGGTGAAGTCCGTGTTGGCCACACGCTCCACACGCTCCTTGAGCGCCGCCATCACTGGACTGGAACCCACCAGCGGGGTGATGGCATCGCAGGGCCCGAGGAGACCGCTGGGACGAGTCCTTGTGGCCTCCAGCACGAGGCCACCGAGCTGCGCAGCAGCGGTGAGCAATTCGAAGTCGCGTTCGACCAGCGTGCGCCCGTGCTCGAATGTGGCTTCAAGGACCGCCTGGACGCCGGGATCGGCGGTCGGCACACCAAGCACGATCGATTCCGCGGTGCGCGTCGGCGTCACGAGTCGAGCCTGATACCGCGCCGGGATCTCTCTCAGTCGCACGGCCCGCATCGACAGGAGCTGTTGCACCTGCTGCTCGAAAATCGCCGAAAGGTTGTTGTGCGCCGGCGGATGCGCCAGCGCGGCGCTTACCGCCGCGACGACATGCCGCAGTTCCGTGGCCTGGGGGATGGTCACCGGAGTGCGCCCGTTACAAGGCCGATGCCAGGATTCGAACTGCACGCTTCCCGCACGATCGGGCCGATCGTCGCCACCTTGCGCGAGCCGTCGTGTGGGTTTGGGTAACGTATTCCCGCGGATCGCTCGGTTGGCCCCGACCGCGATGGGAACGTCCTACCCACGTCAAAACCATTCGACCCATTGACGCGTACGCGAAACGTAGTGCAGGACGCGCGTGCGCCCCGTTGCGCCCGTGACGCGGACGGCAAGCTGCAGGCCATCACGACCGCGAACGTAGATCGTGCCCGGCGTCGCGGTACCCAGTGGCGTGAACGACAGCAGGTCGGTCGATCCGATCCGCACCGGATCGGTCCCCAGGTCGGTCGATATGCCGATGATCACGCCGGGAAACAAGTCGGAGAGACGAGCCGGCGCGCCGATGGGCCGGTCCACCTGCGATGCGATATCGAGCGTGCGAACGCCGTTGTGGTTGTCGTCGAGGAACATCTGAAACACTATGTCACTGCTGTCGCCCCTGAATCGAAGTGCCACGTGCGCCGCGCGTGTGACGGCGTACGATCGCGCCAGCGCCATGCGCGCCGCGAGATACCGGGCTGCCGCCCAGGCCCTGTGGCGGTCCAGCGTGACGAGCACCTGCGGAACCGCGATCCCGACGAGCACCGAACCCAGCGTGGTGGCAAAGAGGAGCTCGATGAGGGTGAACCCGCGGGACCGCGGAGCCCGGGTGCCTCCGCGGCCCCGCCGGGCTGCTACTGGGCCGCCGCGCGGTCGGTCCTCGGCGTTGTCACCGTGATGAGCGCCTTGAGCTTCAGGAAGCTGGCCTCGCCAACGCCGCGCACGTTCATCAGTTCCTCGATCTTCTTGAAGCCGCCATTCTGCTGGCGGTATTCCACAATCCGTTGGGCCATGGCCGGCCCGATGCCCGGCAACGACTCGAGTTGCGCCAGCGTGGCGGTATTCAGGTTCACAGGTGCCACAACCGCCTCCGGTGCTTTCGGCGCCAGGCGGCCCTCCTGCGCTGCCAGTGTGGTGACGCCCAAGCCCAGGACGAGCAACGCCGCAATCATCATCCGCATCGTATGTCCTCCTCATTGTGTCGATGACCCTTGCCATGTGCAGACCCCGGCGGGCCGTCGTGCGGCGAGGTCGGGTGCCGCTTCCGCTACCGGCCCATCAGGACAGCCCTGGAGCGTGGCAAGGGCGACGCCGGCCACTGCTCGGCGCGCCTGACGCCGTAACAGGATGATGCGAAGGGAGTTGAACGAAAGGGTAGAAAGAACGAAAGTGCCGACCCGCTCGCGATCGACAACCGCGGTTGCTAGGCCACCGCCACCTGCGTGGCGCGGTACCACTCGACGGTCTTCTTCAGCCCTTCTTCGAAGGCGACGTGTGGCTGGTAATTCAGCAGCCGTCCTGCTTTCTGGATGTCGGCCTGCGAATCGCGGACGTCGCCAGCACGCGGCTCCGCGTAGAGCGGTTCGAGGCGGACGCCGACATGGTCCCGAACGGCCTGGAACAGCGCGTTGATCGAAATGCGCCCGCCCGTGGCGACGTTGATGACTTCGCCGCTCGCGCCTGGCGCCCGACACGCGCGCAGGACCCCGTCGACGACGTTGGCCACGTAGGTGAAGTCGCGCGTCTGCTCACCATCGCCATAGATTTTGGGCCGCTGGCCTTCGAACAGCGCCCTGATGAACAACGAGATCACGCCAGAATACGGTGACGAGGGA
>JBOGIR010000158.1:0-11679 GCA_050742335.1 Vicinamibacterales bacterium | reverse complement strand
GTACGTTCGGTGAGATCTACGCGTACGGCTTCCGCAACCCTCACCGGCTGTCATGGGATCCGAGCGATGGAACGCTGTTCGTCTCCGACATCGGCAACTCCCATATCGAGGAGATCAACATCGTTCGCGAAGGCGGGAATTACGGCTGGATGCAGCGGGAGGGGACGTTCCAGAGCGGGTACTACGTGTCCGGAGGAAATGGAAATCAGGTCTACCCGCTGCCGGCCGACGTCTCGGATGGGACCGTGAAGGACGGCTTCACCTATCCAGTCGCCATGTACGACCATGGCGAGGGAATCTCGGTCACCGGCGGCTTCGTCTACGGCGGCCGCATTTCCGCGTTGAGGGGCAAGTTCGTCTTCGGAGACATCGCGCGAGGCCGCGTGTTCGCGGCCGATGTTGCCGCACTCAAATCGGCCGACGACGGCATTCCCAGTACTGTGGCCGGCATCGAGGAGATCCAGTTGTTCGTTCGCGACGGGAACGGCAACACGACGGATGTCTCGCTCCAGCAGCTCGTCGACAAGCTGGTGGGGTCCCGTCCTCGTGTCGACTTGCAACTGAGTCAGGCCGCAAACGGCGAACTGTATGTCACGTCGAGGCAGGACGGCATGATCCGGACGCTCGTGCCGGAACAGGGCTCGGCCGTCTCATCCGTGCGGTAGGATACGCCGGTCCGGCTAAAGCCGGACACTACGTACGCATCCGCTCCCTTAGTTCGGCGTCAATCGCGGCCATGAAGTCGTCGGTCGTCAGATACGGATGGTCGGGCCGGATGAGCATCGCCAGATCCTTCGTCATTCGACCTGATTCGACGACATCGACGCAGACACGCTCGAGCGTCTCGGCGAAGGCGACGACGTCGGGCGTGTTGTCGAACCTGCCGCGATACTGCAGCCCCCTCGTCCAGGCGTAAATCGACGCGATCGGATTGGTGGACGTCGGCTTTCCCTGCTGGTGAAGCCGGTAGTGGCGCGTCACCGTCCCGTGCGCGGCTTCCGCCTCAACCGCTCTGCCGTCCGGCGACATCAGGACCGACGTCATGAGTCCGAGCGAGCCGTAGCCCTGCGCCACCGTGTCGGACTGCACATCGCCGTCGTAGTTCTTGCAGGCCCACAGATACCCGCCGTTCCATTTCAGGTTCGACGCCACCATGTCGTCGATCAGACGATGCTCGTAGGTGAGACCCTTCGCGTCGAACGCGCTCCTGAAATCGGCATCGAACACCCGCTGAAACGTGTCCTTGAACGTGCCGTCGTAGGCCTTGAGAATCGTGTTCTTCGTGGAGAGATAGACCGGGTAGTTGCGTCCGAGCGCGTACGTGAAGCAGGCGCGCGCGAAGCCTTCGATCGAGGAATCGAGGTTGAACATCCCCAGCGCAATGCCGCCGCCCTTTGTCTTGATGACTTCGCGCTCGATGGCCTCTCCGCCTGCCTCCGGCGTCCAGCTGATCCTGATCGTGCCTGCACCGGGAAAGCGGAAGTCCTGCGCGCGGTATTGATCGCCGAATCCGTGACGGGCGACGACGACCGGCTTGTCCCAGTGCGGCACGATGCGCGGCACGTTGCGGCAGACGATCGGCTCGCGAAAGATGGTGCCGTCGAGGATGTTGCGGATGGTGCCGTTCGGCGACCGCCACATCTGCTTGAGGGTGAACTCCTTCACGCGCGCCTCATCCGGCGTGATGGTGGCGCACTTCACGCCGACGCCGTACTTCTTCGTCGCCTCCGCCGCCGCAATGGTGATCTGGTCGTTCGTCTGGTCGCGCGACTGGATCGAGAGGTCGTAGTACTTCAGGTCGATGTCGAGATACGGCAGGATCAAGGTCTCGCGGATCCTGTGCCAGATGATGCGCGTCATTTCGTCGCCGTCGATCTCGACGACGGGGTTTGTCACTGCGATCTTGTGCATTCACACTCCCACGCCGAGTCCTAAACCCTAGATTCACTTCACTTGATGATCGCGACACACCGAGGCAGTGAGGCACCAAGGCGAATCATTAGTGAACTCTGGGATTAAAGGGCCCGGCCTACGATCTTACTTTTGACTCTCGACTCACGGCACTTACCAGCAGACCGACAATGACCACGCCCAGCGCGCCGATGACGTTGTGCCAGAGAAAGGCCACGCTGGTGAAACTCGCGGTCCAGGCCACCGACGCCATCCCGGCGATCAAGCCCACGACGGCGCCAGTGGCGGTCGCACGCGGAAATCCCACCGCAAGAATGAACACGCCAAGAATCGAGCCGTAGAAGAACGATCCGAAGCGGTTGACGACCTCGATCAGCGACCCCAGTTCCGCTGCCCATACCGCCACGGCGCTGGCAAAGATGCCCCAGAATCCGGTCGCCAGCCGCGAAACGCGCAAGTAGTGTCGATCGTCGGCCTCCCGCCGCACGAACCGGCGATAGAAGTCGATAACCGTTGCCGTTGACAGCGCCGCCATCTCTGCCGAGATCGTGGACATGGCTGCCGCAAAGATGGCCGCAATCAGCAGGCCGACAAGGCCCACCGGCATCTGGGTGATGATGAACGTCGGGAACACGTAGTTCACGTCGTTGTACGTGCGATCGCCGGTTGCGTCGCGAACGAGCGCAAGCGCCTCGCCCCGGATCGTGCGGACGTCGGCGTCACGCGCGCCGAACTCCCCGGCCGCCGCGCTCGCCGCGTCCGCGTTCGCCGCCGCATCGGCCCGAGTCAGCGCGACGGCCGCGTTGCGTCGCGCCGCCGCCGCTGCTTCGAACCGCTGTTCAAGCGCCGCGTACTCGCCGGATCGTGGCCCATTCTGCAGCTCGCGTTCATGAGCCCGGTTGAACAGCATCGGTGACGGGGTGAACAGGTAGAAAAGGAAGACGAACACGCCAACCAGCAGCACGAGTGCCTGGAGGGGAATCTTCCAGTACGCGCTCATGAGCAGCGACTGGCGCGCCTCGTCTATCGATCGCGCGGTCAGATACCGCTGCACCTGGCTTTGATCGGTGCCGAAGTACGAACAGAACAGGAACAGCGCCGCGATGGTGCCCGACCAGAACGTGTACTGATTGGACAGATCGAATGTGAAATCGAATGTTCGAAGGCGGCCCGTCGATCCGGCGATGTGCAGCGCCTGCAGGATGCTGACGTCCGCCGGCAGCGCAAGCACGAGCACGACAGCCGCCGCAACCAGCCCACACACGATCAGCACCATCTGCTTGACGTCGGTCCACGTGACGGCCTGGACCCCGCCGAACATCGTGTAGACAGCGGTCGGGAGCGCGATGAGCAGCACGGTACTCGTGACGCTGATGCCGAGCACCACCGCGAGCACGACCGCGGGGGCCGAGATGACTACGCCGAGCGACATGCTCCGCGACACCAGGAACAACAGGCTGGTCAACGCACGCGTCCTGGCGTCGAACCGCTGTTCCAGGTATTCGTAGGCGGTGTAGACCCTGGCCTTGTGAAAGAACGGCACCAGGGTGACGGAAAGGACAATCATTGCCAGCGGCAGCGCGTAGTAGAACTGCAGAAAGCGCATCCCGTCGGCGTACCCCTGGCCGGTGGTGCCGATCATCGTGATTGCGCTCAGCTGCGTGGCCATGACCGACAGCCCCACCGCCCACCACGGAAGGCTGCGGCTCGCCAGGAAATACCCTTCGATCTCGTGGCTGCGGCGGGTCAGCCGCAGCCCGTCCCACACGATCCAGACGAGATAGATCGCGATAATCGCCCAATCGATCACGTGCATTCAGCGCGACCCTGACTGGACGACGTCGTTCACACTTCTCGGTTCTGATCTTCTCAGTTCGTGTTCAGGTTCGGTTCGCGGTTCACAGTTCGTGGTTCCCTGGCGGTACGAACCCCGAACGCATGAACCCCGAACCCTGCACCGAACATGAACACGAACCGAGAACCGAGAAGGAAGAAGTGTGAACGACACGTCTCTTAGGAGAACAGTTCCTGAAAGATGTAGAGCGCGGCGAGCGTGACCACCCAGACGACGAGCACCCGGATGTAGCTACGCCGGATGTCCGTCACAGCGCCTCGGCCCGGCAGTGAAGCTGCGCGTGGGCGGCGGCCAGTCTGTCGCCGACGCCCGCCAGCCACGATTGGTGGGCGGCAAGCGTCGCCTGCGCGTCCTCGAGCGCCCGCCCCGTTTCGGCAGGCGCGGGACCGCCGGGTGTCCGCCGCACCTCGACGAAATGGCGCGCGCTCATGATCTCCTCGATCTGCGCGTCCGTATACTGCAGCGGCACGCCGAGAAGGTCACTCGACACCGTGGCCAGCGTCGCGCCCAGCGGTGTGCCGGACCGCTCGTGGTGCACCTTCGACAGTCGCCCCGCAATCGTGTGTGCGGTCTTGAACGGAATCCGATGCTCCCGCACGAGGTGGTCGGCCAGCTCGGTGAGGGTTGTCCCCCCTTCGGCGGCCCGCGACTCGAGCCGCGCCACGTCGAACTCCGCGGCGCGCAGCACGGCATCGACGAGCACAACGGCTCGCCGGGCGTCGCGGAACATCGAGGCAACCAGCGGCTGCAGGTCGTCCTCTGTGTCGACCACGTCGCCAAACGGGGTGTTGTGCACCGCCAGCATGATCGCACCTGCCTGACCAACGGCCTTGCTCGCGATCGCGCGCGCGTGCTCCAGCGCCACCGGGTTCCGCTTTTGCGGCATGATGCTGCTCGACTGCACGAAACCATCGGCCAGCCGCAGGTAGCCGAACTCCACCGTGCTCCACAGGAGCAGATCCTGAACGACGCGGCCGAGGCCCGACAGCAGAATGGCCGCCGCCGACACGCTTTCGAGCAGGTAGTCCACCGTGGCAATGCTGCCGTACGTGTTGCCGGTCGGTCCGTCGAAGCCAAGCAGCTCGCTCGTGAGCTGGCGGTCGATCGGAAACCCCGTTCCGGTAATGGCGCAGGCGCCCAGCGGGCACCGGTTCGTCGTCGCAAATGCCGCCTGCAGGCGCACGGTGTCGCGCTCGAGCTGCTCGATCACCCCAAGCAGGTAGTGCGCCAGCGTCGACGGCTGCGCCGGCTGCGTGTGCGTCAGCGCCGCGAGCAGCGTGTCCCGATGACGACCCGCCAGCTCGATGAGACCTTCGCGCAGCTGCAGCGACGAGTCCAGCAGCGTCAGGATGAACTCCCGCTGCCGGAGCCGGTACATGGTCATGTCGATGTCGTTCCGGCTGCGCGCGGTGTGCAGCCGTCCGGCGGTCTCCTCGCCGCACTGCTTCTCGATCAACCGCTCGATGTGGAAGAACAGGTCCTCACACGTGTCGTGATAGGGCGTGGCACGCACGTCGGTGACCGAGATGGCATCGAGTGCCTCGCGGAGCGCATGCGCCTCCTCGGCGGTGACGATGGCCGTTTGCGCGAGCATCACCAGATGCGCGTACTCGATCGCCAGCAGCGGAGACAAAAACAGCGTCTTGGCGTCTTCGAAGTGCTCGCTGAGAACGTGATCGATGTACTGGGGGTCGAAGGTCATGCCGCCGGCTGCAGCCATCGCGCCCGCTGCTGCTGCTGAGGGCCGCTCGCCCCAGCATCGGTTTCGAGCCTCCATTGGCGCGGCGGCTCCGCGGCGAATTCGACGTCCAGCCTGAGCAGCTGATCCCGGCGGGCAACGAGCAGCGTCACCTTGTCGCCAGGCTGGTACTGATCGAGCCTGGCATTGAGCTGGTCGGCGCGCACGCGGAACTGGTCGATCGCGATGATCTCGTCGTCGACGTTCAGCCCGGCCGCGTGGGCGGGCGTGCCGCGGCCGACCTGCGACACCACCAGCCGCCCCGCATCGTTGCGGGTGGTCATGCCCAGCCAGGCCCGCGCGGGGCGATCCACCGCCGCCGGCGCCGCCGTCCTGAAACGCAAACCCACGGTGTCGAGCGCTTCCGTGTAATCGAGCTCCGACGTGCCCTGAACCCCGCCTGCCCAGAACGGGCCGAGATTGACGCCGGAGGCCTGCTCCGCGATCGCCCGGAACTCCTGCGGGGTGTACCCTCGGGGGCCCGAAAACTTCTGGAACGCCGCGCGCATCACGTCGTCCAGGCTCTTCACGCCGGCGGTGGCCTGTCGAATCTTCGCGTCGAGCAGGAAGGCGAGAACGGCGCCCTTCGTGTAGTAGCTGACGGACGCGTTTGCGGTGTTCTCATCAGGCCGGTAGTACTTGATCCACGCGTCGAAGGAGGCAAGCTCCACGGGCTGCACGACACGGCCAGGGGTCGTCTGCAGTTCCTCGATCTTGTTGGCCAGCGCATCGAGGTATTCGATCTGGGAGGACAGGCCGGCCCGGTGCACGAGCAGTTCCGCGTAGTAGTCGGTGACGCCCTCGACCACCCAGAGGCCGCGCGTCAAGACCTCGTCCTCATAGTTGAACGGCCCGAGCTCCACGGGGCGCAGCCGCTTCCCGTTCCACGCATGGAAGAGCTCGTGACTGACGAGCTCGAGCCAGCCGAGGTAGCTCGAACGCGTGCGCGTGGCCCAGCGTCCGGCCATGAGGACCGTCGAGTTCCGGTGCTCGAGGCCGCCGCCTGGAATCTGCCCTGGAACCGAGGTGAGCACGTTCATGACGATGTAGCGTTCGTAGGGCAGCGAGCCCCACATCCGCTGGTGCGCGCGTACGATGGCCTCGACGTCCTTGGCCGCACGGGCTCCATCGAAGACGCCGGCTTCGCCGACATTCACGAGCGAGTGGCGCCTGCCGTCGACCGTGAACTCGTAGACGGCCGGGTTGCCGACGATGATGGGCGAGTCGACCAGTGTGTCGTAGTCAGGCGCCCTGTACCGGTGGGGGCCGCCTTCCATCGCGGTCAACGCCGTCGCCGACACGCGCCAGCCGGACGCGGGCTCGATGAGGATTTCGTGTGGACGCGGTGGACCGGCGGCCAGCGTCAGGAACGTCGGCGCGCCGTTGATCAGCGCGAAATCGGCTTCCACCCAGTTCGTGCGCACGCTCATTTCGCGTGCGTACAGGCGGTACTTCACCGTGACCACCCGAGCGCCGCCGGTTGCCACACGCCAGCGGTTCTTGTCCGTTTTCTCGACATCGAGGAGACGGCCATCGGGCCGGGCGGCAGTCATCGCTTCCACGTTGCGCGAGTACTCGCGCACCATGTACGAACCTGGCGTCCATACCGCCATCATCAGTTCGACGGCCGGTTGGCCGCCGGTGGGCACGGACGCGGCGACCTCGACGTAGTGCGTGTGAGGCTCGGGGAAGCCGAGGGTGTAGCGGATCGGGTCGGGCGTCGTCTGCGCGACGGCCGGCAGGGCAGGCTGCATCACGAGAACGGCCGCCACCAGTCGAAGGAATCTTGCGACCATGTGCTGCATTCTATAGAATCCAGCGCGTCACGGCGCCGTATGGCGGCCGCGGCACCGGCGGCAGACAGTTGTCCCTCAAATCCCCTTATTCGACCAAGCTGCCGAGGCCATCGGCCAGCGCTCCGCCCGTTGACACCCGCAGCGACCTGGTTCAATCGTTCCTGAGCGACGCGGCGCACGTGCCGGGTGGCTTCGCAGCGGGCGTGGCCTTTCCGCGAACCGCTGGCGAGGTGGCGGCGCTCGTCGCGTCTGCGCGCCGCGTGCTTCCCATCGGCGCGCAATCGTCGCTGACGGGCGGCGCCACACCGCGCGGCGAGGTAATTGTCAGCACCCGCGCCCTTACCGGCGTCACGGTGCTTTCCGCCAACAGGGTTCGCGCGGGCGCCGGCGTGCCGCTCGCCGAGCTGCAGCGCACACTCGCAGCGCAGGGCCTCTATTACCCTCCGGTCCCCACCTTCGACGGCGCCTTCGTGGGCGGCACGATCGCGACCAACGCCGCGGGTGCCGCAACGTTCAAGTACGGCAGCACACGTCGCTGGGTCGAGGCGCTGACGGTCGTGCTCGCAAATGGATCGCTCGCCGAACTGCATCGAGGCGACGTCACGGCATCAGCCGACGGCGCCTTCGAGCTGGACTACGGATCAGGGACGGTTATCCGCGTCCCGGTACCGACGTACCAGACGCCGAACGTCCCGAAGCTGTCTGCCGGGTACTTCGCGCGGCCGGGTATGGACCTCATCGACCTGTTCATCGGCTCCGAGGGCACGTTGGGGATTGTGACGGAGGCGACGCTGCGCGTCATGTCGATGCCGCGACGATGTCTGGTCCTTGTAACGTGCAGGTCGGACGAACAGGCAATCGCCGTCACCGCGGCGCTGCGGCGTGAAGCGGCGGCGAGCTGGCGCGGCGAAGGGTCGCTCGACGTCTCAGCTGTGGAGTACATCGACGGGCGCGCGCTGGCGAAAGTGCCCGACGAGGCGTTCGGGCGCGCCGGTGTGGTCCGCCCGGACGAGACGGCTGCGGTGCTCCTCGCGCAGTTGGAGATCCCAGGAGCCGAGGACGCTGCGCTGCAGCGCCTCGACGCAGTGCTCGCCGAGTGCGGGGTGAACAGCGATCCATCCATCGCCGGTCCGGGCGACGACCGCGCCGCCGCGCGGCTGTTCGAGCTGCGCGAAGCGGTGCCGGCCGCAATCAATGTGCTGGTCGCCGCCGCAAAGGTGAGCGTCCACCCTGACATCCAGAAAACCGCAGGCGATCTCATCGTCCCATTCGATCGTCTGGCCGATTCAATGGCGCTGTACCGCGATTGCCTCGAACGTCGCAGCCTCGACTACGCCATCTGGGGACACTTCTCCGACGGCAACCTTCACCCCAACGTCGTGCCGCGATCGCTGGACGAGGTCGAGCGAGGGCGCGAGGCCATTCTCGACATGGCCCGAGGCGTGATGGCGATGGGGGGCGCGCCGCTGGCCGAGCACGGCGTGGGACGCAGCGCCCTCAAGCAGCAGCTGTTGAAGGAGCTCTACGGGGAGCGCGGGATCGACGAGATGCGCGCCGTCAAGCGCGCGCTGGACCCGACGTGGAAATTTGCCCCGGGTGTGCTGTTTCCGGAGCCGGGATGACCCTCAGTGGTACGTAGTGTCCGGCTTAAGCCGGACAACACTACGTACGATGGCATGCACCCTCACAGCAGCAAACTGACGGCGGTCGCCGCGAGTCCTGCGATCAACAGCCACAATGCCGCGACTCCGGCGGCGCCCGCGCCGACACTGCGGGTGTCGTGCGGGCGCGAGGCGCCGATCCGGCCCTGAGCAGTGAATGCCGCCCCGAGCGCGCCGAGCAGCAGCAGCCATCCGAGCGCCAGCACGACGCGTGCCCCTACGGTCGCGCTGGCCAGACCGCCAGTGACCAGTGCAACCGAGGCGATCCACCCGACCATCGCCGCACCTGCCAGCAGTCGCAATCTTGCGAGCTCGCGATCGACGGCCTGCCGGCGAAGCTCGGCCGCAAGTGCAGCCTCGGCGCGACGCCGCTCCTCGTCCAGTTGCCCGCGTTCCATTTCCAACCGTGCATGGTCGCGATCGAACGCCTCTTTCAACGCAGCCACAACGACATTGGTCAAGCGCGCCTCGATTTGTCCGGCAAGCCCCTGCGTCTCGGCCGATGCAGGTGCTTCGGCTTCGGCAGCATCAGCCGGGGGCGGGGTGTTCGCCTTGAAACGCTTGGCGGCGTCCCGAAAGGCAATCAGCGCATCGACAGCTTTGAAGAGGGTGGCGACATTCACGATGTGGTTGCTCCGTTCAAAAGGTGTTCCGCGCCGCCGAGCTCAGCCAGCCGTCTCGCAAGCGCCGCTGCTCGGCCGTCAACACTCGACCAACGGCTTCGGCGCGGACGACTTCGAGCCGGGGGTCTGCAACGAGCCGCATCCGCCCTGTCATGCGCGCGCCGCGGCGCTCGAACACGAGGGATACCTCAGTGCCTGGTTTCTGCTGTCGAATCGCCCGTTCGAACTCAATCGCACTCCCGACGTCCATCCCCGCCACTGCAAGAATCACATCGTCATGCTCCAGGCCTGCCGCGTACGCAGGAGATCCGAACGGGACGGGCGCGACGACGCGTGCCCTCCCCTGCACGTCCTGCAGTCGCAGCTCACCCGCAGACGCAACGCCTGGAGCAACCGGCCGCAGCACGAACCCCACACGATCGAGCAAGCGAGTGTAATCGACGACCTCGTGTCCCTGAATGAAGCGGGCAAAGAAGTCGTCGGCAAATGCGACGTCGCCGGAAACCGCCGCGAGCGCGGCCTTCAGGTCGGCCACCGTGTACGGATTATCCACGTAGCCGGCCACCTTGCCACCTGGCTTGCCGTGCTTCTGCCAGAGCGCGCGCATGAAGTGATCGAGCGTCACCTTGCCGGCGCTGCGATCGCGAAGCGTCAGGTCGAGACCAAGACCGATGGCCGCACCCCATGTGTAGTACGAGATGTAGGTGTTGTCGAAGTTCGTCCGGTCGACCGACACGGCGGCGTCGACGAACGGTGCGAGGCGGCTCATCTCCTCGGCGCTTCGTACCCTGCGTCCCGGACTGTTCGTCACCGTGTTGACGACATCGGTCATCTCCGCGGCGAAATCATCGACCTGCGTCAGGCCGGTCCGCAGCAGCACGAGCGGGCCGTAATAGCTGGTGAACCCCTCGCCCAGCCACAGCTCGCCCGACATGTTCGCATCCTCGAAGTTGAAGGGCTCCAACGAACGCGGGCGGATGCGCTCCACGTTCCATCCGTGGAAAAACTCGTGCGAGATGGTATCGAGCAGGCCGGTCCGGTTCGCACGAATGGGGGCAGCGCTGGTCAGGATCGTGCTGTTGCGGTGCTCCATGCCGTCGCCATCGGCCCAGGGGACGTAGTCGGCAATGAACGTGTAGGTATTCCCTTCGTAGGCCGGATACTCGCCGAACACGTGGCGGGCTTCGCGAACAATCTTCTGCACATCGGCCGCCAGCGCGTCGAGCTCAGCGTCGGTGCCGGTGTGATGGACGATGAGACGGAATACTGGTGAGGCGGGGACATCGGCCACCGTGAACGTACGGAGGCCAAAGGCGCTCACCTCGGTGGGGCTGTCCATCAGGTACTGAAGGTTGGGGGCCGTAAAGGTGAAGGCGTCGGCACCGGGCATGAGCTGCGTGCCGACACGCCAGCCCGATCCCGATGGCGGTTCGAACCGCACCGTGGCGGGACGAGTCTCGAGCCCGCGTGCCCACATGAGGGCCGCCGGCATGTTGATGTGCGCGTGGGTGCTGTCGACGGCGAGGTACGTGCCGTCAATGCGGTCTCCATAGACGCGGTAGGTCACGCGCACGCGTCCGGAGTGTGCGGTCACGTTCCACTGATGCGGGGTCGGGCGAAGAGTCGCGAGCGGACGGCCGGTGGGGTCCGTCACGCGGACGTCGAACACGTTCTTCGCGAACTCGTGCAGGGCATAACGGCCGGGCGAGGAGCGGCTCATGCGCAGCTCCAGCGGACCCGCAGGCAGCTCATCGAAACTCACATCGACCTGCATCCAGCGGTGTTCAGGTTCCGGAAACGACAGGCGGTAGCTCACCGGCGCCTGTGCCAGCGCCAGCGTGGGAACGGCGACAGTGAGGAAAACGAGAACGAACGTACGAAGGCGACGTTTCATCGCTGCAACTAGCCATTCTGCCACCGGCCGGCGTTCGCCTGCGAGCCTGGTCCTGCGGAAGACCCGGACCGTCAGGTCCGGCTAACCGCCTCCGCCAAGGCTACGGCGGTCCGCCGAAGCTTTACGCGAAGGCGGAAGCCGGACACTACGTACTGCTAGGTTGGGACGATCGGCAAGGGGCGGCCGGTTTCATAGCGCTGA
>JBOGIR010000157.1:0-24713 GCA_050742335.1 Vicinamibacterales bacterium | reverse complement strand
AAAGCCTCGAATGGTAGGCGCGGGTGGACTCGAACCACTGACCTCCTCCGTGTCAGGGAGGCGCTCTAACCAACTGAGCTACGCGCCTATCTGTTGCAAATTCAGGCGTGAACCCGAAGGCGGCAGTATAACAAAATGCCGAACTACTTCTTCTCGGCGAGGTGATCGAGCGCTTTCTGCAGTGCCGCATCCGGTGTCGGCGGCTGGCTGCCGAACTCGATGTCAGGCGGCTCGACTTCGACATCGGGCTTGAGCCCGGTCTCATGGATGGGAGTGCTGCCCGGTGTGAGGTATCGCACGTAGGTCAGCCAGAGGCCGCTCTGATCGGGCAACTTGACGAGGCGCTGGCGCGCGGCGCGCCCGAGGGTGTTGATGCCAACGAGATCGGCACGATCGTTCTCGGCCAGTGCTGCGGCGAACACTTCGGCGGCGCCAGAAGTGCCCTGATCGACCAGCAGTGCCAGCGGCGCCGTGACGGTGCCGTCGCCGGCACCCGTCGAGACCACTTCGCGCAGATCGCCGCGTGTGAGGCGAACGGCGAGCGTTCCGCTCCTGACGAACAGGCGAGCGGCCGCCACTCCCTCATCCAGATCGCCGCGCGCCGTGCTTCGCACGTCGATGACAAAACGGGTCGCGCCGCTCTTCGTGAGGCTGTCGATCGCCTGCCTCAACTGCGCAGAGGACTCCTTGCCGAACTCGCCGATGCGGAGGTAGCCCGTCGATGGGTTCGCCATTCTCGACGTCACCGCGAGCGCGGGTACGCGTTCCCGCACCAGGGCGATTTCGTGCGGGTCGGCGGCGTTGCCCCGGATCACGAGCAGCGCCACCTTCGATCCCGGCGCACCGCGCAGCAGCCGCGCGCCTTCGTACGCCGACATGTCGCGGGTGGGCCGGTTGTCGATGGCCCGAATGAAGTCGCCGGCGCGGAGGCCCGCCCTGGTCGCCGGTGATCCGTCGCGCGCCGCCACCACGCGGAGGTAGTACTGACGTGTCAGGTCCACGCCCACTTCGGCCGCTCCGCCCGGATCGTTCGATTCCAGGCTCCGCACGATGTCGGGGGTCAGGAAGGCGCTCTCGGGATCGAGGCTGTCGGCGAGGCCTTTCATCGCCCCCTTCATGGCCTGGCGCACGTCAACGGGCTCGACGTAATTGTTGAGCACCAGCGACACGACGTCCTCGAACACGCGCAGGTGCTGGTAGGTGTCGTCTTTCGCGACAGCCTGCCCGAGGTATCCGCCGACGAAGGCGAACACCATGATCAGCGTCGAGAGGGCAAGCACGAATGTGCGACTGCGAGATGTCATCTGTGCTCCCATTGGGGTTGGTGGTTAGTTGGGTTGGTGGTTCGTGGTCTGGGCTCAACCACCTACCGTCTCTTGTCGAACTACCAACCACCAACTACCAACCGACCCATCACCGGGGTCGTAACCATTGTACGGGATCGACTGTACGGCCGTCGACGCGCATCTCGAAGTACAGGGCGGGCGGCCCTGCGGGCGCAGACCCGACCCGGCCCAGCTCCGTTCCCCCGTCGACGACGGCGCCGGGGGCGACGGCCATCGACGCGAGGTAGCCGTAGAGGGAGGATGCGTTGTCGCCGTGGTCGAGGATGACGAGGTTCCCGAAGGCCGTGAAGGGGGCGGCGTACGACACAGTGCCGGGGTGGATGGCCTGGACCGGAGTGCCCGCGGGGGCGGCGATCTCGACGCCGTTTCGTGTCGCCGTGTCACCAAAACGCCCGGAGGGCTGCCCGAAACGAACCGCGATGCGACCCGGGACCGGCCAGTCGAGGGCCGTACGGAACGGCGCCAACGGGACCGTGACCGGTTCGGGAGACGCTCCCGCCGCGATACGGGCAACCTGCTGCTGCAGCCGCTCGTATGCCACCTGGAGCTCGCCCGCGAACTGTGCGTTCAGGTCGCGGCGTGCATCGATTTGCGCGATGAGCGCCGCGCGCGCCGCCAGTGCGCGGTCCGCCGCCGCCTGCGCTTTGAGCGCGTCAGCCTCGCGGGCCTGCACTCCACGAAGCTCCTGCTCGAGCCGGGCCCCTTCCCGCCGTGATTCGTCCAGCGTCCGCTGATGCTCGGCGATGCGCTGCTCGTTGATGCGCATGATCGCGGCGACGGTGCGCGTCGCGCGGCCGAAGTCGCGCATCGTGCTGCCGCCGAAGAGCAGCCGTGCATAGCCGCTTCGGCCGCGCTTGTAGATGTCGACGAGCTGCACCTTCAGGTCGGGCAACTGCGCCACGCGCTGCTGTTCGATCGACCCCAGACGCACGGCCGCTTCCTCGACGGCCGCCTGGGCGCGGGCGACGGCCTGCCGCGCCTCCCGCACGCGCTCGACCTGCAGCAGCTGCTCGACTTCGAGCGCGCGCAGGTCACCCAGCACCGTGCGCGACTGCCCCGCAAGGCGATCGGCTTCGCGTTGCAGCGCGCGGATCCGTTCGCTGACGCGACGCGCCTGCGCTTCCTGTTGCGCGCGGTCGGCCGTTTGCGCGCCAACGAGGGCGTGAAGCGCGAACAAGATGACACCGCACACGGCGGCGCGCTGGATCATCGCGGAAGAGTGAGAGAATTATAACGTGCGCGTGGTCGCTTTCGACGTGGGAGATCGACGCATCGGTGTGGCCGTCAGCGACGCGACCCTCACGCTTGCACGGCCAGTGCGCGTCCTGCAGGCGACCTCGCTCGAGACCGACGCGGTGCAGCTGGCCGCCGCCGAAATCACGCGCCTCGCCACCGAGGAAGACGGAGTGTCCACGATCGTGGTGGGTCTTCCGCGGCGCCTGGACGGATCGGCAACCGACATGACCGCACGCGTCGGCACATTCGCGACGGCGCTTGGCAGCATCACGCGGCTTCCGATCGTGCTTCAGGATGAACGGCTGACAAGCCGCGAAGCCGAAAGCCGCCTGGCGGCCACAGACAAGGATTGGCGGTCGCGCAAGCGTCGCCTCGACGCGGCGGCCGCCGCGATCATCCTTCAGGACTATCTGGACACTCGTCCCTGCCGTCCCCTTCCGCTGGCCACCGGACCCGACGTCTGATGCGGACCGTCGTTACGACAGCGATCCTGCTCCCCGTCGCCTTCGCCGCCGTCGGCGGTACGGGCGCCCTGTTGACCTGGCAGCGGATCAACGACCCGTACAAAGGGTTCGCCGCGACCGAGCAGTTCGTGGAGATCCCGGTTGGTACCGGCACGCGCGCTCTTGGACGCCGGTTGATCGAGGCCGGGGTCGTCCGGGATGAATTTGCGTTCCGCGCGGCGCTCTGGTGGACGGGGCATTCGCAAGGCTTGCAGGCAGGAGAGTACCGGTTCGATCGCGCGGCGACTGCCGTGGACGTCGTCGAACGGGTCGCGCGTGGCGACGTGCACGCGCGACATCTCACCTTTCCCGAGGGCCTGACGATCCAGGAGATGAGCGGAGTGTACGAGTCGCGCGGATTCGGAACCGCCTCCAGCTTTCTCGGGGCGGCCCGCGACGCGTCGCTCATCCGCGATCTCGATCCCGACGCCGCCGACCTCGAGGGGTACCTCTTTCCTGAGACGTACGCGCTGACGCGCCAGACATCGGTGCAGCGCCTCGTCAGACTGATGGTGAGTCGCTTTCGGGCCATGTACAACGACGAGCTGCGCCGGTTGGCCCAGGCGCAGGGGCTGACCATCCGCCAGGTGGTCACGCTCGCGTCGCTGGTCGAAAAAGAAACGGCCAGACCGGAGGAACGGCCACTTGTCGCCGCCGTGTACCGGAACCGATTGAAGATCGGTATGGGACTGCAGGCAGACCCGACGGTCGTGTACGCCCTCCAGAAAGCCGGGCGATACGACGGCAACATCAGGCGCGAGGATCTCCTGCTCGACTCGCGGTACAACACCTACCGCTATCCCGGCCTGCCGCCCGGGCCGATTGCCGCGCCCGGGCAAGCGTCGCTCGAAGCGACGCTGCGGCCTGCGTCTGTCAAGTACCTGTATTTCGTGAGCCGCAACGATGGTTCTCACGTGTTTGCCCAAACGCTCGTCGAGCACAATCGGAACGTTCGCGAGTTCCAGGTTCTTTTTTTTCGTCGCGCGTCGCAGCCCCGATAGGGGCGGAACTACCGCGGACGGTCGGCTGGCGACGGTGGCGGCGACGCGACGGCGTCAATGATCCAGATGTCGCCGTCCTTCCTCAGCGTGTAGACGTCGTGCCGCGTGGCCGTGGTCTGGCGCCCGCCCGACTGGAGCGTGCACGTATGCGTGCTCCGGACATCTGCCTGAGCCACGGCTGCATCCGTCGACGCCAACTCGATCGCCACCTGATCGAAGGTCACCTCATAGACCAGACAGGCGCTGAAGGTCCGTTGCATCATCTGCTGCACATCGCGCCGCAGCGTGGGGAACGCCGCACGAACCGCCTCCAGGTCGCGGGTCCTGTAGCCAATGCGAAAACGCTCCAAGGCCACCGCGATCCCCGGCCGCTCCTGGTCGATCGGGTCCGCTGGTGCCGCGGTCAGCCATGGGAACGTCGCCGCGGCACTGACGACCAGCGCGGCGGCCCCCGAGCCCACGAGGACCCATCGGCGCGACGAAGCGGCCGGCGCCTGCGACCTCGATGTCGTCGTTGCCGATCGTGTGGTCCTGGTGTTGAGTGGTCGGGATGTCCCCGTACTCAGCGGCCGCGACGTCCCCGACGTCGCTGGCTTCGCCGCTGCCATGCCTGGCTTCGCGCCTGCGTCCCAGGGCTGTGTTCTGACCTCCCACGTCGGCGCCGCAGAGAGTGGTGTGTCTCGTGTCACAGCCTGCGGCACGAACTGATCCGCGACGGCGCGGTCGAGGCTGGCGTCGGCGGCCCTGTAGACCTCGTCGTGCCCGCCTGGCTGAGCGACGCCGGCCGCCGTCTCTGACTGAGCCGCACCCGGAGCGGGAGCGGGTACCCACTGGAAGGGCAACGACGTTGGGGGCGAATCCTCGCTGGTGCCCAACGAGGCTTGCAGGGCCTCCCGCAGAATCATGACGGTGTTCTGATTGCCGTTCTGCTCTCCGGCCGGATCGAGGCGCTGCTGAATGTCGAGGATGGCCGTCCGCATTTCGGCGAGATCCTGGAAGCGATCTTCGGGCGCTTTCTGCAGGGCCCGGACGACCACGCCCTCGAGGCCGGCCGGAAGCCCCGGGCAAGTCTGGCTCAGCGACGGCGGGTGCTCGTAGGGCAGTCGCTGCAGGAGTCCGTCGGTGAGCCCGCCCTTGAACGCCTGCTGGTAGCTCAGCAGCTCGTAGGCGAGCGAGCCGACGGAGAAGATGTCGCTGCGATAGTCGATTGATCGCCCGAGCATCTGCTCCGGCGACATGTAGTTCACAGAGCCGATCAGCGCCCCGCCCAGCGTCATGACGGATCCTTCGATCCGTGCGATACCGAAGTCGAGGATGCGCACCATCCCTTCCTTGTCCACCATCACGTTGGCGGGCTTGATGTCCCGGTGAATGATTCCCGCCCGATGCGCGAAGTGCAGTCCCGAGCAGATCTGCTCCAGGTAGGAGAGCTTGTGCAGAATGGACACGTCGCGACGGCTCCGGATCATTTCCGCCAGCGACTCGCCATCGATGAATTCCATCACCATGTACGGCTGGTGCTGGTGCTGGCCGCTGGCGTAGACCGTGATGATGTTGGGATGCCGGAGGGCAGCGGCGGCGCGCGCTTCATGGAAGAACCGGTCGAGGACCTCCTGGTCGTGCACCTCTTCGCGAATCACTTTGATGGCGACCTGCCGGTTGAGCTCCAGATCCCGGCCGAGGTAGACGGCGCCCATTCCGCCGAATCCAATCTGGCGAATGACCTCGAAATTGCCGATTCGTGAGGGGATAATTGCCACTAACCCCAGTCGTGTCTGAGAGTTACACGGCCTCGACGACGATCGCTGTCGCGTTGTCCGGTCCGCCGCGGCTGTTCACCTGGTCGATCGCGGCGCGACACAGCTCGTCGAGCGGCCGCTGCCGGTTCCCAACGATGTCCGCGATCTCCTTATCGGTCAAAACGCCGTGAATTCCATCCGAGCACAGGAGCAGCCGGTCCCCGGGCTGCACTTTCAGCTCCAGGGTGTCCACCACCATGCCGGCCTGGCCGGAGACGGCGCGAGTCACGACGTGACGGAGCGGGTGTGTGCGTGCGGTCTGCGCATCGATGAGTCCCATCGCCATCTGTTCGGCCACGACCGAATGGTCGCGGGTGATCTGCGAGAGAGTGCCGTCGTGCACCAGGTAGGCGCGACAGTCGCCCACATGGGAAATGGCGACATCGTCACCGCCGAACAGCGCGGCTGCCAGCGTGGCACCGCTGCCGTCGAGCGCCGCGTTGGTCTGCGCGCGCGCCGCCAGCGTCCGGTTGGCGCTGCGGATAGCCACTTGAAGGCGGTTTGCCAGCACGGACAGGCGCGCATCGAGACCGTCGGGCCACGTCTTGTCGGAATCGCCTGCGGTGTCGCGGATGAACGCGGTCATCGCCTCGACGATGGTGAGGGACGCGAGGTCGCCGCCCGTATGACCACCCATCCCATCCACGACCGCAAAGAGGCGGAGATCGCCGTCGGCGACGAAGCTGTCCTCGTTCCGCGACCGCACACGACCTGGATCCGTGGCGCTTGCAAATCTGAGGTCCATCAGAGGTTCGCTATCTTTCGCCCCATTTTAGTTTCTCCCGGAGCACCTCGAAATAGCCACGCGTCGGCGCCTTGACCAGCCGGAGCATCCGGTCCTTGCGCACGCGCACGAGGTCGCCTTCGTTCAGGGCGTATCCCGACTGGCCGTCGTAGGTCACGAAGACGTCGTCAGCGGCGCCGCCCGCGTGCGGCCGCACTTCCACCTCCGCCTCCCCGGGAATGACCACGGGACGATTGGTGAGCGTGTGCGGAGCAATAGGCGTCAGGACGAGCGCGTCCACCCTGGGGTGCACGATCGGGCCGCCGGCGGCCAGATTGTACGCCGTCGATCCCGTTGCGCTGGCGATGATCAGGCCGTCGGCTTTTACGCGGGTCACGAATCCGCCGCTCACCCAGACGGACAGCTCGATCATCCGAGAGATCGCCGCCTTGGTGAAGACGACGTCGTTCAGCACCACCCGCGAGTCGACCTGAGCGTCCCTCCGATACGCGTCGGCGGCGAGCATCGCGCGTTCGTCGAACGTCGCCGTTCCACCGAGCACGCTCTCGAGCGACGGCATCAATTCATCGATGCGGATCTCGGTGAGAAACCCGAGGCTGCCGAAGTTGACGCCGAGGATGGGAATGTCGCGGCCGGCTTTCGCAATCCCCGCGGCCATTGCCAGCAGCGTGCCGTCACCACCCAGGACCACCACGAGATCGACCTCGCACGGCAGGGCGTCGCGGGTCAGGGTCCGGGCGCTCTGTCCGGCGACTCCGGCCAGCGCTGCGGTGTCACGCTCGTACACCACCTCGACACCGCGCACGGCCAGCCAGGCGCCGAGGCGCGACACGTGCTCCGATGCAGCCACGAGGCCATGCTTGGCGACGATGCCGACGCGTTGAATGGTCATGCGCGCAGGTGCAGCAGGAATTCGACGTTCCCTTTCTGGCCGGTGATCGGCGAGGGCGTGACCGCTGCCGTCGTCAATCCTACCGCAGCGGCTGCAGTCCCAATCTCGGTAAGGACGCGCGTGCGGACGGTCTCGTCGCGGATGACGCCATCGCGCACTTCGGCGCGGCCCGCCTCGAACTGCGGCTTGACGAGCGCCACGACATCCGCGCCCGGCCGCAGCAGCGGCGGCACCACCGGAAGGATCTGGCGCAGCGAGATGAACGACACGTCGATGCAGACGAGATCGACCGGCCCTGGCAGGTCGGCCGGCGTCAGGTGTCGAGCGTTGAAATGCTCGATCACCACCACGCGCGGATCGTTTCGCAGCGTCCAGTCGAGCTGCCCATGTCCGACGTCGAGGGCAACGACGCGCGAGGCACCGCGTTGCAGGAGGACGTCGGTGAACCCGCCCGTCGACGCGCCGATATCGAGGGCGTCCCGGCCGGTCACGGCGATGTGGAACGTCTCGAGCGCGTGGGCGAGCTTGAGGCCGCCGCGCCCGACGAAGCCGTGATCGGGTGCCGTCAACGCCACGCTCGCGTCGGGTTCGACCTGTGTCCCCGCCTTGGTGACCACGTGCCCGTCAACGGTTACCCGGGCTGCAAGGATGAGGGCGCGGGCGCGCTCACGCGAGGGCACCAGCCCGCGTT
Source organism: Vicinamibacterales bacterium (assembly GCA_050742335.1). Taxonomy (GTDB): domain Bacteria; phylum Acidobacteriota; class Vicinamibacteria; order Vicinamibacterales; family UBA2999; genus DATCJA01. The sequence goes on along the minus strand of JBOGIR010000157.1, from coordinate 16,500 downwards.
CGACGGCCAGCCGATCGAGTCGGACCTTGGACATTGATCGATTTACGGATTTACGGATTTACGGATTTACGAATGTGATTTGCGCCTTGCGATTGCGCTCAGACATGGCCAACCGGCAATCGGCCAGTCTGCCAGTCTGCCAGTCTGCCAATCCGTCAATCCGTAAATCCGTAAATCCGTCATTCGTCAATGCGATCTCCCCACGATCCATCGGCCGATGTCCATCAGTCGGGAATTGGCCAGATCGGCCGAGCGCAGGTGGTGTTCCGCCCGGCCCAGACACTCGACCGCCATCCGCCGTGCGGTGTCGACGCCATGCAGCGCGGGATAGGTGGGCTTGCCGGCCGCGGCGTCCTTGCCCGACGTCTTGCCAAGCGTCGCGGGAGCGCCCTCGACATCGAGGATGTCATCGATGATCTGAAACGCCAGTCCGAACTCGGTGGCGGCGGCGTCGATGACGGCGACGCCCCGATCGTCGCTGCCGCCCATGACGGCGCCCGCCACGGCGGCGGCGCGAATGAGCGCTCCGGTCTTCCTGGCGTGCATGGCGCGCAGTCGCTCGGCGTCCATCGGCCCGGGTCTACCATCCGAGCCCGGGCCGCCGCCGGCCAGGTCGAGTGCCTGACCGCCGACCATGCCACACGGCCCGGCGGCACCGGCGATGATGCCGATGACACGCAGCGTGCGTGCCTGCATGACGGAATCGCCGCTCGTGGGCGCGCGCGCCATCAGCGCAAATGCTTCCGTGAGCAGGCCGTCACCGGCGAGGATGGCGATCCCTTCGCCTGCCACGACATGGAGCGTCGGCTGTCCTCGTCGCATGGTGTCGTTGTCCATGGCCGGCAGGTCGTCGTGAATGAGCGAATAGGTGTGGATCAGCTCGATCGCGCACGCCACAGGCATCGTGGCGGCGCGGTCGCCGCCCACGGCCTCGGTGCTGGCCAGGCACAGAATGGGGCGCAGCCGTTTGCCGCCGGCGGTGACGCTGTACCGCATCGCGTCGGCCACGATGACCGGACAGTCGGGAGGAACAGGAAGCGCGGCTGCCAGTGCCGTGTCGACTTCGGCGCGACGCGATTGCAGATATTCGTCGAACGATGCATCCATGCCGGTCAATCGGTCACGAGCGCTCGTAACTTTCAACTTTCAACTTTCAACGTTGCACTTTGGACGTGTTCTCATCGTCGTCGCCGAATGCGTCCGGTGCTGATTTGAGCTGGCCGCGCTCGTTGAGGATTTCGATGCGACGCTCCGCCTCCTCGAGGCGCGAATGACAGAACCGGGACAGGTGCACGCCGCGTTCGTACAGTTGCAGAGACGTTTCGAGGGGCAGGTCGCCTTCTTCGAGCTTCTTCACGATTGACTCGAGTTCGGCGATCGCGCCTTCGAAGTCCTTGATCGTCGGATCCATCACGAACTCTTCACTTCACAATCCAGTTCGCCGTGCGCCAGCGTCACGCGTACCCGGTCACCTGCGCTCACAATGGCGGCGTCACGGATGATCGTCGTCCGCTCGCCGTTCCAGCAGACGGCATAGCCGCGGCCCAACACGGCCAACGGGCTCAAGGCCTCGAGCCGTGCCGCCGCGCTGCGGAGCTGACGGTCCGCGCGATGCCGGATGTGCGCCGCGGCACCTGAGAGCCGGCCGTCGGCCTCGATCAGCCTGGACCGAATACGTGCGAGCCGGCGCCGCAGGTCGAACATCTCGAGCGACAGGCGCAGCGACTGATAGGCGCGCCCGCGCAACGCCACGCACCCGCGAATGGCGCGTCCGAGGTCGTGCGTGAGGTCGGCGGCGTGCCGCCCGCGCAGGGCGACATGGCCGCGCATGCCCGCATAACCCGGTCGCGCCTCGAGTGTCTGCAGCCGCAAGTGCGTCCGGTGCAGCCGCGTCCGCATCGCGGCATCGACGCGGTGCACCAGCTGGTCGATGCGCGTCCAGAAATCGTCCTTGCGCGCGACGACCATCTCGGCTGCGGCAGACGGCGTGGGCGCGCGCACATCGGCCACGAAATCGGCCATCGTCACGTCCGTCTCGTGTCCGACGGCCGAAATCGTGGGGACCGGACAACCGGCAATCGCCCGTGCGGCCACCTCCTCATTGAAGGCCCAGAGGTCTTCAATCGAGCCACCACCGCGCCCGACGATGACCACGTCGATACCGGCGACCTTGCCGATGGCTGCCATCGCCCGGGCAATGTCGAGCGCCGCTCCCTCACCCTGCACGCGAGTCGGGCGGATGACGATGTGTGCGTTCGGGTAGCGGCGCCGCAGCACCTTGATGATGTCGCGAACCGCTGCGCCCTCGAGCGAGGTCACAACGCCGATCTTTCGTGGCAGCGCCGGCAACCGGCGCTTGCGCCGCTCGTCGAACAGACCTTCGGCAGCGAGCCGTTGCTTCAGCTGGTCGAATGCGAGCTGCAGCGCGCCGAGTCCCTCGGGCTCGAGATGCTCGCAGACGATCTGGTACTCGCCCTTGGGGTCGTACAGGCTGACGCGCCCGCGAGCCACCACGCGCAGGCCGTCCTGCGGCTTGAAGCGGAGCGCACGCAGAGACGACCGGAACATCACGCCCCGGATCTGCGCGCCACCATCCTTGAGCGTGAAGTACATGTGGCCCGTATTCCACAGACGGCAGTTCGAGAGCTCCCCTTCGACCCAGACGTCCGCGAACCGTTCCTCGAGGAGCGTGCGGATTCTTCCCGTCAGTTCCGAGACGGTGAGGATCCGCCGCGGCGTCGGCGGTGGAGGCGTCAGCTCGACGGGTTGCGGCTCCGGTTCTTCGAAAGGGAGATCGAAGAACGAGGTCATACTCGCAGAGGCGCACGCTTCGCCGCGCCCTCCCGATTCACGAGGTCTGCGAGCTCGCCCTCCGAATAGCTGATCCTCGTGATGCCAGTGGCCCGTCCTGTGCGCTCGTCGGCGTCGACGATGACGCCATTCAGCCGGGGGTTGCCCGCGGCGGGTTCGAACTTCGTTGGCATGCCGCTGAGAAAGCGCGCGAGCGAAGGGCCCACCTCCATGCCGATGATCGAGTCGTGGGGCCCTGTCATCCCGACGTCGGTCAGATACGCCGTGCCGTTTGGCAGGATGCGCTCATCGGCAGTCTGCACGTGCGTGTGCGTGCCAATCACCGCAGTCACCTTGCCATCGAGATGCCACCCCATGGCCATCTTCTCGCTGGTCGCCTCCGCATGGAAGTCGACGATGATGACGCGCGTGCGGTGGCGGATGGCTTCGATTTCGCGGAGCACCACGGCAAACGGATCGTCGATCTGCAGCATGAACACCCGACCCATCGCGTTGATGACACCAACCGCACGGCCGTCACCCGTTTGCGCGACGCAGGCCCCGCGGCCCGGAACGCCGGCCGGATAGTTTGCGGGGCGGAGAAGCCGGGGTTCGGCGCGGATGTATTCGAGGACTTCCTTCTTGTCCCAGATGTGATTGCCCGACGTCATCACGTCGATGCCCGCTTCGAGCAGCGTATCTCCGATGTCTTTCGTCACCCCGAAGCCGGCAGCGGCGTTTTCCGCGTTGGCAATGACGAGATCGAGTCCGTGGTGGTCAATCAGCGCACGGAGGCCTCGGCGAACGAGCTCGCGGCCAGGCCGCCCGACGATGTCTCCCACGAGCAGGACCTTCATGGGCGCGGTTCGGACCCGGGCGCCGCCACGGGGATGCGATGGGACGTGCCGCGGCGCTCCTCGAGCTTCGGCAACACGATCGTGAGTTCGCCGTCCCGCAGGGTCGCCCGGGCGTTCGAGACATCGAAGGCGCCTTTCAGCTGGACACTGCGTGCAAAACGACCGAACTCCCGCTCCACCAGGTGATACGTCTGCTCGGCACCTCCTCCGAGCGGCGCTTTCTCGCCGACAATCAGCAGAACTCCCGCGCGGAAGAGGACGCGCACGGCGGCCGCGGGAACGCCGGCCGCGTCGACCGTGATCTCCACTGCGGTTTCGGTCTCGAGCACATCGAGCGTGGGGTGGCACTCACTCGAATACGTCCGCTGCTCGCCGGGCAGCGTTCGCGCGATGTCGGCGAAGAGCTGACGGATGTCATCGGTGAGCTCGGTCGCCTCGCCGGACGGAATCATTGGAAACTGCGCCATCGGACGCGAGCCCCCATGATCTCATATGGGGTCGCGGCCGCTAGACGTCTTGAAGGGCTAGAATCCGCACCACATGAGTCAAGTTTTTCCGCCGGCCCTTCAAGATGTCTCGCCCGCACGGAGTGCGGGCAAGCAGACACTGCCCTAGGGAGGCGGAGCCACATGCTCGGTGGTCTGAGGCGCAGCCTCGCTAGGGCTCACCACACCTGCCGTTCGCCCAGGCACGGCGTCCAGCCAGAATCGCCACCCCCCGGGGCCTTGTGGATCGTCACACAGGCGGCTGGCAGTTCCGTGGCAGAAGCCGGGGCTTGACGCTCTTGACCACACCAGTAGTGAAACACTTCGACAAACAAGCTAAATATTAGTGTTATATACTCATATATGATGCTTTCTTTACACTCACTATGTGGTATCATCTGCCGTAGAAGTAACAACGTTCGGATTCACAACGAGTACAAGATTCGCGTTTGGGGCCGTATAGCGGTCCAACGCATCTAAGGAGGACAAGACGTGGCTATCACACGATTCGATCCGTTTTGTGAGTTCACCACCCTGGAGGGCCGGATGAATCGCCTGTTCGGCGATATCTACTTGCGGGACGAAGATGTGAGCGGGCGTCCCAACTGGATTCCGCCTGTCGACATCTACGAGACCGACGAGCACGCGCTCGTGGTGAAGGCTGAGCTTCCGGACCTCAGCCGCGAAGACATCGAGGTGATGGTTGAAAACCACACGCTCACCATCCGTGGCGAGCGAAAACTGCCACGTGACGTGAAGGAGGAGCGATTCCGGCGTGTCGAGCGCCAGTACGGGGTGTTCAGCCGCTCGTTCACGCTGCCGAACACAGTGGACGCCTCGAACGTGAGCGCCGACTACAAGAACGGCGTGCTCAGTGTGAAGCTGCCGTTCCGCGACGAAGCCAAGCCGCGCACCGTCAACGTCGAAGTCGCGGCGTGAGCTGCGCGCGCCACCAGCACACTGGACGTGGCGGGATCCGGATCCCGGAATCCCGCCCATTTGTTGTAGTCTGACGCCGTATGGACACCAACGACGTGCTTGGTCCCGCTTCTGAAGCCGAGGCACCGCTAGCGCCGCGTCCGGCGGCCCCGCCGATCGACAGTCGATTCCTGTTCGTTGATATTGCCGCGATGCGGGCCAAACAGCTCCGCCGCGGCGCGCTCTCGCGCCTCGATCCCGACGGTCCGCCGGAGGCTGACCGCGCGCAGCCCCACAAAGCCGAACGCGTCGCGATGGAGGAGGTCCGTCAGGGCCTCGTCCTGTACGACCTGCCGCAGGGCAGCGACTGAGCCCCTTGATCTGATAATCTCGCGGCATGTACACGTGCCGCACGCTCCTCATCCTGCTGGTGACGGCCTGTCTGTTGGCGCCAATTGACGCGCAGCAATTCCGCCAACCGCCGCCGTACCGCATCCTTGTCACCAATGACGACGGCGTTCGCGCACCCGGCATCGCCGCGGTCGCGCAGGCGCTGCAGGCAATCGGCACGCCGATCGTCGTGGCGCCAGCCGACAATCAGACTGGGAAAGGGCACTCGATTGTCACGACCGAGCCCGTGGTGCGCCAGGATCTGACCTTGCCCAATGGGCTCCCGGCGATCGGCCTGACGACGACGCCGGCCAGCTCGGTCAACATCGCGATCAGAAACATCGTGATGCCGCGGCCGGACCTCGTCGTATCGGGCGTCAACACCGAGTACAACCTCGGTGTCACGACGCACGTCGCGGGCACAGTGGGCGCGGCGCGCGAAGCCGCCGTACACGGCATTCCAGCGATCGCAGCGTCCATGTCTGGGGCGGCATTTCCCCGTGACCTGGTGTTCGCGGCCGAGGAGGTCGTGTGGGTGGCGCGTCGAGTCAAGCAATACGGGCTGCCGCCGCACACGTTCCTCAACGTGAACATTCCTGGCGTTCCGACCGGCGGCTACAAGGGCTACATGATCACGCGGCAGGGCCAGGTGCGCACTGGCACTGAGAACTTCGTCGAATTGAAGCATCCGTCGGGTCGCACCATCTACTGGAGCGTCTACAACGAGCAAAAGAGCCCGCCGCAGCCTGAGGGGACCGATTTCTGGGCAGTGGAAAACGGCTTTGTGTCGGTCACGCCGATGAGTGTGGATGAGACCGATCCCGCGCAGTTCGATGCGCTGAGGGCGATCTTCAAATAGCTGGCACGTGCGTGTGCCACTCCGTGACCCGCTCGTAGGCGTCAGCTACACGCAGCAGCGTTGATTCGTCGAACAGCTTGCCGGTCAACTGAAGGCCAACAGGAAGGCGTTCGGACCCGCCTTCGCTCGCCTCTGGTTCTCGCGAGCGACGGCGAGGCCTCGCCGTAGCGTTGCGCGCGTCAATTGTGTGCAAAGCGGAGGCGGGTCGTTCGGAGCGTTCGATGAAACCGCACGGGATGCTGATCGCCGGCAGTCCTACCAGGTTTGCGCTCACGGTGAACACATCGGCCAGGTACATCTGCAGCGGGTCGGCCGTTTTCTCGCCGAGCCGGAACGGCGGTATCGGACTCGTGGGCATCGCCACCACGTCGACCGTGTCGAACGCCTGCTGATAGTCGTGGCGCAAGAGCGTCCGCACCTGTTGCGCCTTCAGGTAATAGGCGTCGTAATAGCCCGCGCTCAGCACGTACGTGCCCAGCATGATGCGGCGTTTGACTTCGGCGCCAAATCCCTCGTCGCGGGTGCGGGAGTACATCGCCTTGAGTCCCTGCTCCGTGTCGCGCACGGAGCGATGGCCATACCTCACACCGTCGTACCGCGCGAGATTCGAGCTGGCTTCGGCCGTGGCGACCAAGTAGTACACGGGAATCGCGTACTTCGCGTGCGGCAGCTCGATATCCACAAGCGTCGCTCCACTGCTCCGGAGGGCGTCGAGCGCCCCTTCGAACGCGCGGCGGACGCCGTCGTCCACGCCGTCGGCGACAAACGCGCGCGGGATCCCGATGCGCACCCCCTTGACCTCGCCGGTGAGCGCCGCCGTGAAGTCAGGGACGGCTTGACGCGTTGACGTCGCATCTGCTGAATCGGGACCGGCGAGCACGGTGAGCGCCAGCGCGGCATCCGCCGCGGAGCGGCTGATCGGCCCAATCTGATCGAGCGACGAGGCGAAGGCAAGGAGCCCGTAGCGGGACACGCGGCCGTACGTCGGCTTGAGGCCCACCACGCCACAGAACGCCGCGGGCTGCCGAATCGAGCCGCCGGTGTCCGAGCCGAGCGCGAGCGGCGCGCACCGGGCGGCGACGGCCGCCGCGGAGCCGCCACTGGAGCCGCCGGGCGTGCGATCGATCGCCCATGGATTGCGCACCGGGCCGAACGCGGAATTCTCATTCGACGAGCCCATCGCAAACTCGTCGCAATTGGTCTTGCCGACGATGATCCCGCCGGCGCGCTCGATCCGCTGTACGACCGTCGCGTCGTAGGGCGGAACGAATCGTTCGAGGATGCGCGACGAGGCGGTCGTCCGCATGCCGCGCACGCAGAGGTTGTCTTTGATCGCCACCGGCACGCCCGCGAGCGGCCCCAACTCGTCACCTGCGGCACGACGCCGATCGACCTCTGCGGCACGCGCCAGCGCGCGGTCCGCGGCAATCAGATTGAAGGCATTGAGCGCGCCGTTGATCGTCTGGAGCCGCTCGAGAAACGTCCGGCACACGTCAACGGCGGACACGCGCCCCGCGGCGACCTGGTCGCGAATCGTGCGGGCGCTCAGATCCAGCATGTCAGCCAATGACGCGCGGGACACGGAACAGCCCCGCCTCGGGGGCCGCATCGGGAGCGTTGGCCAGGGCGTCTTCAAGCGGCAGCGACGGCCGACGCTCGTCCGCGCGTTCGGTGCCTTCGTCGAGGTGGACGTACGCCGTCGCCGGTACGCCGCTCGTATCGATCGCCTGCACCTGCCGGGCGTACGCGAGGATGTCGGCAAGCTGGCGGGTGAAGAGCTCCTTCTCCTCAGCGGTCAGCTCGAGGTACGCGAGCGCGGCAATCCGCTCCACGTCCGCGACGGTGAGAACAGAGGACATGATGGGCGATGCTATCATCGCCAACCAGCCAAGGGGCTGCCCCCTGTAGACCCCTTGGCCGGTTGGCCAGTATTTGGACCGCTATACGGTCCCGAACGCGAACTTTGTACTCGTTGTGGACCGTATAGCGGTCCTAGGCGCGCGGAGCGCGCCAAGCCAACGCTGTCAACCAGTCGCGGGCTCGGGATATCAAGGGCAGAGACCGTGACTGGTTGGCGCGCCCTGCGCGCCCAGGACCGCCACGCGGGCTGGGCAGCGGGTACAGGATTCTCGTGAGGGGCCGCATAGCGGTGCAGGTGGTGCCATGCGCGACGTGAGGCCGGCGGCCGTGGCAGGCCACTGGTATCCCGGGGACAAGGCGCAGCTCGAGGCTGCCGTCGATGCGCACCTTGCCGCGGTCGCGCCCGCACCACGGCGTGCATGTCCACGCGCGTTGGTGGCTCCCCACGCCGGCCTCGTGTACTCAGGGCCCGTCGCGGCGTACGCCTACGCGCTGGCGCGCCCATGTCGGTACTCGGCGGCGGTGCTCGTCGGCCCTTCGCATTTCGTGGGCTTTCGTGGCGTGTCGATCTGGCCGCGCGGCGCGTGGGACAGCCCGCTCGGACACGTGCCGGTCGCGCAGGATCTGGCGTGCGCCCTCGTGGCGGCGTCACAGGACATCAGGGAGCATCCGGCGGCCCACGATCGCGAGCATTCGCTGGAGATGCAGTTGCCGTTTGTCGCGCGACTCCTGCCGGGCGTGCCGATTGTGCCGCTCGTCATGGGGTACCAGGATCGCGCCACCGCGATGGGCCTCGGCGATGCGCTCGCCGCTGCGCTCGAGGAGCACGCCGATGTGCTGCTCGTCGCCAGCAGCGATCTGTCGCATTACGAGAACGCGGCCACGGCGTCCAGACTGGATGCCGTCGTGCTCCGATGCGTCGAGGGACTCGACCCCGAGGGGCTGATGGATTCGCTCGAACGCGAGCCGCGGCACGCGTGCGGTGGCGGCCCGATGGTCGCGGTCCTGCGCGCCGCGGCGCAGCTTGGGTGCACCGAGTCGCGCGTGCTGCGGTACGCGGATTCCGGCGATGTGTCGGGCGACAAGTCGGCGGTCGTCGGGTACATGGCAGCCGCGATCTGGTGATGCACGGGCAGGGTTGCCGGTTCGACCGTCATTACCTTGTTTCAGAATTGCGGTGACGTACCTGGCCACAGAGACACAGAGTTCTTTCTTGCAGATATCTTCTCCGTGCCTCTGTGCCTCTGTGGCCCGTGAAATGCGTCAGCGTACTTACGGGACGCCGCATTCGGGAAGCCGGGAGTTGGCATGATCGGTCTGGAGGATCAGCAGCGTCTGCTGGCGCTCGCGCGTCGGGCGCTCGAGGCACGCGTGCGTCGACAACCGCCGCCGGCGGCGGAGCAGGGGAGCGCACTGGAGCTGCCGCGCGGGGCGTTTGTCACGATTCACTGCCGCGGGGAGCTTCGCGGGTGCCTGGGACACATCGAGACCAGCGCGCCGCTCGCAGAAACAGTCCTGCATCTGGCGGGCTCCGTTGCGGATTCGGATCCTCGGTTCGCGCCGGTCGCCATCGTCGAGCTGCACGACATCGAGATCGAGATTTCCGTCCTCACCCCTGAACGCGAAGTGCGATCGATTGCCGAAATCGAGGTGGGACGCCACGGCCTGATCGTCGAACAGGGCGTTCGGCGCGGCCTGTTGCTGCCCCAGGTCGCGACCGAACAGGGCTGGGATCGTGAGACGTTCCTGTCGCACACCTGCAGAAAAGCGGCGCTGGCGCCCGACGCCTGGTTGCGCGGCGCGCGCCTGTTCGTCTTCGAAGCCCAGGTCTTCGGCGAAGTGGGTCAAGTCTAGGAGTCACGAGCGTGTCGTTCACGCTTCTCGGTTCTCTGTGCTCAGTTCGCGTTCACGTTCGGTTCCCTGTTCGCGGTTGTCCGTCCGCCTGACGGCGAACACCACGTACGTTGTCGTACGTAGTGTCCGGCTTCAGCCGGACTCGAACCGAACCTGAACACGAACCGAGAAACGAGAACCCAGAAGCGTGAACGACTTCCGCAGGTGACTTATTGGCTTACAGTCCAGGCACCAGCGTCGTCTGGCTGCAAGAGGCGGCCACCGGCGGCGTGGCGCCGTTGACGATGGCGAGCAGTCGTTCCGCCAGGTACGCGTAGCCGGCGTCGTTTGGATGGAAGCCATCCGATGAGAAGCGCGCGCGATCGTACGCCTGTGCGTCACAGAGAAGGTCGAGGACGACGGCGCCAGCACCCGCCTGGCGGTTTGCCTCCCGTGCGAAGCCAATCGAAATAGCCTGAAGCACCTGCCGGCGCGGCTGCGGGTAGCCGGCGGCGTACGGCAGTCCCGCCAGGTTTGGCAGGTTGATCACGATAATGAAGGCGTTGGGCGCGCGCGCGCGGACGCCGCTGACCAGCCGGTCGTAATCGGTGCCAAACGCGCGCACCTGCGTGGCAATGTATCCACGCACGTCGCTGCCGGCCGCTCCCCGCTCGATGGCGTCGGCAAGCGCGTTCGTGTCGTTCCCGCCTCCGAAGATCGTGACGAGCGTCGAAGTCGCGGGCACAAACGGCATCTCGCGATCGACGAAATTTGCCGGGAGGTCGCGTCCGTGCGCCTGCGCGATCTGATAGATGGCCGGGCTGAGCACGGACCCCGGTATGCCCAGGTTCGTGAGCGTGAGCTCCCGAGATGTCCCGAGCCGTCGCGCAAGGACCGGCACATAGCCGGTGCCGTTCTCGCACGGGGTGAAGGGCACGCAGACCACGCTGGCGCCCACACCAATCGCGTCGCTCGCGCCGATGGCGGCATAGCGGATTGGAGCCGCCGCAGCGGGGGGGCCAGGCGTCGGCGCAGTCGGCGATTCGTCTTTGTTGAACAGCCCGCACCCGCTGCATACAACTGCGGCTGCCGATATGACAATCGTGTACGCGAGGGCCCGGGACAGCGTCATGACTGTCATGGGCCGTGCAATGGGGATGCCCGACGATAATGGAACACGGCGATGGATAATCTGTGTCATACGCTCGTAGGCGCCGCGTGTGGTGAAGCCGGACTCAAGCGCCGGACACGCTTCGGCAACGCGACGCTGATGATTGCGGCGAATCTTCCAGACGTCGACGTCCTGGTGTTTGCGACGTCTGCGCCGTCGCTGGCATTCCGTCGCGGCTGGACCCATGGCCCGATCGCGCTGGCGCTGCTGCCCGTTGCGTTGACCGTCGTCATGTGGTTGATCGCTCGGGCATTGCCTGCTCGTGATGATTCTACGCCGGTGCGTGCGCGAGGGCTGCTGTTGTTGTCCTACGCGGGCATGCTGTCGCATGTGGCGCTCGACCTGCTCAACCCGTACGGCTTGCGGATCCTGGCGCCGTTCGACTGGCGCTGGTTCTACGGCGACACGCTCTTCATCCTCGACCCCTGGCTGTGGCTGGCTCTTGGTGTCGGTGTCTGGCTTGCGCGTCGGCGCGCGGCTCCGGCTCCGGCGCGCCGGGCGCTCGTCGTGGCGGCGATCTACATCGCCGCGATGGCGGTTGCCGCCCGCGCAGCGCGAGACATCGTCGTGGATGCCTGGAGGAATGAGCACGGGCGCGAACCACGTGCCGTCATGGTGGGGCCGCTGCCCGTTACACCGTTCGGCCGCGACGTGGTCATCGACGCCGGACCACACTACCAGCGGGGCACGTTCCGGTGGCTGCCGGCGCGCGTCATCTTCGATCCGGCGACGGTCCCGAAAAACGACGCCGATTCACGCGTCTCGCGCGCCCGTGAGGCGTCGAGTCTTCGTGGCTTTCTCGTCTGGTCGCGCTTTCCGTTCTGGACGTTCACGCCGACCGCTGGAGGCACGCGGGTGACGGTCCGCGACATGCGCTTTGCGGGACAGACGCCGGCGCGCTTCGAGGCGTCCACGGTTGTGCCATATTCCCGCACGGCTCCGGTTACTGACTAGAGCAGCCCGTGGCACAAGTCCCGGCCGGGCCACAGAGGCACAGAGGCACAGAGAAAACATCAGGAAAAGGCTCCGTGTCTCTGTGTCTCCGTGGCGCGTTGGTGAGTTTCACCACAGCCTGCTAATCCCCGCGCGCACGCAGTCGCCTCAGCGTCTCCAGATTCTGCATATCGAGCGGGTCGGCGACGATGGCGCCGCGCCCGCCGTCTGTCGATTTCTCGGTCTCGATGAGCAGCGGCAGGCCTGCGAAGCGAGGATCGTGGAGCAGGCGACGGAACGGCTCTTCCCCGAGATAACCGCGGCCGATGTGCTCGTGGCGATCGACCCGGCTCCCGCACGGCTTCTTGGAGTCGTTCGCATGGAACACCGTCAACCGCTCGATGCCGACACTGCGGTCGAACGCCTCGAACGTGTTCCGGTATCCCGACTCGGTGCCAATGTCGTAGCCCGATGCGAGGAGGTGACACGTGTCGAGGCAGACGCCGACACGCGCCGACCTTCGCAGATGTCCGATGATCGCCGCCAGGTGCTCGAACCGGTAGCCGAGCGTTCGGCCCTGACCGGCCGTGTGCTCGAGAATCACCATCACCTTGCGCCGTGGCCGCGCGTTGAACGCGCGCCGGATCGCGTCGGCAATCAGGCGAAGGCCTTCGTCCTCCGTGCCCGCGGTGCACGTCCCCGGATGAATGACCACGCCAAGCAGCCCGAGCGCGTCGGCGCGATCCAGCTCATCGATGAATGCGGCGATGGACTGCTCGCGGAGCAGGGAAAACGTAGTGGCCAGGTTGATGAGGTAGCTGGCGTGTGACACCACCGGCCGGATGCCGGTCTGCTCGACGCGCGTGCGGAAGGCCGCCACTTCGGCCGGATCGAGCGGCTTGCCGCGCCATTGATTGGCGTTTTTGGTGAAGATCTGCAGCGCCTCGCATCCATGGACGACCGCCCGGTCGACCGCCTTGGAGAGGCCGCCCGCGATCGACATGTGCGCGCCAATGCGAAGCATGTTCCGTTATCATTCTCCACCGTGAGGCGTGGGGTCCGGATTGCGGTGCTGTGTGCGGTTGCCCTCGTGACCGTCGCGGCCGTCGCGCAGGTCGCCCAGGTGGGGGATGCGACGGTCGACGTCCAGTTGCTCGCCATCAACGATTTCCATGGCGCGCTCGAGCCCGCGACCGGTGGCACCGGCCGAATTGCCTCAGCGGATGCAGGGGGGGTCGAGTACGTTGCCACGCATCTGGCCAGACTGAAGGCCGCCAACCCCAACACCGTGGTGGTCTCGGCGGGCGACAATATCGGCGCGACGCCGCTCCTGTCGAGCCTCTCTCATGATGAAGCGACCATCGAAGCGTTGAACCTTGCGGGGCTGCAGTTGTCGGCGCTCGGCAACCACGACCTCGACGAAGGCTGGTGGGAGCTGTACCGGATGCAGAAGGGCGGCTGTCATCCGGTGGACGGCTGTCAGGACGGCACCCCGTTTTCCGGCGCGTCGTTTTCCTATCTCGCCGCCAACGTCACGCTCGACCCGCAGAGAGCCGATCCCGAGTTCCTGACATTGGCGGGCGTGCCGGGGACCGAACGCCGGCCGCTGCTTCCGGGTTACGTCATTCGTGAGGTGAACGGCGTGCGCATCGGCTTCATCGGGCTCATTCTGCAGGGAGCGCCGACCGTCATCATCCCCGCGAGCATTCGCGGCCTCACCTTCGGTCCCGAAGCCGAGGCCGCCAACGATGCGGCGCGTGCCCTGCGCGAGCAGGGCGTTCGCGCCATCGTCGTGTTGATGCACCAGGGCGGCGAACAGCGGGGCAGCGACATCAACGGGTGCGACAGGATGTCGCGCGACCAGGTCGAGCTGGTGAACCGCATGTCCGACGACATCGACGTTGTCGTGTCCGGGCACTCGCACCAGGCCTACAACTGCACGATTGATGGGAAGCTCGTGACGAGCGCCGCCTCGGCCGGGCGGCTGATCACCGACATCGACCTGCGGCTCCGGCGGTCCGACGGGGAAGTGGTGGCCAAGACGGCGCGCAACGTCGTCGTGACGCGCGTCGTCGGGAGACATCCCGCACAGTCAGCGCTCATCGCGCGTTATCGGCCGGTTGCGGAGAAGGTTGGGGGCCGCGTGGTCGGGACGATCGCGGCGAGCCTGGTGCGGGTGTCCAACAACGCCGGCGAGTTCTCGCTGGGCGATGTCGTGGCCGATGCGTTTCTCGAGGCCGGAAAAGCGCTTGCCGGTGGGGTAGAGCTGGCGTTCACCAACCCCGGCAGCATCCGCGCCGATCTGGTGGCTCGCCGGTCCGGCGGGGCCTCGCCGGTGACATACGCGGACTTGTTCTCGGTGCTGCCATTCGGCAACGAAATCATCGTGAAATCGTTGACCGGTGACGCGCTGGTCGAGGTACTGGAGCAGCAGTTCGGCGACGGGCGAACCCGCATCCTGCAGGTGTCAGGCGGCTTTTCGTACGCCTACGACACCCGGCGTCCCCCGGGCCAGCGCATCGACCGATCGTCGGTGCGCATCAATGGCGCGCGGCTCGACGCGGCTCGGCGCTATCGCGTCGTCACCAACAGTTTCCTGTGGGCCACCGGAGACGATCTCACCGCGCTCAGCCGCGGGACGGAGCCGGTGACGGTCGGGGTCGACGTCGATGTTCTCGCCGGCTACTTCTCGAAGCACTCACCTGTTCGCCCGGGGCCGCAGAACCGCATCCGCCGCGTTCGCTAACAGGCGGTGGTGAAAGGCACCCGGCCGGGCCTTGTGCCACGGACTGCTGGGGTCGACAACCCGAAGAGCGAGCCTCGACGTGCAAGGATGAGCAGGTGCGCGTCGCACAGGAGACGTCCGATATTTGCTATCGTCAGTACTGATGGACGTGTTCGTCATTCCGATTGGCCGCGACCGCCACGAGCTGTATTGCGAGCCGTCAGGCGATCCGGAGGGGGCTGCCGAAGGGATGCCCCCCACAGGCGTGCTCGGGCGCCTGCGGCACCGCTTCGGCGTCATGTTGCGTGCGGCCGAAGATCGGCCTCGTCGTGAGGCTGCGCCGGAGTCCCGGAACTGGCTCGGGCGGATTCAGGACCGCGTGATCCGCTGGGTCGCACAACGCATCACCGAGCAGCGGCTGCTCTGGAATCTTCGCCGTCACACATCCGCTGTTGCGGTTCATCCTCCGGACCTGGCGTTCGATCAGGTGTTGACGCTCGTTCGACGGACGCTGCAGCGCGACTATGAGCGGCACCGGGTGTGGCTCGTCGTCGACACGCTCGGCCTCGTCCTGTCGGGCCCCCTCGCGCTCGTCCCCGGGCCGAACGTACTGGCGTACTACTTTGCGTTCCGAGTCGTCGGGCACTGGCTGTCGATGCGAGGGGCGGCCCAGGGTCTGCATCGCGTCGCCTGGTCGGGGCGTCCGTGTCCGCCGCTCACGGAGCTGCGGGACGTGGTGCTCCTGGAGTCGGCGGCGCGCGATGCCCGCGTCCACGACATCGCCGCCCGTTTGCGCTTGCCGCATTTGACTGCGTTCGTCGAGCGTGTCGCGGTGCGCCACGCGTAGCCCGTTACCGGTGATAGATTCTGTTCAGACACCGTGAAGCTCCGGGACCTGGCTGAGCGCCTTGGGTGCCGCCTCGAGGGCGAGGGCGATATCGAGATCGTTCGTGTGGCGGGCATTCAGTATGCGCAGCCCGGGGATCTCACGTTCCTCGCCAACCCCAAGTACGAATCGGCGCTCGCGACGACGCGCGCGTCTGCCGTGCTGCTGCGCGACGACGCGCTAAGGGCCCCCTGCGCGATGCTGCGCGCGCGGGATCCGTATCTGGCGTTCGCGCGCGCCGTTGGACTGTTCGCGCCGGAGTGGCGCCCCGCGCCCGGCATTCACCCGACGGCGTCGGTGGCCGCGGATGCGCAGATCGGCCGCAACGTCTCCATCGGGGCGTGTGTGGCGATCGCGGAAGGCGCGGTGGTCGGCGACAACACGGTCGTCTTTCCCAACGTGACCATCGGCCCTCGGGCGACGATCGGCGACGATTGCATCATCCACTCGAACGTCTCCATCCGTGAACGCGTCACCGTAGGCCACCGCGTGATTCTGCAGAACGGTGTCGTCATCGGCAGCGACGGCTACGGCTTCGTGCGGCGTGGCGACGGCAGTCACGAGAAGATTCCTCAAGTCGCGACCGTCGTCATCGAAGACGACGTCGAGCTCGGCGCGAACGCCACGGTCGATCGTCCGGCGGTCGGGGAAACGCGCATCTGCCAGGGTACGAAGATCGACAATCTCGTGCAGATCGGGCACGGCGTCTCGGTGGGTCGCCATGTGTTGATGGCGGCGCAAGTGGGCATTGCCGGCAGCACCCGCATCGAAGACGACGTCATCTTCGGGGGCC
>JBOGIR010000156.1:0-19586 GCA_050742335.1 Vicinamibacterales bacterium | reverse complement strand
CTTTTAGCCTGCGCGGCTACGTTGGCATCGGGATGCTCCCGGGGTCGTGGGTCTTGCGACGCGCGATGAAGTAGTAAACCAGGTAGCCGAGCCCGAGGAAACCGACGATCGCGCCAGTGACGCCGAGCATTCCGCCGAGTTCGGCCTCCTCCGGCCACGCGTTGATAACGACGAGAGCCGCTGCACCAAATCCGATTCCGAGGAACAACAACACGGTGCCCCGACGCAGGCAGTCCTCCGGAGTGACCTTCTTTCGTGGCTGGTCTGGCAGCACAGGCGGAGGCGTTAGTCCCTTTTCAATCATGAGCTGCCGTTCCTGGTATTGAAGCCGCTTTTTTTGATGGTCCCAGTAGATGTACCAAAAGGCGATGCCAATGCCGAGCACGATTGCGGACAATGGGATCAGCATTCCAACGATGGGTATCAGCACGTCTTCCATTTCGGCCCTCCTAGTTACCAGAACTGGGTTGACCTAATGAGACGGGCTAGGCGGCTAAGAGTTTCACCGGTTCTGGTGAAACCCGTTGCCGTCGCGTGCGTCTCATTCAAAAATGGGCCGGGGTAGCCAGGTTGGACCGTGACGAACGGGAGTTGTTGCGGCGGTGCCTGCAAAGAGATGAGGATGCGTGTACCGAGCTCGTCGAGGCACACGCGCGGATGGTGGGGACTGTCGTCTGGCGGGCGACGGGTGACCACAGCGTGGTTGAGGATCTCGCCCAGGAAACGTTCTTGAGAGTGTTCCGCGGTTTGCCCTACTTCGACGCGCGCGCGAAATTGTCAACGTGGATCTACACAATTGCGCATCGCGTAGCCATCGACCATCGGCGGCAGACGGGCCGCTGGCGTGAGGAATCGAGCCATGAGGACAAGGACTTCGACAACCAACCCGCCACTGGACCCAGCCCGGAAACGGCGGCGACCAGACGGGAACTCGATCGTCTGATTCACGATCAGCTCGAGCGGCTTCCCGACAAGTACCGGCTCCCGCTGGTGTATGCAGCGCTCGAAGAGCTCGACTATGGAACGATTGCGGCGATGCTAAAGGTTCGGCCCGGCACGGTGAAGACGCTGGTATTTCGGGGCAAACAACTGCTCAAGGCCAGGATCGACGCGGTGCTCAGACTGAGAGAGGTACGTGAAGGTTCGCATGCGGATTGATGACATGAGACAACTGGAGGACCTGCTCGGGCGCCAGCCGCTGTGGGATCCCCCTCCAGGATTTGTCCGAAGGGCCGTCGTACTTGCATCGACTGCCAGTCAGCAGTGGCCTGCGCTCGAGCGTGGGCGTGGCGGCAGGCTCGTTCGCGCTGCGGCCGTAGGTCTGACTGCTGCCGCGGTTGCATACCTCATCGGCTCCCTTCTGTTGGCGGTGGCGCCGACGGTCATCCAAGACACGACTGGAGCGACTGACAGCTACGCGACGTTCGTGGAGCTGACTATGCGCCTGATGGCCGCGCGCGCCGTGCACGTCGCATGGCTGAGTGCAGCGCTGTCGCTGTCATTTGCGACCACGCTCGTCTTACGCGCGCGTCTCTAGCGTAGAGGCGAGTGCAGAACCAGAGGACCTGAGGCGAGGCGGGTATGTCCGGAGCAAAACCGTAGTCGGCGTAAGTGCGAAGCGAGCCCAATTGTGTGGAAGAACACAAACGCACGACGAGCTGAGCCCCTGC
This sequence comes from Vicinamibacterales bacterium, assembly GCA_050742335.1. Classification (GTDB taxonomy): domain Bacteria; phylum Acidobacteriota; class Vicinamibacteria; order Vicinamibacterales; family UBA2999; genus DATCJA01. The sequence continues at coordinate 17,916 of JBOGIR010000156.1, read as the reverse complement.
GCGGGGTCCCCGCGGCGCACGCCTGCGCCGTGGGGTGCCTTTTGCGGAGCGACATACCCGTCTCGCCGCGTCGATGAAACCAGGCCCAGGCAATTCAGGATGTTGCGCGCAGTCTGTTTTCGAGGATCTGATTGGGGGTGAACGAGGCAAGCTGCAGAACGTGCCCGGCCGTGCCGAGGAGCGCCGCCGCGGGCACGAGGCCGACGATCTCGCTCTCGAGCACGTTGACGCCGTACCGCGCGGCTTCCTGCTTGACCGCTTCGAATACTCTGAACATCGGGGTCTTCTCGTAGTTCGTCAGGTTGATCGACACCTGGACGATGCCCCGGTCCTCGAGCGCCACGCCCATGGCCTTCACATAGCGAAAGCCCCCGCTGCTGAACCGGATAGCTGCAGCGATCTTCTTTGCTACGTCCAGGCGGCTGGTCGCCAGATTGATGTTGTAGGCGATGAGCGGCATGCGCGCGCCAATCACCGACGCACCCGCCGTGGGATGCGGTTTCGCGGGGCCGTAGTCGGGCGTCCAGCCCGGCGTCGACATCTTCGCTTCCAGGCCTTCGAACTCACCGCGGCGAATGTCTTCGAGGTTCCTGCGCGCAGGATTGCCCGACGCCTCCTCGTAGAGATACACAGGCACTTGAAACCGCTGTGCCACCTCCACGGCGGTCTCCTTTGCCAGCCGCACGCAGTCGTCCATCGTCGCGCCCTCGATGGGTATGAAGGGGACGACGTCTACCGCGCCGAGACGCGGATGTTCGCCGGTGTGCGCGCGGAGGTCGATCGTCGGCAGGGCCGCCTCGAAGAGCGCCAGCACGGCAGCCTTGAGGGAGGCGGCATCGCCGGCCATCGTGACGACCGATCGGTTGTGCGCGCTGTCGGACGAGTAGTCGAGGAGTCGAACCAGCGGTGTGCGCCGAATCGCATCCACGAGCGCATCCACGACGTCCTGGCGGCGCCCTTCGCTGACGTTGGGGACGCACTCGATGAGCGCCATGGGTTGCTTGTACCACGGCGGGTCCGCTACGCGGAACCCGCCCAACGTACACCACGGGCGTACGTAGGCCGGGTGCCGCGGCGCGCGCGATCCACGCGCCGCGGACCCGGCAGCAGCCGTAATTCGTTGACCCGAGAAGGGTTTTGCTCCATAATCCGTTCGAAACCATCCGTCTTGATGTCTGATCCGCTGTCAACCAGCCCAGTCCGCGATCCGGAACCGCGAGACGAGGCGGACCGCGAAGCCCGCATCGAGGAACTTCTCCTCTCAGGACTCGATCACTACTTCGGCGGTCAGTATGAACGCGCGATCAGTGTGTGGTCGCGCATCGTGTTCCTCGATCGACACCACGATCGGGCACGCGCGTACATCGAGCGGGCTCGGAGCGCGCTCGCCGAGCGGCAGCGCGAGTCCGACGAGTGTCTTCACGACGGAGTGGCGGCGTACAACGCCGGCGACGTCGACACGGCGCGAGATCTTCTGACGCGAGCGGTCGAGCAGGGCAGCGACGCCGCCGGCGTCTTCCTGGATCGCCTCAATCGGGTCGGGCCGGTCGGCGGCGCCGCCGACGTCGGTCCCGATGCGAGGCCCACACGCACCAAGGCAGGCCGACGCCGGATACCGCTGGCGCCACGACGCGGCGGCTGGACTGCGGCCGCTCTGGCGGCGCTGGCGGTTGCGGTGACCATGTTGTTGAGCGGTGTGCCGATCGGCACGTGGCTCTCCGAGCTCCAGGTGGCGGAACCCGCGAGCACGCCGCAGCCCGTAGTGGAAGAACCGCTCCCCATCGTCCGAGCGTCGGAAACGGCGCTCGTCCGCGCTCGCGCGTTGCACGCCGGCGGAGATCTGCGCGAGGCGCTGCGCGCGCTCGATCGTATTGGCGCTGGGGATCCGTCCCGGGCGGAAGCCGATCGACTCCGAGCCGACATTCAACGAGCGCTGTTTGCCGCCGCGGGTGTACCTGTCGGCGCGACCGCTGACGTGAGCAGCCGTCCGTGAAGTGTCCCAAGTGCAACTATCTCGGTTTCGAGACGGGCGACCGGTGCAAGAATTGCGGTTACGACTTCTCCCTGATTGTCGATTCTGACCCGCAGCCAGTCGACATCGATTTCGACCTGCGCAGTCCGGGCGCGGACACGTCCGGCGTGTCCGATTGGCTGATGCGCGCCGAGGCGGCGCTGGCTGCGCCGACCTCGGAGGTGCCCCCCGTGCAGCAGAGTGAGTCGCCGCCTGTCCGGCCGGCGGGAACGGTCGCAATCGAGCCCAGGCCATCGAACGACTCGAGGCTGCCGCTCTTCACGCGCTTGTTTGGTGACAAGGGGGACGAGCCGCTCATCAAGCTGCCGGTCACGCCCCGACCGCCGCTGGCGGTACGTCGTACGCCCGACACTCCGCGGCTGCGGGCCGTCTCGGGCGCGGTGCGCACTGTCGAGCGCGAGCCGGCGCTGGAATTCGACGAAACCGCCCGGCATGCACGAAAACGCGATGCGCTCGCAGACGCTCCTCCACGTCCGGCGTCGCGCGTCTGGCAGGAGAGCACCGACACGGCTGCGGGCCAGGTCAGCCGACCGGCCATCCGCCTCGTCGCCGCCGCGATCGACCATCTGCTGCTCTGTGCAATCGACCTGGCGGTGATCTACTTCACGCTGCGCATCGCCGGACTCTCGATGGGCGAGTGGGCAGCGCTTCCTCCGGTGCCTCTGATTCTTTTCCTACTCGTGCTGAAGCTGGCGTATTTCTGCGCTTTCACCGCGGTAGGCGGGCAGACCATCGGCAAGATGGCGCTCCGCATCCGTGTGGTCACCGAGAGCCGCGGCCCGATTGACGCGGCTCTCGCAGTGAGACGCACGGTCGTCGGTGCCGCCTCGACCGCGCTCCTCGGCCTCGGCTTTCTTCCCGCGTTCTTCGATCCGGAGCGGCGTGCGTTCCACGACCGCGTGGCGCGCACCCGCGTAATCGCTCTCCGCGCAGGCTGATCCACGGCTACGATTGCAGATTTCAGATTGGTCGAGTGAAGACTGTTTGCGAATGACGACGTTCGATTGTCGATTGAGTTTCGATTGACCGCCGATTCCCTCAATCGCCAATCAGTTCGACAATCGCCATTCAGAAAATCGTCACCAATCGTCAATCGAGCACTCTGAAATCGGCAATAGATCCGTCATGAACCAGCTCGCCCTGTTCATCGCGACATGCGGCTACGTGGGGTATGTCCCGGTGGCACCGGGCACGTTCGGATCGGCCGCCGGGCTGGCGCTCCTGTGGGCCGTACGGCCTGTTGGCTCAACCGAACTGGAGATCGCCATCATTGTCGCCCTGCTCGGGGTTGGCGTCTGGAGCGGCACGCTCGCGGAGCGTCACGTTGGTAAAGTCGATCCCGGCATCATTGTCATTGACGAGGTGGCGGGCATGCTCATCACGATGGCGCTCATCCCCCTGACGATGACAGCCGCACTCGTCGGGTTCCTCGTGTTTCGTGCGCTCGATATCCTCAAGCCGTGGCCGGCTCGGCGCCTGGAGCGACTTCCCGGAGGTTCGGGTGTGATGGCGGACGACGCGATGGCGGCGGTGTACGGCAATGGCGTGATGCACGGGCTGATGGCGGTTGCACCCGGGTGGTTCACGTGAGGCCGCTCCACCGGGCCGCCATCCTGGCGGTGGGCAGCGAGCTGCTCACCCCGTCGCGCGTCGATACGAACTCGCTCTTCATCACCGAGCGGCTCAACCTCCTGGGCATCGAGGTGGCGCTGAAGGGTGTGGTGGGCGACGATCGCGACGAGGCTGCCGCGGCTCTCCGGGCGGCGCTGGGCCGCGTCGATCTCGTCGTGTGCAGTGGAGGCCTGGGTCCAACCGACGATGACGTGACGCGCGATGTCGTGGCGCATGTCCTCGGTCGGCCGCTCGCAGAGGACGAGCGCATCACGCGGCACATCGAGGCGCGGTTTGCCGCGCGCGGGCTGCAGATGCCGGCGATCAACCGGCGTCAGGCGATGGTGCCGGCTGGCGCGCGCGTCCTGGAAAACCGCCACGGCACCGCCCCGGGGCTCTGGCTCGAGGACGGCGATCGGGTCGTCGTGCTGCTGCCCGGACCGCCCCGCGAGTTGAAGGCGATGCTCGAGGATCTCGAACAGGGGGCGCTGAAGAGCAGGGCTCCGGGATTGTCCCTCGTCAGGCACGTGCTCCGGATCGCGGGGCGCACGGAATCGCACACGGAAGAAGCGATTCAGCCGCTGTATGCGGAATGGGCGCAGGCGACGATTCCTGTGGCCGCGACGATCCTGGCCTCGCTCGGCCAGATTGAGCTGCATCTGTCCGCCCGGTCCGCGTCGCGCGCCGACGCAGAGGCGGCCTTGGACCGAGCGTCGTTGCAGGTGGTGGAGCGGCTGGGCATCGACGTGTTCAGTCGAGACGGGAGGCCGATGGAGCAGGTGCTCGGGGATCTGCTCGTCGAACGCCATCTGCGCATCGCCGTGGCCGAGTCGTGCACGGGCGGACTGATTACGTCGCGACTCACCGATGTGCCCGGGAGCTCGCGCTATGTCGAGCGCAGTGTCATTGCCTACGCGAACGCGGTGAAGACCGAGCTGCTCGGTGTCGCGCCGGCTCTGATCGACGCGCATGGGGCGGTGAGCGAGCCAGTGGCGCTTGCGATGGCGGAGGGCATTCGCGCCCGCGCGACGGCCGACGTGGGCATCGGCGTGACAGGTATTGCCGGACCCGGCGGGGGAACGCCGGACAAGCCGGTGGGAACGGTTGCCGTCGGCGCCGCGACGGCCGGCTTCAGCCGCTCCCGTCTGTTCCGATTCGTCGGCGATCGAGAGCAGGTCAAGTTTCAGGCGTCACAGGCGGCATTGGACATGGTCAGGCGGATGCTGCTCGCACGCTGATCATGAGACTGTTCGTGGCGGTCGAGATCGACCCGCAGGTCGCACGGAAGATCGGAGAGTGCAGCGATGAGCTGCGGCGTCGTGTCGGACAGCATGCCCCGCGGGCACGCGTCAGCTGGGTACCCGCCGATCGCCTTCACGTCACCGTGCGATTCATCGGTGAGACCGACGAGGCTCAGGCAGCGCACATCGCGTCGTCGCTGCAGGCGGCACTCGGCGTTGAGCCGTTCGATGCGGCGTTTCACGGCGTCGGCGCCTTTCCGGAGCGCGGCGTTCCACGCGTGTTCTGGGCGGGCATGACCGCGGGAGCGGCGGGACTCACGGCGGTCGAAGAGGCGGTGACCGCACGACTCGCGGCGTGTGGCGTTCCGCCTGAAGGGCGGCCCTATCGTCCTCACGTGACGCTCGCGCGCGTACGCGAGGCGTCGGGTCTCCGGCCCCGGGCGCTGTTCGACGGGCTCATCGACCGGCCGTTCGGCGTGTCACCCGTCGGCGCGATTACACTGTTTCAGAGTCGGCCATCGCCGAACGGTTCTGTCTACGTGCCGCTGCAGACGACACGGCTTCGATCGTCGGCCTGAGTATCGTCTGGTAGAGGGACAATAGACGAAGTGCCTTGTTTCAGAATTGCTGTGACGTACCTGGCCACAGAGACGCAGAGACACAGAGTTCTTTGTCCAGATGTTTTCTCTGTGCCTCCGTGCCTCTGTGGCCCGTGAAGTGCGTGTCGGGTGGGCATGGAAGAAGGCTTCGCGATCACGTTCGGCTATCTCGTCGGTTCGGTGCCGTTTTCATTTCTGCTGGCGCGGCGCCGTGGAGTCGATCTGCGCCTGGCGGGGAGTGGAAATATCGGTGCGGGGAACGTGCTCCGAACGAGCGGCGTCTCGTACGCACTGGCCGCCGTGTGTCTGGACGCCGCCAAGGGTGCCTTGGCAGTCGTCGTCGCACAGCGGCTGACCGCGGGACCGGCGATGCCAGTCGTGGCGGGATTGGCGGCCGTCATTGGTCACATCTACCCGGTCTGGCTGCAATTCCGTGGTGGCAAGGGTGTGGCGACCGCGGCCGGGGTGTTTGGGGTGCTTGCGCCTGGCGCGGTTCTGATTGCCTGCGCCGTCTTTGTCACGGCGGTGTGGGTGACGCGCTACGTCTCGGTGGGCTCGCTCGCCGGTGCCGTCACACTGGCAGTGGCGGTGGCCGCTGGTGATGGGCCGGCGTCCGTGACGACGGGCGCCGCGATTGCGGCGCTCATCATCCTGTACCACCATCGCGCGAACGTCGCACGGGTGAGGGCGGGGACCGAGCATCGGATCGGACAGCGCGCGTAGGAGGGCATATTCGTCAGGTCGCGATACTTGGCGCGGGCGGGTGGGGAACGGCGCTGGCCGTGCATCTGGCGCGTGTTGGCCACGACGCCTGCCTGTGGGCGCGTGATGCGGCGCTCGCCGAGGACATGCGCGTGCGGCGGGCGAACGCCGTGTACCTGCCCGACATCACGTTCCCCGACCGCGTGCGGATTACGGCCGACCTGCAACAGGCCGTGCACGATGTCGACGTCATCGTCGCCGCGGTCCCGTCTCACGGGATACGGCCGATTCTCCGGCGGGTCGCTGCGGGGCTCCGTCCGGGCCTGACGATTGTCAGTACCGCCAAGGGACTCGAGCAGGACACGCGGCTTCGCATGTCGGAAGTCATCGAAGAGGAGCTGGGGAAGGGCGTCCAGGTGGCGGTGCTGTCGGGGCCGAGCTTTGCCGCCGAGGTGGCTCGACAGCTCCCGACGGCCGTCTCGGTGGCGTCGCGCGACCCTGCGGTCGTCGAGCAAGTGCAGGCTGATTTCCGCGCCCCGTACTTTCGTCTGTACGGCACGTCCGATGTGGTCGGCGTCGAGGTTGGCGGTGCGCTGAAGAATGTCATCGCCATTGCCGCCGGTGTTGCCGACGGGCTGGCGCTCGGGCACAACGCGTCGGCCGGCCTCATCACACGCGGGCTTGCAGAGATCACGCGGCTGGCGTGCGCCGAGGGTGCGCAGCGCGAAACGCTCGCGGGCCTGTCGGGCCTCGGCGACCTCGTGTTGACATGCACCGGCTCGTTGAGCCGGAACCGCCACGTGGGGATGGAGCTGGCGCACGGTCGCTCCCTCAGCGAGGTGCTGTCGGGGATGAAGATGGTGGCCGAGGGAGTGCGAACCACGGAGGCGGCGCTGGCGCTCGGTGCCCGACACGGCGTCGAGCTGCCGATCGCGGCACAGGTGGCCGAGCTCCTCGCCGGGCGCAAAGACGCCAGGGCCGCGCTCTACGACCTCATGCTGCGGCCGCAGCGCGCGGAGACCGGATAATAGGAAGGTGGGTTTCTTCGACCGCCTCGTCCAGGGGCTGACGCGGACGACGCAGCAAATCGTCGATCGCTTCGACGACATCGTTCAGCGTGCTGACACCGAGACCGAGGGGACCAAGCCGATCGATGTCGATACGGTGGAAGCCCTCGAGGAACTGCTCATCTCGGCCGACGTCGGGATGGCGGCCACCGAGCAGATTGTGACCGCCGTGCGCGAACGCGCGCGACGGGGCGAAAGCCTGCGCGAGCTCGTTAAGGCCGAGATTCGTGCGATCTTCGACGCGGTGCCCCGCGAGGCCCCGCCCAACGGGCACCCTCCGCGCGTCACGCTCATTGTCGGCGTGAACGGCACCGGCAAGACCACCACCGTTGGCAAGCTGGCGAATTTTCTGAAGTCGTCCGGGAAGGAGCCGCTCGTGTGCGCGGCCGACACGTTCCGCGCCGCCGCGGTCGAACAGCTTGAAATCTGGGCGAAGCGCGCCGATGTCGAGATGATTCGCGCCAAGGACGGCGCGGATCCCGCGGCCGTGGTGTTCGATGCTATTCAGTCGGGACGGGCCCGCGGCCGCGATCCCATCCTCGTGGATACCGCCGGCCGGCTGCACACGCGGACGAATCTGATGAACGAGTTGGACAAGATCCGTCGAGTCGCCGCTCGTGCCGCCGAGGGCGCTCCCCACGAAGTGCTGCTCGTCCTGGATGCCACCGTCGGGCAGAACGGCCTCGCGCAGGCACGGGAGTTCACGACGGTTGCCGGTGTCACGGGCATCGTCCTCACGAAACTCGATGGCACCGCCAAAGGGGGTATTGCCGTGGCCATCGCCCACGATCTGAAGCTGCCGATTCGCTACGTCGGCGTGGGTGAAGGGATCGACGACCTCGTGCCGTTTTCGCCGCAGGAGTACGTGGACGCCCTGTTTCAGGAAAAGTGGTAGACGACGCTCGGTGGATGCGGCGGGCCTTGGAGCACGCGCGCCGCGGTCTCGGCCGCACCGCACCGAACCCGGTCGTGGGCGCGTGCATCGTCACCGATGACGGTGTCGTCGTGGGCGACGGCGCGCACGAGCGCGCCGGCGAGCCCCACGCCGAGGTGTTCGCTCTGGAAGAGGCAGGATCGCGCGCCCGCGGCGCCACCCTGTATTGCACCCTCGAGCCCTGTTCGCACACGGGACGCACCGGTCCCTGTACGGAACGGATCATCGCCGCGGGCCTCAGGCGGGTCGTGGCCGCCATGGAGGATCCCTTTCCGCTCGTCAGCGGACGAGGGTTCGCCGCCCTTCGCGATCACGGCATCGTCGTGGACGCCGGCGTCGAGCGCGAGCAGGCAGTGCGCCTGAACCAGCCGTTCCTGACCTTCGTGCGCGAGGGCCGCCCGTTCCTCATCCTGAAAGCCGCGACGAGTCTCGACGGGCGTCTGGCGGCCGTCGCGGGTACGCGGACACAGCTCACGTCGCAGGCGGCCGCGAGACACGCGCACTCGCACCGTGCCCGGGTCGACGCGATTGCCATCGGCTCGGGCACGCTGCTCGCGGACGACCCCCTCCTGACCGTGCGGCACGTGTACCGCGAGCGGCCGCTCACGCGGGTGGTGTTCGACCGGCGCTTGCGCGCGTCACCGGCTGCGCGCGTGTTCTCGACCCTCTCCGCGGGACCGGTGATAATACTCACATCGCCCGAGGCGAGACGATTGCACCGTGACCGGGCCGAGGCTCTTGAACATGCGGGCGCGACGCTCGACGTGGTGGACCCGACGATGACGGCGGCGCTGCGTGTGCTTGCGCAAAGAGGCGTCCAGAGCGTCCTGCTCGAGGGAGGCACGGCCGTGCACCAGGCTGTGTGGGACGAAGGGCTCGTGGACTACGTCCAGTTGTACGTGGCTCCTGTGATGTTGGGTCGGTCTGGACCTCCAGTTGCCGCGGGTCCCGCGTGGTTGTGTGCGTCGCTCGCTGAGCAGCGGGTGCGGATGCTTGGACCGGATGTGCTGATCGAGGGGTATGTTCACCGGCCTCATTGAATCGGTTGGCGAAGTCGTGGAGATCCGGCGGACGGCATCCGGCCTCCGCCTCTGTCTTCAGACGGCACTCGCCGCCGACCTGCACCCTGGCGACAGCCTGGCCGTGAACGGGGTCTGCCTGACAGTGGTCGATGTGGCCGCTGATAATGTGAGTGCGGACGTCGGTCCGGGAACCGCCCGTGTGACGACCCTCGGCGCCTTGCGCGGCGGTCAGCCGGTGAATCTGGAGCGGCCGATGCGCGCCGACGGCCGGTTCGGCGGGCATTTCGTCCAGGGGCATGTGGATGGTACGGGCGCCGTCGAGCACATCCGTGAAGAGGGAGACTCGCACTGGTTGACGATCTCGTTCAGCGCGGCGCTCGGGCCCTATATGATTCCGAAGGGGTCGATTGCCGTCGACGGCATCAGCTTGACGGTGGCGGCTCTCGATGAGAGGACGTTCGACGTGATGATTGTGCCGTTCACGTGGGCACATACGAACCTGAGCGCCCTGCACCCGGGTGAGCGGGTCAATCTGGAATGTGACACCATCGGTAAGTACGTCGCAAGGGCCGTGGAGCAGCTTGTAACCTCTACGGGCCACGGAGACGCGGGGACAGGGAGTTCGAGCTATTCTCCGCGGAAACAGACATGACCAGCCACACACCGAAGATTCGGATTGCCAAGGGCGCGCGGCGTCGCAGTCCGTTTGCCTCAATCGAGGAAGCCCTCGATGCCGTCCGCGCCGGACGCATGGTCATCGTCGTCGACGACGAGGATCGCGAGAACGAAGGCGACCTGACGATTGCCGCGGAGAAGGTGACGCCCGAGGCCATCAACTTCATGGCGCGGCACGGCCGGGGCTTGATCTGCATGTCGATGACAGCCGAGCGGCTCGATCAGCTCGAAATTCCGCTCATGGTCAACCAGAACACCACGACCTTCAATACCGCCTTCTGCGTCAGCATCGAGGCCAAACATCACGTCAGCACCGGGATCTCCGCCGCCGATCGTGCCGCCACGGTGCAGGCGGCGATCGACCCGAAGACACGACCCGCGGATCTGGCGCGTCCCGGCCACATGTTTCCGTTGCGGGCCCGTGACGGGGGCGTGCTCGTCCGCGCCGGCCAGACGGAAGCCGCCGTCGATCTGGCGCGGATCGCCGGGCTCTATCCGGCAGGCGTCATCTGCGAAATCATGAACGAGGACGGCACGATGGCGCGTGTGCCGGAGCTTGCGAAGTTCGCGAAGAAGCACGGGCTGCCGCTCGTCACCATTGCGGACCTCATCCAGTACCGGATGCGGACCGAACGGCTCGTGAAGCGCGTCGCCACGGCTTCCCTGCCGACCGCGCATGGCGCGTTCCGGATTTACGCCTACGAGAACCAGCTGGACAACGAGACGCACGTGGCGCTCGTCCGCGGCGAGATCGGCGACGGCAATGACGTGCTCGTCCGCGTCCACTCGAAGTGCCTGACTGGAGACGTGTTCCACTCCGCCCGGTGCGACTGCGGAGCGCAGCTCGACACCGCGCTCGCGCGCATCGCCGAGGAGGGTCGCGGTGTCCTCCTGTATCTCAATCAGGAGGGGCGGGGCATCGGGCTGGCCAACAAGATTCGCGCCTACGAGTTGCAGGACAACGGTCTCGATACCGTCGAGGCCAACGAGCGCCTGGGGTTCAAGGCGGACCAGCGCGACTACGGGATTGGTGCCCAGATCCTGAGCGATCTCGGGGTGAAGATCATGCGGCTCCTCACCAACAACCCGAGGAAGTTCGTCGGGCTCCAGGGCTACGGGCTGGCGGTTTCCGACGCGGTGCCTCTGGAGATTCCGGCGTCCGAGCTCACGCGCCGCTATCTCAAGACCAAGAAGGACAAGCTGGGGCACCGCCTGTCGTCGGTGTAGATCCACATTCCATTTCCATGTTCGAGTCGCTGAGCCAACGGATCCAGGACGTTTTCACATCGCTGCGCGGAGAAGCGCGGCTGACACCGGAGCACGTCGAGGCCGCGCTCCGGGAGATTCGGCTGGCGCTGCTCGAGGCCGACGTCAACTTCAAGGTCGTCAAGGCGTTCATCGATCGTGTCCGCGACCGCGCGATGGACCAGGCCGTGTTGCGCAGCCTCACCCCCGGGCAGCACGTCATCAAGATTGTCCGCGACGAGCTACTGGAGCTCTTTGGCGATGCGGAGGGAGGGCTCACCAAGGGCGCGGCGATGCCGCGAGTGGTCCTGCTCCTCGGTCTGCAGGGCTCCGGCAAGACGACCACCGCCGCGAAGCTGGGGAAGTGGCTCATTCGTCAGGGTCGGCATCCACTGCTGGTGTCCACCGACGTCAGGCGACCCGCCGCCATCGAGCAGCTGTCGGTGCTCGGCGAGCAGGCGGAGATTCGCGTGCACGCTCCGGACACGATGGATCCGGTGACGCGTGCGACGAGCGCGCTGGCGGAGGCCAGGGCCAAGGGGTTCGACACCGTCATCGTCGACACCGCGGGCCGGTTGCACATTGACGACGAACTGATGGACGAACTGCAGGCGATCAAGACTGCGGTGCAGCCGGCGGATCTACTCTACGTGGCCGACGCCATGACGGGTCAGGACGCGATCAAGAGCGCGGGCGAGTTCAATCGCCGCGTCGGGGTGACCGGTGTCGTGCTCACGAAGCTCGATGGCGACGCGCGGGGTGGCGCGGCGCTCTCCGTCGTCTCGGTCGTCGGGGTGCCGATTGCGTTTGTCGGCAGCGGCGAGCGGCTCGACGATCTCGAACTGTTCCATCCCGACCGGATTGTCTCGCGCATGCTCGGCATGGGCGACGTGTTGTCGCTCATCGAGAAGGCCGAACAGGCCATCGACCTGGACGAAGCGGAGCAGCTCGAAGAAAAACTCCGGAGAAACCAGTTTACGCTGGACGACTTCCGTGCCCAGCTCAAGACGATCCGGCGGATGGGGCCGCTCGAGAGCGTGCTGGGCATGATTCCGGGACTCGGCAACCTGAAGCAGCTCGCCGACAACAAGCCGGACGAAAAGCAGATGGGGCGCGTCGAGGCGATCATCTGCTCGATGACGCCGGCCGAGCGGCGCGATCACGCGGTGATCAACGGCAGCCGGAGGAAGCGGATTGCTGCGGGCAGCGGTACGTCGGTCGAGGAGGTGAACCGGCTGCTCAAGCAGTTCACGGAAATGCGCCGGGTGCTGAAGATGATCGGCCAGGGCGGCATGCCGCGCATGGGTCCTGGTATGAGGCTCCCACCCGCACCGCAACGCGCGGTGTCGGCCCCCTCCGGCAGGAAGCGTAAGAAGGGGGGGCCGTGGGGACTGATCAAAACGAGGTGAAGGCTTTATCAGGCTTTAGGCTTTGGGCTTTAGGCTTTAGACGCTTTGGGTCTGAGGCTTTTGGGCTCCTGAAGGCCTGGAGCGTAAATCCTAAAGCCTAGAGCCCAGAGCCATACAGGAGGACTGATGTTATCCATTCGTTTGAGACGGGCGGGGTCGACCAAGAAGCCCTATTTCCGCGTGGTCGTCACCGAGCGGCGATCGGGCCGCGACGGCAGCTTCGTCGAGAATGTCGGCACGTACCACCCCCGGGCGAAGCCGGCGGCGGTCGCCATCAACAAGGCGCGCCTCGAGCATTGGCTGAAACGAGGCGCGAAGCCGTCGGACACGGTGCGCACGTTGTTGAGCAAGCACCTGTCGCGCGACCTCTCGACGGTGCCCGAAACCCCTGCGGTCCCGTAGACGTCTTGAAAGGCCAAAAGTCATGCACATGAGTCACGTTCTGGACGGGCCTTTCAAGACGTCTCGCGCGCGCGGAGCGCGGGCGAGAGATACTGCGCCTAGCGAAGCGGAGCCGCTTGTGCATACTCGACGGTCTGAGGCAGGGCCTCGTTAGATGTCTGGGCCGCAAACTGCCGCGGATGGTGCGAGCCCGCTCCGGGTGGTGATTGAAGTGGTGGTGCGCGCGCTGGTCGATCACCCCGACGCGGTCAGCGTCACCGAAAGCGTGCGGCGCGGGGTCAACGTGCTCGAACTACGAACCGCTCCGGGCGACATGGGCAAGATCATCGGCCGGCAGGGACGCACGGCCGCCGCGCTGCGGACGCTGCTGGCGGCGACCGCCGAGCGGCACGGCAAGCGGGCGCAGCTCGATATCAGAGACTAATGATGGAAGGGATCAGGGATCAGGGATCAGGGATCAGGGATCAGGGACCGGAGATTGGTAGGGGTCGCGTTGGCGGATCCCCGATCCCGGATCCCCCCGGATCCCGGATCCCAGATCCCGGATCCCGGAATTGGGACGACATGGTGCTCGTAGGACGGATTGCCAAGCCTCACGGGCTCCGTGGCCAGGTCGCGGTGAATCCCGAGACGGATTTCGTCGACGAGCGTTTCCGGCCGGGCGCGGCGGTGTGGACCCGAACCGAAGGGCGCCAGGAGCCGCTGACGATTGTGTCGGCGAGGGTACAGAACGGACGTCCGGTCATCGCGTTCGAAGGGCGGTCGCGCCGCGAAGATGTGGAACCGCTCGCAGGTCTCGAACTGCGGGTGCCCGAAGAGACGCTTCAGCCGCTCGAGTCGGGTCGTTATTACGAGCACCAGCTCGTCGGATGCACCGTCCAGACCGGGCACCGCGCCACGCTTGGGCCGGTCGTGCGGGTCGAAGGTGGTGCTGGGGGCAGCCGGCTCGTGGTCGACGGCCCCAACGGCGAGATACTGATTCCGCTGGCCGTCGATATCTGCGTGGACATCGACGTGACCGCCCGGCGAATTCGAATCGAGCCGCCGGAGGGGCTGCTCGAGCTGAATGAGACGAAGCGTAGTAGGCAGTAGGTAGTAGGCAGTCACCAGGGGCGCGTGTCGTAATACACTGCCTACCGCCTACCGTCTGCTGCCTACTACTATGAAGTTCGACATCGTGACGATCTTCCCGCGCATGGTCGAGGCCGGCCTCGCGGACGGCGTGGTCGGTCGCGGCATCGAGCGGGGCATTCTGGACATCGAGGTACACGACCTGCGCGACCATACGACCGATCGTCACCGAAGCGTGGACGACGTGCCGTACGGCGGCGGCCCCGGGATGGTGATGAAGCCGGAGCCGTTGGCACGCGCTGTGGAAGCGATCAGGGCACGCCGCGGCGAGCCCGGGGCCGTGATCCTGCTGTCGCCGCAGGGGCGGACGTTCACGCAGGCCGAGGCGGTACGGATGAGTACCATGGCGCATCTCGTGCTGCTGTGCGGCCGATATGAAGGGATGGACGAACGCGTCCGGACCGTGGTGGCGACCGATGAGCTGTCGATCGGTGACTACGTGCTGAGCGGCGGCGAGCTACCCGCGCTGGTCGTGGTGGATGCGATCGGCCGGCTGGTGCCGGGTGTCGTCGGCGACTCACGGTCGGTGGAGGAAGACTCGTTTGCCCGCGGGTTGCTGGATTACCCGCACTACACGCGTCCGTCGGAATTTGCCGGGCACCAGGTGCCCGACGTGCTGCTGTCGGGGCACCACGAGGAGGTTCGGCGCTGGCGGAAGATGACGGCCCTTCGGCGCACGCTGGATCGCCGCCCCGGGTTGCTGAACACGGCCGCCCTTGACGACGAGGAACGGCGGATGCTGGACGAGATTCGGAAGGAACAGGAGAGGGAGCGATGAACGCGATCGAACTGGTCGAGAAGGCGCAGTTGACGACTCGACCGGACATGAAATCCGGCGACACCGTCCGCGTGCACGTGAAAGTGCGCGAGGGCGACAAGGAACGCATCCAGATCTTCGAGGGGATCGTCATCGGCATGCACCGGGGTGGCGCGCGCGCCTCGTTCACGGTGCGCAAGGTCTCGTTCGGCCAGGGCGTGGAGCGCATCTTTCCCTTGCACTCGCCGTCGATCGCCAAAGTGGACGTCGTCCGGTCGGCTCGCGTGCGGCGTGCGAAGCTGTACTTCCTGCGCAGCCTGAAGGGCAAGGCGGCCCGAATGAAAGAGACGATGACCCGGCGGTGATCGGGCCATGGTGCGAGTGCGCGCGCGGCGGACCCTGGAAAACGCCATGCGGCGCTGGGGGTTCTCTCGCGTGGCCGGATGCGACGAGGTGGGCCGCGGCTGCCTGGCGGGTCCTGTCGTGGCGGCGGCCGTCATTCTCGATCCCGATCGCCACATCCCGGGCATCTGCGATTCCAAGCTGACCACGGCGGCCGAGCGCGAGCGGCTCTACGGCGCCATCACCGCGACGTCGCTCGGCTGGGCGGTCGCCTCGGCGCACGTCGGGGAGATCGACGACCTGAACATTCACCGTGCGTCGTTGACGGCGATGTCACGCGCGGTGCTCGCGCTCGCGCCGCTGCCCGACCTCGTGCTGGTCGACGCCTTCCGCATTCCAGGGCTGTCGATCGCGCAGCGCGCCGTCACGCACGGCGACCGCCGGTGCACGGCGATCGCCGCGGCGTCGATTGTCGCCAAGGTGACGCGCGATCGGGAGATGCGGGCGCACCATGCCGTCGATCCCCGTTACGGCTACGATCGCCACAAGGGCTACGCCACCGCCGATCATCTGGCGGCCGTGGCGCGGTTCGGCTACTCCGCGCTGCATCGCCGGTCGTTCAGGCCGCCCTCACTGTTCGATACCATGGAGTAGATCGCAGGGTGCCCATCGATCGGGAGGCCGCGCTCAAGAAGGCGGAGAAACTCCTTCGCCAGGGACAGCTCAGGGGAGCCATTCAAGAGTACGTGCGGTTGATCGAGGATCAGCCGCGCGACGTCAACGCCATCAACGCGCTCGGCGACCTGTACATTCGCGCTGGAGACACGGAGCGCGCCGTGGCGCAGTTCACGCACATTGCCGATCGCTCGCTCGCGGAAGGTGCGCTGCCACGAGCCCAGGCGTTCTACAAGAAGACGCTCAAGGCACAACCGCATCACGAACACTCGCTGTCGCAGCTGGCCGACATCGCGTACCGTCAGCATCGGCTCGCCGATGCCAAGGAGCACGTGCGTCACTTGGCGGAGCGGCGGCGCCTCCGCGGCGACGAGCGAGGCGTCGCCGATTGTGTCGAACGGATGCGGGCGCTCGACGGGACAGACGCTGAGGCGTCACCCACCCCAGCCCTTCCCACCGATCCAGGCGCTGGCGAGGCGGCCGACGATCCGGCGCGTGTGTTCGAGATGGCGAAGAAGCAGCTGGCGTCCGGAAACGAGCTGCAGGGTCGCGCGGTGCTCATGCGAGCGCTCACGCTCGACGCGGCGCGGCATGGTGACGTGGTCCAGCTTGCGCTCGAGTGGGTGGCCCAGGGGCGCATCGAGACCGCATTCGGCTGTCTCGACGTCGCCACCGACGCGGCGCTTCTCGGAGGCGATTGGACGCAGGCGATTGAAGCACTGCAGACGTTCGTTCGGGCGGCCCCGCATCCCCCGGCACTCATCAAGCTCGTGGAGCTCTGCGTGGATGCCGGACTCGACGGCCCGCTTCGGGCTTCGCAGGCGCAGCTTGCCGACGCCTACCTGGACATGGGCAAAGGGGCGGAGGCGCGCGTCATTGCTGAAGATCTCCTCGAACGGGATCCGGAGTGCGAAGCGCACGCCCACCGGCTGCGGCGCGCAACGGAACTGTTGGGCAGTCCCGATGGAGATCGGGCGGTCGCAGACGTTCGGGGCCGGCGGCGGGCCGTCGAGAGTGCTGAACCCGATAGGGATTCGCACACGGCTGCGGCGGCCGGCATGGAATCAGTCGAGATCGATCTGAGCGACGTGCTGGCCCGTATTGGCGGTACAGATTCGTCGCGTGCGGACGATCCTTTCGCCCGCGCCGTCGGCCATCTCCAGGCAGGACGGACCGAACAGGGGATTGCGGACCTGCAGGAGGCTGCACGTGCTCCGCACACGACAGTCAGGGCCGCGGCAGAGCTCGGCCGGCTGTATGTCGGACGCGGGGAGTTGGAGATGGGCGTCGAGTGGCTCGAACGGGCGGCGGACGGTCAGGCCCCGACGCGGGAGGAAGGGTGTGCCGTGCTGTACGATCTGGCCGGCGCACTCGAACGGCTTGGCGAGCCGGCGCGCGCGCTGGCCGTGCTCATCGACCTCGACGCCGACGCCGCCGGGTACCGCGACGTCCGCAGGCGAATCGAGCAGCTGGCGCGCACGCAGGCGCAGGCGGGGAGCCATCAGCGGTGAAGCGCCTCCTGCTCGTGGCGTTCTTCCTCGAGATCGGGTTCGTGCTGATCGTGATCCCATGGTCGGCATTCTGGGATCGCAACTACTTTGCGGAGCTGATGCCTCCGCTGCAGGCCTTCATCACGAACAATTTCGTACGGGGCGCCGTCTCCGGGTTGGGCATCATCAACGTGTCGGTAGGGCTCACCGAGCTCGTCTCGATCGTGCTGGCGCGCTCGACGGAACGCCCCGCGTCCATCTCGCCTGCCCGGCTCACCGAAGATCGTGACCTGCTTGGCTGACATTGTCGTTCACACTTCTCGGTTCTCTGTTCTCGGTTCGTGTTCACGTTCGGTTCAGCGTTCGGCTGAGGGCTGCCTGAGGGCGAACAAGACGTGCGCTGAGCCCCGGCGTACGTAGTGTCCGGCTTCAGCCTGGCTTCAGCCGGACCGTGTGAACCTGAACACGAACAGAGCAGCGAGAAGTAAGAAGCGTGAACGACACACCGTTACTGTTGAAATCGTGATGTCCCCAGTCATCTGCATGGTCACAGCGCGTCACCAGTCGAGCGCGGAGCGGGAT
>JBOGIR010000155.1:0-6233 GCA_050742335.1 Vicinamibacterales bacterium | reverse complement strand
ACAGAGCTCTGACCAGGGCTCAGTCGCCGCGTGTCTTCCGGCCCTTGAGATCGAGCAGGATGGACTGATTCGAGCGCAGCAGATCCTGCAGAATCTCGTCGCGCGAGCGGCCAGTGGGGCGCGGCGGTCCGTCGCTCTCGAGAAACGGCCACAACCGATCGCGAACCTCAGGTGGGAGCGCGCTGTCGAGATACTCGAGGGCGAGGCCTCGCATCTTCCTGTCCGCCGTGTGGAGGCCAAGGTAGGCGAGGCGAAGCTGCTCCGCCGGCAGGACGAGTGCCAGCAGCGTGAAGACATGTTCGAGCGCCCGGCAGGCCCTGTCGCCGACCAGTTCCTCGAGCGGCGACCGCTCACCACCAGCCGCCGAGGCGTCGTCGATCACCTGGCGGCCTTCCCAGACACGGCGGCTGACGGTCACTTCCCGCTGCACGACGGCCAGGAGTCGCGCCGGGTCGAGCCGTACCTGGGAGCTCTTCGCGACGACGGCGGCAAGCGATCGTCCGCACCGGACACGCACCTCGAACCGCAGGTCCTCGAGGCCAAGCAACAGACCATCGGCGGCGCGCTGCGAGACGCACGCGGATAACACACGGGCCAGTCGCCTCCGGACCACGAACGGCTGGTCGGGGTCGATGAGGGTGGAGATCAACTCGCCCAGACACTCTTCGGCGACCGTCCGCAGCGCTCGCACGGCGTCGTCGGCCACCGCGTCCCAGGCGAGGAGGGGAATGACGTGCGGCACGAGCGACAGCGAGAGTGCCCCGTCGCGGCGGAGCACGCCGAGCACGGTGTCGGGCCTGCGCGATCGCAGCGCCAGAATGTCCTGAACCTCGGGATCGGCATCCGTGCGCGTCGCCACGGGGACCGTCGTGCCGGTGGGCGCGGTGGCGTGCGCCGGCCGAGACCGATTGAGCGTTCTGAGAACGATCGTGCGCGTCAGTCGATCGGGAACGTCTTTGAGGTCGATCTCGACGGCGCGTTCAATTATTCCCTGCTCCAGCGCCCGGGCGTATCCGCGGCTCGAGCGACTCGCGACCACCAGTGCGAGCGACGAGCAGCCAAGCGCCAGCCCGAGCAGCGTCGCCGTCTGGCTGTCCTGGAACACCCACAACAGGATCTGAATGATCCCGGCGCCGATGATGTCGCCGGAACGGTTGACGCCGACGTCGATGACCGCCTTGACGGCGCGTTTGTCGTGCGGCGCGATGGGTGTATAGAAAAGCTCGTAGCCCGAGTGGAGCAGGGATCCTCGAAATGCGGCTTCACTGGCCCGAGTCGCAACCACGCTGCGCAGTCCGGGAACGAGCAGCGACGCCGCCGTCCCCACGACGAATGTGAGCGACGGCGCGCTCATGGCGGCCGAGAGCCCGAGTCGTTCCAGCACGGCGCGGCTTCCGAATGCCTGGAGCGCGAACGTCAGGACGCTCACCGCGGAGTAGTAGAGCGAGAAGAAGCTTCCGAGGCTCGGACCCGGCCCGAAGGATGCTTTGACCTGTACCTTGAACACGTAATCGACAAAGGCCGCCGCGATCGTGCCGAGGAGCACGAGCAGGGCCAGGTTCCGCAGGTACGGCGTATCGACGAGGACGCGAGCCCCCGATCGGGCCGGCAGCGCGGCCGGCCCGCCGCGCACCGGTACGGCCCCTGCGGGGAGGTGGGCCAGCGATCGGGTATGCCAGGCGCACAGCGCGTTCAGCGCGGCCAGCAGCAGCAGGATGGCGCTGACACCGGCGGCGGTGGAGAGTCGGGCCGCGACCAGCCCGCCCACGAGTCCGCCTATGGTGCCGGCTCCGCCGATCTGCCCGAAGCGCTTCTTCGCCGTGCGCGGATCGAAGCGTTCGCTGGCGATCAGCCAGAACCCGGATCCGAGCATGGGGCCGACGCCCGAGACGTGCAGGTAAAGCAGAATCGCGGCCACCTTCGGGGCGGTAAAGGTGAGTCCCCACTCCACCAGAAGGAGCGCCGCGCTCACGGCGAAGGCAACCGGCACGTACGAACCCGGGGGAACATGGCCCAGACGCCTCGAGCCGGCCACGACCAGGATGATGGAGAATACCGAGGTGGCGATCATCACCGCGGGGAGCGCCGTCGGCTCGAAGTAGGCCAGGAAGAGCGCATCGCGCGACGCTTTTCCAGCAATGAACTGCGCGCCGATCGTCGCCGCGCCGGCCATCGCGACAGTGGTGGCCGGGTCGAGCCGCCACCTGAAGCGATCCGTCATGGGGGGGCCAATGCTACCACCGTTCATGCAGGCGTCGAGGTCATGGCGTGGGGCGGTGTTCGTGCTCGTGATCCAGGCCGCCTCCGCCGCCGGGGCCGAACTGCAGCCGCGCACGGTTGCCGCCTTCGATCGGTACGTGCGCGTCACGGAGGCGCTTGCCAACCGCGACGTCCCCTTCCTGTGGATTGACGGCCGCTCGGATGCGGAGCGTCGCGCGACGCTCGAGAGAGTCCACCGTGGCGAGCTCGTCATCGAGCGTCTCACGACACGAGACGACGGGAAAGCGATTGAGGTTCCGGGCGGCCTCATTCATCACTGGCTCGGCTCCGTCTTCGTGCCGAAGGCCACCGTGAATCAGGCACTGACGCTCCTGCAGAACTACGACGAGCACGCCACCATCTATCGGCCGGCCGTCGCGCGCTCGCGCACCCTCTCGCACGAGGGCGACATGTATCGCGTCTTTCTCCGCTTCTTCATGAAGAAGGTGATTACGGTCGTCGTCAATAGCGAGCACGAGGCACGGTTTTCGCGCCCGGCGCCCGACCGGGCACAGAGTCGCATCTACAGCGTGCGCATCGCCGAGGTCGAGAATCCGGATACGCCTGGCGAGCGGGAGAAACCGATGGGGCAGGACGGCGGCTATCTCTGGCGGCTGTATACCTACTGGCGCTTTCTAGAGCGGGACGGCGGGACGTACGTGCAGTGCGAGGCCATCTCGCTCACACGAGGCATCCCCACAGGGTTCGGCTGGCTCATTGGCCCGTTCGTGACCAGCATCCCGCGCGAGTCGCTGTCGTTCACCCTTGTGACGACGCGCACGACGCTCGAGCGCCAGTTGGCCCAGAGAGAATAGGACCGGTTTTCACAACCTCGCTGCGGCGACCTGTGGCATGTCGCTTCGCAAAACCGGCTCAGCTCGTCGTGCGTCCATCTTCTTCCCACCATCGGGGGCTCGCTTCGCGCTTACGCTGACTACGGTTTTGCTTCGGACATGCCCCACGTCACCGCCTCACGCTCGTGGGTGTTGAAGCAATCCCAGAGTTCCACCAGAGTCAATTGTGTTGACACTGAATGCGGCCCACCGAGACACCGAGACTCCGAGAAACACGGATGACTTGCCTCGGTGCCTCAGTGCCTCGGTGTGTCGTGATCATCAAGTGAATTGAATCTGGGGCTTAAGTAGTCAGGCGACGTCGGCGCGTTCGCTGAGTGACGCCCCTGCCGTGGCCGGCTCGATGACGAAGGTGGCCACGAGCACCGCCGTCGAGACACCGACAAACAGCATCGCGAACTCTGGATGGCCGCCGCCGATGACGAGAGCGGCCCCGATCTGTGCGGCGGCGAATGCCAGGTCGCACAGGCGCGTGCGCCGCCACGTCCACGCCTGCTGTGCGGCGAGCAGGTGCGGAAACGCCCGGGCCGTGAAGCACAGGTGGAGACGAAGGCTCGTCGCCGCCGCAGCCGTGGCCAGCACTCCCAACAGGAACAGCAGCCCCCACGGTGCAGGCAGCCACGCCCGCGCGTACCACACCGGGTAGAGCATGGCCAGGTAGATCGCCGACACGATGAGCTGGTGAATCGCCAGCCACTGCCACGCCTTCGCGCCGGGCTGCGGGCGCACCGGCGTCGCAGGAATACCCGAAGACGGAGTCAGCCGAAGTCGGATGAGTTCGGTATGGAGGCGCTCGAGCTCGGCGACGACCTCCTGCGTCGACCCGTAGCGTTCGCGCGGGTCCTTGCGCAGACACAGTTCGACGATGCGCTCGAGATCGGGGCGGCTCCGCGGCTGCACTTCGGAGAGCGGCGGCGGATCTTCCTCGACGATTCGGGCGATGGTGGCCGTGACGCTCTTGGCCGCGAATGGGTTCATGCCCGACGCCAGCTCGTACAGCAGCAGGCCGAGCGCGAAGAGGTCGGTGCGGAAATCAGTGCGCTGGCCGAGCGCCTGTTCCGGCGCGAGGTACGCGGGCGTCCCCACAATCATGCCCGTTTGCGTCAGCCGTGGCTGCGTGGACTGTTCCGCCCGGGCCAGCCCGAAGTCGAGGATCTTCACGAGCCCGCTCGGGGTCTTCATGACGTTCTCGGGCTTGAGGTCGCGGTGCACGATGCCGTGCGTGTGTGCCTCGGCGAGCGCCCTGGCCACCTGCAGGCCGATGTCGACGACCTGTTCAACCGGAAGGGGTCCCGACTTCAGGAGCGCACGCAGCGGCGCACCCGGCACGAACTCGCACGCAATGTACAGTTCGCCGTCGATCTCTTCGAGCGCATAGACCGTCGCGATGCCAGGGTGGGCGAGCGCCGCCGCGAGCCGGGCCTCGTTGCGCAGCCGCTCGCGAAGGGCCGGCGTCTGGCTGAACCCCGGGTTGAGCGCTTTGAGCGCGACTCGCCGTGGCAGCAGGGTGTCGTCGGCGAGATAGACCACACCCATTCCCCCGCGGCCGATTTCCCGCCGGATGATGTAATTGCCGACTTTCCGGCCCTCCAGCTCACCCGACGCAGGCCCCCCGGATGGGCGGCGGGCTGACAACTCCGTTGTCGAGGCGGTGGTGGCGTCGAGAAAGTCCTGCGAGTGCGCCTCGAGCAGCGCCAACACGCGAGCACGCAGGTCCGGCCGGTCCGCGCACGCCTCGTCGAGGTACTCGTCGCGCTCCTCAGGGTCGCGCTGGAGCGCACCCGCATACAGATGCCGAATCAGTCGGGAGTCGTCTTCAGCCATTGGCAGTGGCGCGGGACAATATTAGTGCGGATTGCAGATTGCCCGATTGATGATTGTTGACGATTTCTGAATGAGGATTGTCGAAGTGACTGGCGAGTGACGGAGGTGGGAATCCGTCGAAGCCCGGTCGACAATCGACACTCGTCATTCACCAACAGTCTTCAATCGACCAATCTGGAAATCTGCAGTAGCCGGAGAGCCGTCAGGGCGCCGCCCAGCTCACCGCGACGCGCATCAGCTCCGGCGCGCTCCTCAGACCGAGCTTCTCCTTGATGCGGGCGCGGTGGCTCTCGATCGTCTTGACGGAGACATTCAGTCGCGTGGCGATTTCTCGAGTGCCGAAGCCGCGGCCGATCAGCATGAAGACTTCGCGCTCCCGGTCGGTGAGCCGCTCGAGCGGCGAATCGTGCCCCGACGGCCGATGCCGGCCCGACACGCTGGCGAAGATACGCTCGGACACCTTCTCGCTGACGAACGGCTTGCCGGCGGCCACACGCCTCACGCCGTGGAGGAGGTCGCGCATCGCGCCGCGCTTCATGATGTACCCCGTGGCGCCGGCGCGCAGGGCCCGCTCCGCAAAGAGCATCTCGTCGTACATCGAGAGCACGAGCACGCGCACGTCGGGATGGGCCGTCGCGAGTGCCTTGATGAGTTCCATGCCGCTGGCGTCACCCTCGCCGAGCGAGAGGTCGACGATGGCGACCTCCGGCGCCCTGGTCTTGACGAGCGCCAGCGCGCCGGCCACCGTGTCGGCCTCGCCGCACACGGCCATGTCGGCCTCGTCGTTGATCAGTTGCGCGAGCCCCTTCCGCGTGACGGGATGGTCGTCCACGATCAGGATCCGCAGCTTGCGGGATTCGAACCGATGTCTCGTGCCGGCGACGTTCCGCATGCCCATGGTTCCCTTCGTAACCTCGATCCGTCAGGCTAGAGCCCTGACCCCCGGTGCGGCACCCAGCAGGTCACACACGTTCCGCGCCGCCTGCGCGAGGCAATCGTGGCTCGTCCGCCCAGCAGCCGTGCGCGCGCCTGCATGCTGTGCAATCCCATGCCGCGCTCGTTGGTCTTCGTCGTCATACCGATGCCGTTGTCGGTGACTCGCAGTGTCACGCCATCAGGGTCCTGGTTGAGCGCGATGACGATGTGTCGCGCCTGGGCGTGGCGTGTGGCGTTGGTCACGGCCTCCTGCGCGATGCGGAACAGTTGCAGGTCCACATCTGGCGACGCGTCGCCCGGGCGGCGTCCCACGACGGCCACGTCGGGCGGACACCGTGTCGCGCCTCGATGTCGTCGGCG
>JBOGIR010000154.1:0-2130 GCA_050742335.1 Vicinamibacterales bacterium | reverse complement strand
GTACGTTGTAAGGGGAATCTCCCCTGACAACAATCGCCTGCGTCGCAATCGCAGCCCGCTTCGAGATCACGCGCGCGCCTTCCCGGCTGTCCTGCGTCCGGCGGATCTGACCCCACTCGCAGGCCCGGTACATGCAGAACTCTCCGTGCTCGATCCCTTCGTGCCAGCCATAGGATTTCACCGCCCTGTGATCCTCAATTGGCTGTTCCGGAACCTCCTTATCCCGGTCGCGACCGGAGCCGGCCGGGATGAGATCTACGTCTAATCCCTCGTCGTGGAAGAAGCCTTCTTCCTGGGCGACGTGACAGGGCAACGAAAAGACCGCGTTGTTGACTTCGACCTTCAGATTCTTCCGTCGCATGCTCATTCTCTCCATGGCGCTAGAGATCACGGTTGAATGATCTGTCGGTACTTCGCCGCGATATCGGGTGGTGTTGTCAGCACCTCGCTGAGGACCTGGTGAATCTGATGCGCGGTCTTTGGCTGGAAATCGAGCCGCATGGCTGTTGCTTCGGCCAGGAACACGGGGTCGTAGTAGGTGGCCGAAAGCGCAGAGCGCATCACCCGCACGCGACGCTCGTCCACGTCCGGTGGCAAGGCGAACGGCTTGGATATCGAGCTGGGCGCGTCCAGCAGCCTCAGCAGGACCTTGCTTTCCTCGTCCCGAGAGAACTCGAGAGCCAGCGGTACGTCTGGCAAATCCCGGTGGCGCGCGATCCCGTTCTGCACGAAAACCTGCGCGTATTTGTCTTCCAGCCACTGGGCGGATGTCGACTGAACTGATTCCCACCCGAGGCACATGCCTTGAACCTCTCCCCGCTCGATCCCCAACCGCACGTCGTTCGTGGTCGAGTAGCCGGCGACCGTCCTGAGACTGGCTCCGGTCGCTCTCGCCAGCACCTGCGGCGCGTCGTGGCTGTTGGAACCAGGTCCTGTGCCGCCAATGGCAATCGGCGCGGCGCGGCCGATGAGGTCCTGAAACGCCGTCACCGATGCGTCGGAGCGAATGATGCAGACATTGGGATCGTCGTAGGAGCTGCCCAGCCAGTTGAACTTCAGGAGGTCGAACTGCACGCCCTCTCCATCGGTGAGCTGGTTCATCACCTGTGCCTCGGGGAACAGGCCGATCACCGTGCCGTCCTTTGGGGCCGCGTTGAACACGTGGTTGGCTGCTACCAGGCCGCCTCCGCCCGGCATATTGACGACGATGACCGTAGGCGTGCCCGGGATGTGCCTGCCGATGTGGCGCGCCACCAGGCGGGCGGTGGTGTCGAACCCGCCGCCCGCCCCGGAGCCGACGATGATGCTGACGGTCTTCCGGCGGTAGAATGCCGCGGCAGCCGCCAGGTCGCCGGCGGTGAGCGTCGGCGGACCATCCTCAATGGGCGCAACGGCTCGCGCCGGCTCGGCGTTCGGGATCGTGGTGGCGTGGTCCCCCGGAGGCGAGGATCCACAGGCAGCGAGCAGCAGCGCACCCAACAGACCGAGCAGCCAGCGCGACATGCCGCCTACCTTATATCAGCAATACGATAAATAAGCGCCGGCGCCGTTTCCGCTAGTATCACCCCATGGAACATCCCATCGCGATCCACCCCCGCGACCACGCCGTCTACTCGCCCGACAGAATGGGCAAGAGCACGATCTTCCGGTCCGAGCACGTGATGGTCGGCCTGAATGCGTTCGAGCCTGGGCAGGAGCATGCGCTCCACGCGCATGCAGGCATGGATAAGGTCTACCACGTCATTGAAGGCCAGGGACTGTTCTTGCTCGAAACCGGCGACGTTCCGATGCAGGCTGGAGTCTTGTTGGTTGCACCCGAAGGTGTGCCTCACGGCATCCGCAACACCGGTACCGGCCGGCTGCTCGTCCTCATCATCCTCGCGCCGGCCCCGTAGGGTCACGGTTTCGCCGGCAAGTCGCCACGTGACGACCGTCCAGCGAACCGCATCTCATCGAGATGTCCGGCTGGCGGTGGCGCGGTTCATCGCAGCGCCAAAGGCGATTTCTCGGGCGTCACACCCTCATGTTGTTGACATACATAGAACTACAATGTATAAGACTCCTACGTATGGATCTCGGCAAGGACCTGGTCGCCGCGTCCGCCACGCCGCTCGTGCTCGCCATCCTGGC
>JBOGIR010000153.1:0-1733 GCA_050742335.1 Vicinamibacterales bacterium | reverse complement strand
ACTTGAAGCTGTTTTCGTCCCGGGCCGTCGAATGGCAGGACCGGGCACACTTCTTCGCGGTCGCCGCCCGGCAGTTACGCCGTATTCTGATCGACCACGCCCGTGCCAGGCGTGCCGGGAAGCGGGGCGGACACAACGTGAGGGTCTCTCTGACGGCGGCCGCCGGGCTGGCACATTCGGTCGACTTCGACGTGCTGCACATCGACGAAGCCTTGACGCAGCTCGAGGCGCTGGATCCGCGGGCCGCGGCCGGCGTGGAACTCCGATTCTTTGCGGGCCTCACGGAAACCGAGATCGCCGAAGTGCTCGGCATCTCCCTGGCCACGCTCCATCGAGACTGGAGGTTTTCCCGGGCGTGGCTCATGAGCCGCCTGCTGCCGGGAACCGTAAGCAGACCCACGCCTAAAGCCTAAGGTGGTGACAGACAGTCAGAACTCCCACCGCACGGTGATCTGGCCCGCACGCGGCGCCTGCGTCTCGCTCGAGACAAACGAGGCGGGCTGGCCCTCGGTCAGGGTCGGCACGTTGAAGAACAGATTGTTGCCCTGGTTGAACAGGTTGAAAACCTCGACGGCTCCGTCCAGCGTGTGGGTGCCCCACCTGAACCGCTTGCCCATCCGCAAGTTCAGCACGCTCAGCGATGGCTGCTGCAGTTGTCCTTCATCGCGCGTCGGATAGAAGAATCTGACCCGTGTTGCAAGGGGGTTCGAGACCACACGGCCGTTCGACAGCGTGACGGTCGGCGGATGGGGCACGCTGGCCTGGGGAATCAGCGTCAGGATCGGACCGCTGTACTGCCCCATCTGAAACAGGTAGCTCCCACCGACCGTGAGCCCGAGCGGGGCGACGTAGGCGACATTCACCTTCAGGATGTGCGGCGGCACGCCGCTGTTGCGAAGGGTGTACTGAGTGGGCTGCAAGGGATCCAGGAGACTGTCGATCTGCCCCAGGTTCACCGGACGCACGAGGGACCCGATCCCTTTGCGGTTCAGAAAGGCCTCCGGTTGCAGAAAGCCGGCGGGATCGTTGCGGTCCCACGTGCCGTCGATCCGTTGACGGGCGTGAGAGTAGCCGATGAGGAACTGCAGGTCGCGCGAGAAGCTCTTGTGCAGTGAGAGGTCGAGCCCTCTGTAGACGAACCAGTTGTCGTGTCCGTTGCGCACTTCGAAGATCTGGTTGAAGGCCGGGTCGCGGTAGCCGAGGAAGCGCCCATCCTCGTAGATGCCGTTGGTGTCGATCGCGACCAGCCTGTCCTTGTACAGACGCTGGAGGAACGTCACGTCCGCGATGATCTTGAATGGCAACTGGCGGCTGACTCCCAGCGCGACCTCGTCGGTAAATGGCTGCTTGAGACGTGGTGACGCGTGCCCGTAATTGGAGCGGGGGGCAGGCGCCGGGCGCGCGATGACCGCTGGTATCGTGAAGACCGTTTCGAACGAACCGTCGCCGTCCAGGTCGTACTCATCTCTCGCTCCCTTCCGGAGAGATCCCTGAGAGAAGACATGGAAGGTACTGATGGCATCGTGGATTCGGTTCACGCCGCCGCGGACGATGGTCCGGCCGTCGCCGGTCAGCCGATAGGTGGCGCCAAGTCGCGGGCCGACCTGCCACGAGCGTTGGACCTCGTCGCCCCAGGTGTCGAACGTGTCCGCCCAGTCGAACCGGACGCCCGCGTTGACGACCCAGCGCGGACCCGGACGCCAACTGTCCTCCGCGAAGAAGCCGGCCGCCCG
>JBOGIR010000152.1:0-1943 GCA_050742335.1 Vicinamibacterales bacterium | reverse complement strand
TCGAGCCTTTTCCGTACACAGTCATCGATCGTCTGTTGCCGGGCTACCTGTATGATTCGTTGCTGCGGGGCCTTCCCCCCGTCGAGCTGTTCCCGAACAAGGCCGACGGTAAGCAGCAGCTTGCGGTGCCTTTCTGCCTGGCGCCAACCTACTCGCAGCGCGTGTGGACCTATCTCGCGGAGGATGTGATTCCAAACTTGATCGCACCTCGCCTCCTCGAGAAGTTTCGCGCGCCCATTGACGAATGGATTCTGCGCAACTGGCCGGAGGTGAATCCAGGTTCCGTAGAGCTGCGCGGGAGTGGAGGACGCATCATGTTGCGTCGTCGCGGTTATCGCATCCGGCCGCACCGCGATCCGAAGTGGTCGTTCATCACCTGCATCCTGTACCTCGCCCGGCCCGGCGACGATGAGACGTGGGGAACGCAGGTCTACGCCGTCGACGGCGACGAGGAAGCGAAGGACGCAGCGCCGTTCTGGATCAGCGACAGCCGGTGCCGGCTCGTCGAGGACGTCAGCTTCCGGCCGAACCGGCTGCTCGCGTTCCTGAACTCTGCCGGCGCCCACGGCGCGCACATCCCTGAGGACGCGCAACCCGAAAACCTCGAGCGCTTCATCTATCAGTTCCGCCTCGGCCCAGGCGTTGACACGGTCTCGAGGCTGAAGTCGATGCTCCCCGAGGAACGGCAGCCGTTGTGGTCGGGGAAAGCACTGGTGGATTATTGAGAGTCGGTGAACATCCTGTTCGTGATGCGAACGGCCGGGTACTTTCCGTATCACCAGACCACGATCGAGCATCTGCTCACCCGTGGCCATCGGCTCACACTGCTCTTCGACCACGACTCGGGACCGATCGACGAGCGCGGGTTCCAGGAGTGGCTGGCCGGCGGGCCTCAGGTCACCGTCGGTAAGGCCCTGCAACGTCGCGGCGTCTGGCGGCGCGTGCTGTTCGCCACGCGCGAGGCGCGCTCGTACGCGAGCTACTGCCGGCGGGGTCCCGAGATCACGTTCTACCGGGACCGCTGGCGGCAGTACCTCCCGCCCTGGCTGCGGTCGTTGTCGGAGAACAGCCGGTTGGTCCGGGCCGTCTTTCGCGCCTCGTTCACAGATCGACTCCTCGGTGCCGTGGAGGCCGTCGCGCCGCCGAGCCGTCACATTGTGGCGGCGCTGCGTCGGCATCGACCGGACCGCGTGGTGGTGTCGCCCGTCAATTTGCGTTTCGACGAGGAAATCGAGTACGTCAAGGCCGCGAAGACGCTTGGCATTCCCTCCGTTGTGCCCGTGCTGAGCTGGGACAACCTGACGACCAAGGGGCTACTCCATGTGGAGCCCGATCTGGTGCTCGCGTGGCACCACGGGCATCGCGAGGAAGCGCAGACGATCCACGGCATTCCAGCCGATCGGATCGTCATCACCGGCTCGCCGTTCTTCGACAAATGGTTCGCCTTCGACCGGCCCGTCAGCTCGCGTGTGGCCACCTGCAGCCGGCTTGGTGTTGATCCTGCCTCACCCTATCTCCTCTACCTCGGTTCCTCGGCAAACATTGCGCGCGATGAATCAGGGCTCGTCATCGCACTGCTGCGGGCAATTCGCCAGGCGGACGACCCCGCGCTGCGTGGGCTGCAGATCGTGTTCAAGCCGCACCCGGCCAATGTGCGCGCCGTGCCGCGGCTCGATGAGGGCGGCGTCCTCGTGTATCAGCGCAAGCGCGGCCGGCCAGACACTGCGGATGCGTTCGCGGCGTTCCGCGACGTGCTGCACCATGCGGCTGTCGCGGTCGGTGTCAATACGACCGGCATGTTGGACGCCGTGCTCTGCGATCGGCCGTGTCTTGCGCTCGCCGTGAAGAAGTACCGGAACACACAGGCCTGTACGGCACACTTCCGGCGCATGCAGGAATCGAAGGCCCTGCTGGTGGCGGGATCGGTCCGGGTGGCCGTGGAG
>JBOGIR010000151.1:0-2441 GCA_050742335.1 Vicinamibacterales bacterium | reverse complement strand
ATCAGAGACCGTGCTTCGAACGATCAGGTACGGACGTGGGGGCGGCGCCGACAGCCGTACCGCGGTTTCGTTCGACGGCACCGAGGCGCGTGGTCCGCTCCAGATCGCACGGGCGGTGTAGGCGCCGGCCAGGAGCATGGCTGCGATACAGAGTCCCACGAACATCCAGAGTCGACGTGTGTGCGGCGGCTTCTCACGCATCGACAATCCTCTCGTATCGACCAAGAACCATGCTGGCGAGGACGATTCCGATGGTGAGCGCCACTCCGAAGGAGGCAATGGCGACGTCCTTGCCGATGGTCGTCCATGCCCACCCGAACGCAACCGAGGCAATCAGGCGCGACAGGCTCGTCGCCGTCGTCAGGATTGCCAACCCGCTGCCGCGCAGCGGCCCCGGCAGGATGCCACTCGCCAGCGCCACCGTCACACCGTCGGTAGCGGCGTAATAGGTCCCCAGGAGCGCGACGCTGAGCAGCAGACCGAGTGTATGCGGCGCGGGGGCGAGAAGCAAACCGTACAGCGCGAGCAGCACGCCATGTCCTATCAGAAAAACTCGTGACCGGCCCCAGTGGTCTGCCAGACGTCCAATAGGGATCGCCAGGAGCAAGTAGAACACCGCCGTTCCGACATACAACAGCGGGAACAACAGGGTTACCACGGGTACGCGCTCCCGCAACGCGAGATAGATGAATGCGTCGCTGATTGTCAGGAGTCCCAATCCTGACGCTACTACGACGACTCGACGAAAGTCCGTCCCCTTCAACAGGTCCAACGCGGCTCGAAGCGAACCGGGCCCAGCATCCACGACGGCCTCGGCCGCAGAGGCGCTGTTTTCGACGAACAGGAGCAGCACGCCGAGACCAACGATGGCGACGCAGAAACTCGTCACGAACACTACGTCGAATCTACCGGGCACGAAGGCGAGGAGTGCGAATGCGGTGAAAGGTCCGAGCAAGGCCCCGGTCGCGTCGAGCGTGCGATGCACCCCGAACGACTGCCCGAGCTGTTCCCGAGACGCGCTCAGCGAGATCAAGGCATCTCGCGGGACCGTCCTGATGCCCTTGCCAAGGCGGTCCGACGCAATCACGGCTGCCAGCGCCGGCACGTCGCGACCCGCAGCAAGCAGGCCGAGCCGGCAGGCCGCCGACAACGCGTAGCCGGCGGCAGCCACCTCCTTGTGACGATGCCACCGATCACCGACAATCCCGCTCGCCCACCGCGTTAACGCGGTGACACCGTTGTAGAGACCGTCGAGCGCCCCGAACGCGAGCGGTGATAGGTTCAGTTGAAGCACGAAAAACAACGGCAGGACACTCGCGACCATCTCCGACGAGAGATCGGTGAGCAAGCTCGTAAAACCGAGATACCAGATCGTTGGCGGTACGGGCTGCCACATCCGCCATGGACGCCACTCGGATCTCGCCTTCCCAGTCGGCGCCATGTCGGACAGATACACGGTTCCGCTAGCATACGCGAGCCGCCCCGCGTACCTTCGATCGCAGGCGACGCCCTTGTCCGACGCTACGTGTGCTTACGAGGCATGCATGCTCGAAGAGCGTCGGGCCTACAACCCCGGTGTCGAGGGGTGTGACAGCGGGCGGACTGTCGCGAACACACCGAATCCAGGGGCGATTCGGCCGCCGTATCGCGGGGCGAGTAACCGTGGCACGCCGCTTCCCATTACGACTCCACCAAGGCCGGGGAGAAGACCCTTCCACGGTCGAAGATGGCGCACGTAGCCGAGCTCCAGTTTCCCAACCGTGAAGATGCTCGTGATGTACTCATGCGCGTGCAGGTCGTGCGCCCCTTTTCCGCCAATCTCGAGCCGTCCGAACCACGTATGCCGGTCGTCCCTCGTCGCACTCGCTTCGAGGAGGACCGCGTGCGTGGTTTCGTCGAGCAGGCCTCCGGGGATGATCGCCAATTCTGCGTTGACGCCATACGCGAGCGTGGTCGCCAGGAAACCTCCCTCACCGACACGACGATGGTAGGTCGCAGATGCTGTCGCACGATTGACATCGGTGCGGGGCTGGCGACCGACTCCAGCTTCCGCTTCGTGCAAATGACCCGCCGAGACCTGCAGCACCAAGCGCTCACTCGGCATCAGCGAGAACCGTCCGGCAACCGAGTCGAGCGCGGCGAGATCGAAGTCAGTTCGCTCGGCATCGGGCTCGCGACCGTTGAACGCCGAGGCCTCGGCCTTCCACCGCGCGCCGTACACACCTGCTGTGACAACACCAAACGTGATATGCGTCGCATCCAGCCAATGGTGCGAAATCGGCGCTATCGGGTTGGGAAAAGCTGACAATCGGTGCGGGAATCCCGCGGGACCGAGCGCAGGTTCCCCGGCAGGTCCGGCATAGATCTGCCAGCGCAGCGTCGTTGTCAGCGGGCGGTCGTATTCCGCGGCCAGCTCCATGAACAGATCGTGAGGGTGCTGC
>JBOGIR010000150.1:0-4603 GCA_050742335.1 Vicinamibacterales bacterium | reverse complement strand
TCCGGTCGATCCGGTTCGGCGTCAACGAGGCCCATGGCCGCGGCGTCGCCATGCAGCTCAATTACTTCCTGGACAACGGTGGCGTGACGGTGGCATCGGACGGCACCTTCGCCGTGAATGCCGCGCGCATTCGGCAGAACGTCAATGACCTGACGCGCGACATCATGACGCTGCAGGCGATCGGCGGCTATACGGACGCGAGGCAGATGATCGACGCGCTCGCGGTCGTCAGGCCACCGGTGCAGACCGTGCTCGACCGGCTGAAGAACGTGCCGGTCGACATCGAGCCGCGCTTCGTTACGGCGCAGGGGCTGCTGGCTGAGACGCCGCGGTAGCCGTGTAGACGAAGTCGTCGCGCGACAGACCGTCGCCGTTGGCGGCGTTGGCTGCCAGGTGAAACGCGATCGGCGCGGCAGAGGCGGGCGCAATCCACTGGAACGTCCAGCGGCCCGATCCGGGCATCGGCACCGACGCGCCCATCGCCGTGTGCTGGATGTAGGTGATCCGCCCGCCATCGTCGGGCACGGCTTCGGTGAGATCGTCGGCGGGGCGGAAAGCGCCGGCGTTGCGGCCGGTCTCCTCACCGGTGGCAAAGCGCGCCGAAAGCTGGAATCCCGCCCGGACGAGCCGCGGGTGTACCATCGCAACCGTAATCAGGTATTGTTGACCGAGCGTATACGTCGCAGGGACGCCGGAGAACGCGAGTTGCCCCGAGGGATCGTTGAGCGGGTTGTTCGAATGGCACTGGTGACACGTCATTTCACCGAAGCCGCCGGTCCGAGCCGGGACGGGACCGTTGGCCGACGCGAGCAGTGCCAGCGGGATGCCGCCCACCAGGGCGGCTGCCGCAAAGACTGCATTTCTGAATTCGATTCTGAACATGTCGTGCGTGGGGGGTCCTTCCGCCTTCGCCAAGGCTACGGCGGACCGCCGAAGCTTTAGCGGAGGCTGGTTCGGACCCGCCGATTATAAAGGAGGAGCCATGATGAGTTTACGTAGGCTCACCGGAGTCGTGATTGCGGCGGCATGCGCGACGTTGTTCGTGCCGGCGCTGCGGGGCCAGAGCGGCCCCAAAGTCGACGTGAATTTCACCGAGTGGGACGCCACAACCCCCAACGCCCACCCGCACGACCCGGCCTTCGGCGTCGACGGAAGCAGCCTCTGGTACACGGGCCAGCGGGCGAACGTGCTGGGTCGCGTGGACATGACCACCGGTCAGGTGCGTGAGTTCCCGCTGCCCGGGCGGCACGGTCCCCACGGCCTCGTATCCGATCGCGACGGCAACATCTGGTACACGGGCAACGCGGCCGGCTTGATTGGCAAGCTCGATCCGAAGACCGGGCAGGTCGCCGAATTCAAGATGCCCGATCCGGCTGCGCGCGATCCGCACACGCCGATTTTCGATCGCAATGGCGTCCTCTGGTTCACCGTGCAGGGCGGCAACTTCGTCGGCAGGCTCGATCCGAAGACGGGCGCCGTCACCCTCAAGCAGGCGCCGCCCCGGTCGGCTCCGTACGGCATCGTGGTCCTCTCGAACGGCACGCCGGTGTTCGACCTGTTCCGAACGAACAAGATCGGCACGATCGATCCGAAAACGATGGAGATCACTGAGTACACATTGCCCGAGGGCGCGCGGCCACGGCGCATCGCGGTCGACGCCAACGACATCGTCTGGTACACGGATTTCGCGCGCGGGTACCTGGGGCGGCTCGACCTGAAGACCAGGCAGGTGCAGGAGTTCGCCTCGCCGGGCGGGCCGCCGTCGCAGCCGTACGGCATCTCCACCACCGCCGACGGCGCGGTCTGGTACAGCGAATCGGGCGTCGAGCCGAATACGCTGGTGCGCTTCGACCCCGCGACCAGGACGTTCCAGAAGTGGAACATCCCGAACGGTGGCGGGGTGGTGCGGCACATGGTGACTGCACCGAACGGCGACCTACTGCTGGCTTACAGTGGCGTCAACAAAGTCGGACGCGTGAGGGTCCGGAAGACGACCTAGACTGCCAGACCGTGGTGACAGTCACCAACGCGCCACGGAGACACAGAGACACAGAGACACAGAGTTTCTTCCAGATGTTTTCTCTGTGCCTCTGTGGCCCGGCCGGGACTCTTGCACGGACTGGTAGATCCTTCGGATCGTTCGGAGCGTTCGCCCATTTAGCGTAAACTCGCTCGGTCGCGTGAGGCGCGTTGGGGGGGAGATGTCATGAGACAGGGCCGTGTTCGTGTGGTGCTGATGAGTGCCGTCGTCGTGGCGGCGTCGTTTGCCGGCCTGGCCCAGCAGCGTGGAGCCGCCACAGCGGTCGGGGCACCAAATGGCGAATGGCGGACATACGGCGGTGATCTTCGCAACACGCGGTACGCACCGCTCGATCAGATCAACAGGTCCAACTTCTCGAAGCTCGAAGTGGCGTGGCGGTTCAAGACCGACGCGCTCGGTCCTCGGCCCGAGTTCAACCTCCAGTCGACACCGCTGATGGTCGGCGGCGTGTTGTACAGCACCGCCGGCACGCGGCGCGCGGTGGTGGCGCTCGATGCGGCGAGCGGCGAGATGCTCTGGATGCACAGCCTGAACGAGGGCAAGCGGGGCGAGTCGGCGCCGCGGCAGCTCTCCGGCCGGGGGCTGGCGTACTGGACCGACGGCCGCGATGCGCGGATCGTCTACGTCACGCCGGGCTACCAGATGATCGCGCTCGATGCGAAGACCGGGCGGCCGATCCCGCGCTTCGGCCGGAACGGCATCGTCGATCTGAAGCTGGAAGCCGACCAGGAGATGGACCCGGTGACCGGCGAGATCGGCCTGCACGCGGCGCCCGTGATCGCCGGCGACGTCGTCATCATCGGCGCGGCGCATCTGCCGGGCAGCATCCCCCGGCGCCGGGACAACGACAACGGCTACATTCGCGGCTACGACGTGCGGACGGGCAAGCGGCTCTGGATCTTCCACACGATCCCGATGGCGGGCGAGCCCGGTATCGAGACGTGGGAAGGGACGTCGGCCGCCAATTCCGGCAACGCTGGTGTGTGGTCCCAGATGAGCGTCGAC
The DNA here is from genome assembly GCA_050742335.1 of Vicinamibacterales bacterium. GTDB lineage: Bacteria > Acidobacteriota > Vicinamibacteria > Vicinamibacterales > UBA2999 > DATCJA01. The sequence goes on along the minus strand of JBOGIR010000150.1, from coordinate 1,557 downwards.
GAAGAGCTGGGGCTCGTCTACCTGCCGGTCGAGCTGCCAACCGGCGACTATTACGGCGGCCATCGGCCTGGCAACGGGCTCTACGGTGAGAGCATCGTGGCCGTCGATCTGAAGACGGGGAAGAAGCGCTGGCACTATCAGCTCGTGCACCACGGCATCTGGGATTTCGACCTTCCGTGCGCGCCGACCCTCGCCGACATCGTGGTCGATGGACGTACGATCAAGGCGCTCGCGCAGCCCACCAAGCAGGGCTGGGTGTACGTGCTCGATCGCACGAACGGCCAGCCGGTCTGGCCGATCGAAGAGCGCGCCGTCGAGCAGTCGACCATTCCGATGGAGAAGACCAGCCCGACGCAGCCCTTTGTGAGCAAACCGCCTGCCTTCGACCGGCAGGGCGTGTCGATCGACGATCTGATCGACTTCACGCCCGAGTTGCGCGCCGAGGCGGTGAAGCTCGCGTCGCGCTACAAGATCGGGCCGCTCTTCACGCCGCCCGTTGTCAGCCGGTGGGAAGGACCGCTCGCCACGCTGATGCTGCCCTCGACCACTGGCGGCGTGAACTGGTATGGGGGATCGCTCGATCCGGACACGAACTTTCTCTACGTCTACTCGATCACGCAGATCGCACAGCTTGGTCTCGTGGCCTCGGACGGGAAACGGTCGGACATGGCGTACATTCGTGGGACCGCGCCGAATCCGGCCGACCCGCCACGTCCGCTGCCGGCGGCCGGTGCTGGCGGCGACGAGGCGGGGCCTCCTGCGCTGAACGTCCAGGGGCTTCCCCTCGTGAAGCCGCCGTACGGGCGCATTACCGCCATCGATCTCAACAAAGGTGACCTCGTCTGGCAGATCGCGCATGGCGAGACGCCGGACAACATCCGCAACCATCCCGCGCTCAAGGGGCTGAACATTCCGCGCACGGGCCGCATCGGCCGCATCGGCGTGCTCGCGACCAAGTCGCTGCTGATTGCCGGCGAGGGTGGCTTCTTCACGACACCGTCCGGTCAGCGCGGCGCGATGCTACGGGCCTACGACAAGGCGACGGGGCAGGAGGTGGGCGCCGTCTACATGCCGGCGCCGCAGACCGGCTCGCCGATGACGTACATGCTGAACGGCCGGCAGTATCTGATCGTCGCGATCGGCGGCGCCAACTACAGCAGCGAGCTCGTGGCGTTCCGCCTGCCGCAGGAACCGACGACGACCGCGCAGAGGTAATGCGGGTTTTGCTCCCACGTACCACCGAGACACCGAGTCACCGAGGAATTGGCGTTCTAGCCTCGGTGCCTCTGTGCCTCGGTGTGCCGTGGGGGCGCCCACTGCTTTAGGCATCCAATGTCGATCCGGGCCGTTGCGGCGATTGCGCTTGGACTCGTCATCGCGGGCTCGGCCCGCGCGATCGCGCACGACATCCCCAACGCGATCATCGTCCAGGCCTTCCTGAAGCCCGAGGGCCAGCGCCTGCGCTTCCTGGTGCGCGTCCCTCTGCAGGCGATGCGCGACGTCGTCATCCCGGAGCGGCGACCCGGCTTCATCGACGTCGCGCGCGCCGAAGATGCG
>JBOGIR010000149.1:0-11487 GCA_050742335.1 Vicinamibacterales bacterium | reverse complement strand
CGACAAGGCGCGGCCCGAGGTCATCATCGACGTCGAACTGCTGGAAGTCGATCGGACGCGCTTGCGCGAGTACGGACTGCAACTGGCGTCGCCCGAATCGCCGGGCATCAGCGGACAGGCGGACGCGAACCGCGAGGGCTTCACGCTGCGGGACCTCCGCAGCCTCACGCAGTCCGATATCCTGCTGACGAACCTTCCGGGGCTGTACTACCGCCTGCTCAAGACCGACAGCAATACCCGCACGCTCGCCAATCCGCAGTTGCGCACGTCAGAAGGCATTGCCGCGCAGGCGCGGTTCGGCGAGCGGGTTCCCGTGCCGGTGACGACGTTCGCACCGATCGCCGCAGGCGGCGTGCAGACGCAGCCGATCACCTCGTTCAACTACGAGAACATCGGCGTGAACATCGACATCGCGCCGCGCACCCACCACGATGCCGAGGTGTCACTTGCCATCAAGGTCCTCGTGAGCAGCATCACCGGACAGGGCTTCGGCGGATTGCCGACGTTCGGGAACCGCGAAATCAACACCGTCATCCGCTTGCGCGACGGCGAAACGAATCTCCTCGCCGGTCTGATCCGCGATGATGAGCGCCAGGTGGCCGAAGGCATTCCGGGTCTGAGCGACCTGCCGGTTGTCGGCCGCCTGTTCGCACACAATCGCCGCGAAACGCTGGAAACCGACATCGTCCTGACGCTGACGCCACACATTGTTCGCGTGCTGGAGCTCTCGGAAGACGACCTGCGGCCGTTCCGCGTGGGTCGGGCGGCCGGGGCTGGCGGCGCCGGCCTGATCGACTTGCCGATTTCAATGGAGCCGCCCGCAGCGGTGCCGCCGCCTGCGGCGCCGCCGTCAGCGCCTCCGGCTACCTTTCCCCCTGTGGCCCCTATTGAGCCACCCGCGCCACCGCCGCCCTCACAGCCGGCGCCCGGCTCGCCGCCGGGCGGACAGCCGTAATCTATTCCTCCACCTTGGCGACTCTGGCTCCAAGCGCCTGGAGCCGCGCCACCAGCTGACTGTAGCCGCGCTCGACGATTTCGAGCGGCTGCACCCGAGTCTGGCCGTCTGCAGCGAGCGCGGCCGCAATCAGCGACATCCCGGAGCGGAGATCGCGGCTGTCGAGCACGCGCCCCCCGCGCAGCCGCGACGGCCCGCTGACGATGATGCGGTGCGCGTCAGCCAGGAAGAGGTCGGCGCCCATGCCGCTCAACTGCTCCAGCGCGAAGAGGCGAAGCTCGTACATCCAGTCGTGCACCAGGGTGCGGCCTTCGGCCTGCGTCGCGAGCACCGTGACGAGACTGATGAGGTCGCTGGGAAAAGACGGCCAGAGCCCGGTCGTGATGCGCCGCACGGCTTTCGGCGCCGACGGCGTCACCTCGAACACACCATCTCGCACGCCACAACGGACGTTCATGCGGTTCAGCACGGCGGCGACGACTTCGATTTCCGCCTCACGGGCCCCTTCGATATGAATCTCACCGCCGGTGATGGCGGCGACGACGGCCCAGCTCCCCGCCTCGATGTAGTCGCCCCCGAGCCGATGCTCGGCGCCGTGAGGACGGGTGACGCCCTCGACGCGGATGGTCGTCGTGCCGGTGCCCGACACGCCAACCCCCATCTTCTGCAGGAATTCGCACAATTCGACGACGTGAGGTTCGAGCGCCGCATGGCGGATTTCTGTGGATCCCCGCGCTGTCGCCGCCGCGAGTAGCGCCGTTTCCGTGCCGGTGACGGATGCTTCGTACAGGTACATCGACGCGCCCGTCAATCCGTCAGGCGCTTCGAGCACGTGGTCGCCGCCGTCGCCTTGCCGCGCCCCCATCGCCTCGAGCGCGTCCAGGTGCGTGGAAATCGATCGCCGCGCGGGAAAGTCGCCGCCAGGAGGCGCGATGTGCGCCCGTCCAAGCCGGGCGAGCAGCGGACCGAGCAAGAGGACGGAGCCGCGCAGCCGGCCGACCAGCGCGCGATCGGGCGCGTGCGTGCGCAGGCGCGGCGCGCGGATGCGCAGCGTGGTGCTGCCGATGCCGCCAACCTCGACCCCGAGATCGAGCAACAGGCGCGCCATCACCTCGACGTCGCCAATCCGGGGTACGTTCGTCAGGACGCACTCGTCTTCGGTGAGCAGGCATGCCGCCAGGAGCGGCAGCGCCGCATTCTTGTTCCCTTCAACGGCCACGCGCCCCTGCAGCCGGTGCCCGCCTTCTATCAGCAGTGTGGACATGCAGTCGTATATGCCTCCTTATTGCAGATGTCAGATCGGCCGATTGGAGATTGTTGTCGAATGACGACTTTCGATCGACGGAGTGGAGTGTCGATTGACCGCGGATCCTCTCAATCGCCAATCAGTTCGAGCAATCGTTATTCACAAATCCTCAACAATCCTCAATCGAACAATCCGAAAATCTGCACTAGCCGTTTCCCTCTCTCAAGTATGCGACGTCCTCGTCGTCCCCGAAGCCGACGAACGCGGGCTCCGGCGTGAGCGACATGCCAAACCGATCGGCGACCCGTCGCTTGATCTCGGTCGCCAACTTCAGCACGTCGCGCGCCGCGGCGCCCCCGCGATTGACAATCGCCAGCGGATGCTTGGACGAGAGACCGACAGGCCCGCTCCCATAACCACGAGGAAACCCGGCCTGTTCGATGAGCCACGCCGCCGGCACCTTGATCCGATCGTGCGGCATCCGGAAACCAGGCACGGTTCCGCCCGACGCGGCTTCGAGCCCCGCATGCGCATCGGCTGCCACGATGGGATTCATGAAGAACGAACCAACACTCCGAGTGTCGGGATCCGCCTCGTCGATGACCATGCCCTTTCCCCGCCGAATCGACAGCACGGCCTGGCGCACGTCATCGAGCGTGGGCGACGATATCGCGCTGCGCTGCACGTGGCTCACAACGTCCGGGTAGGTCATGGTTGGCGACCCGGGGCGCAGGGCAAGTCTCACTTCGCACACGACAAATCGCCCGGCATCCTCACGCTTGAAACGGCTGGTTCGGTACCCAAAGCGGCAATCCGCGCCCGTGAGGGTCGTCATGCGTCTACTCGTCGTGTCGAACGCCGTGACATTCGCGATCGAGTCCGATACCTCCTGTCCGTAGGCCCCCACATTCTGAATCGGTGTGCCGCCGGTGCTCCCCGGGATACCTGACAGGCACTCCAGGCCGGCGAGGCCGTGCAGCACGGCGCCTGCGACCACCCGGTCCCACGGTTCACCGGCGCCGACGCGCACCACGGTTTCGGAGCGGCGCGGTGCGAAATCGGCGCCGCAGATGGCCATCTGCAGCACGAGCCCGTCGACGCCGCGATCGGCGATCACCAGGTTGCTGCCACCCCCCAGGATGAACAGCGGAAGGTTCCGCTCGCAGCACCAGCCGTGTGCGGCCGCCACCTGTTCGGCCGTCGTCGCGCGAGTGAACCACTGCGCGGGACCTCCAATGCCGAGCGTGCTGAACGGCGTCAGCGACACCGCCGACTGCGGTCGGATGATCGGCTCACCCGCCGTCAACGAACCATCCTTCCTGCGCGGTGAGCGCGGCGATGGCATCGGCGCGGCTGCACAACACGAACTCTACCCAGTCACCCGGCGCAAGCTGCGCAGCGAGCGGCAGGTCAGCCGTGATGACCACGGCGATCTGCGGGTATCCCCCACTCGTCTGCCGATCGGCCATCAACACAATAGGCTGTCCGGACGGAGGCACCTGCACAGCGCCGACGACCGTAGCGTCGGAAAGCATCTCACCGTTTGTCTGCAGCGCAAGAGACGCGCCACCGGTCAGCCGATATCCCATGCGATCCGATTGCGGCGAAATCGTGTAGCGGTTGCGCTCGAGCGCCTCCAGCGCTGACGGATGGAAATACTCGATCTGCGGCCCCGGCATGATGCGCAATCGCGCGCCGTTCGCGGGGCAGGGGCGACGGGGCAGACTCGTCCCCGCCGAGATCGGCAGAGGTGCGCCGAGCGGAATGCGGTCGCCGGTTCGCAGCGCTCGCCCATCAATGCCGCCCAACCGACTCAACACGTGCGTCGCGCGACTGCCCAGCACCCGCGGCACGTCGACTCCCCCATCCACCGCCACATAGACGCGGGCTCCCGAACGACGACCGCCAAACCGCAGCACACTGCCCGCGGGACACTGCACGGACCTGCCCATCGACAGTTCCGTTCCATCGAGTGTCGGCTGCAAATCGGCGCCTGCCACGGCGACTTGCGTCTGCTGTTCGAATCGCACTTCCGGACCGAGCACCGTTGCCTCCAAGGTTGCGGCGTCGCGCGGGTTGCCGACCAGCGCATTCGCGAGCCGGTGCGCACACGGATCCATCGGTCCTGATACAGGGACCCCGAGGTGCTGATACCCCCATCGACCGGCATCCTGGATCGTCGTCAGCAGACCGGGTCGCAGAACGGTCATGTACCGCGCGGCGGAATCGTGCATCGCCGCGAAATCGGACGTCGCCGACGAATCGTCCGTCGCCTGGGAATCGTCCGTCGCCGGGGAATCGTACGTAGTGTCCGGCTTTAGCCGGACCGTGGTGTTGTTCGCCTTCAGGCGGATCCCAGTCGTTGCAGAATCGCCCGTAGTGTCCGGCTTTAGCCGGACCGTGGTGTTGTCCGCCTTCAGGCGGACCTCTGAAACAGGCACGAACCGCACTCGGTCACCAGGGGCAAACGCCGCCGGCGGGGTTCTCTCCGCATCGAATATCTCCAGCGCGGTTCGACCGATGATCTGCCATCCGCCCGGCGACTCGCATGGATAGATGCCGGTCTGCCGTCCTGCGATGCCAACCGATCCCGCCGGCACACGCAGGCGTGGCTTCGGCCGTCGCGGCGCGGCGATGCTGTCGTCAACCGCCGCCATGTACGGAAATCCAGGGAGGAAGCCGAGCATGCACACGCGGTACGTTCGCGCGGCGTGACGTTCGACGACCGTCTCCGGGGTGCAGCCGGCACATGCGGCGACCTGTGCGAGATCTGGGCCGGCGTCTCCGCCATACACAACAGGCACCTCGATGAGCGTGCCAGGTTCTTCCGGCCACGGGTCGTCCCGCTCCTTCTCCAGTGCGGCGATGACGGCGTCGACATCGGTGGCGAGGGGGTCGAAGAACACCGCCACCGATCGAAAGGTGGACGCCACGTCGCGTACGCCAGGGAGACTCTGCCGGCGAACGGCATCGGCGATGTGAATCACGCGGGCGTTGAGCGAGGCGTCAATCTCGTCATGGCGCGCCGGCTGCGCCGTTCCGAGCTCCAGGAGCACCGCCGAGTCACCCGCCTCACGAATGCGCACGTTTGATCCCTTACGAGCCACAGAGCCACAGAGACACGGAGGTGAACATCTATTCTTCGTGCCTCATGATGACTCCGGGGCCCGTGAGTCGACGGCGTCGAGCGCCTGCAGGAGCTTCCGGTGAATTCCGCCGAATCCTCCGTTGGACATCAGCACGACGACGTCGCCCGGGCGGTGCTCGGTGGCGATTGTCTGCACGATCGCATCCACGTCGGGGACGTGTCTGGCGTGCTGACCCCGTGCGCGCAAGTCGGCCACGAGACGCTCTTCCGACAATCGTTCAGATTCCGGAAGCGTGCTTCGAAACACGGCGGCGACAACCACTTCATCCGCGCTCCCGAACGCACGGGCAAAATCGTCCTGAAACACACGCCGGCACGACGAGGCGGAACGGGGCTCGAACACCGCCCAGATGCGCCGCGACGGGTATCCGGTCCGAAGGGCCGTCAACGTTTCGTGAACCGCCGTCGGATGATGCGCAAAATCGTCCAGCACGGTGACACCCCGCCGCACTCCCACGGTCTCGAGGCGACGCTTGACGCCCTTGAAGGCCCGCAACCCGGCCGCAAGGTCGCCGGCCGGAACGCCGACGCTGCTGCCAACCGCCAATGCGGCCACCGCGTTCCGGACGTTGTGCAGGCCAAGCAGCGACGACTCGAATCGCCCGAACGGCTCTCCGCCATGACGAAGCGTGAAGCTCGTGATGCCGTCCGCATGATCGATGTCGCACGCCTGCCACGTCGCCCCATCCGCCGTTCCGAATGTCTCGACGGGACTCACGGCAGCCTCGTGCAAGGCAACCGCGTGGGGGCTGTCGTGGCCGAGCAGCAGGAGGCCGTTCCGCGGAACCAGGTTCACCAGGCGCCTGAACGCCAGGCGCACGGCGTCGAGGTCGGCATAGATATCGGCGTGGTCGAACTCGATGTTGTTGATGACGGCGATGTCGGGGAGGTACTTCAGAAACTTCGCCGTCTTGTCGAAAAACGCGCTGTCGTACTCGTCGCCCTCGACAACGAAGTCACGTCCGTGTCCTGAACGGTAGCTGGACCCGCCTGCCCCGAAATTGAGCGCGATGCCGCCAATCAGCACCGTCGGGTCGAGGCCTGCGTGCGCCAGCAGCCAGCCCGTCAACGCCGTTGTGGTCGTCTTGCCGTGCGTGCCGGCGATCACGACGGACCGCGATCCCCACAGGAAGCGATCGCGAATGGCCTCCGGAAGGGAACAGTATCGAACCTTCTTCTCGAGAACCGCCTCGAGCTCGGGATTGCCGCGCGAGATCGCGTTGCCGATCACCACCAGGTCGAGGTTGCCGGCGATGTGGTCGGCCGCAAAAGGCGCCAGAATCGGGATCTGCTCCTCGGCAAGGAACTCGCTCATCGGCGGATAGACGTTCTGATCCGAGCCACTGACCTCGCAACCCTGCTGCTTGAAGAGCGCCGCAACGGTCGCCATGGCGGTGCCGCAAATCCCTATGAAGTGCACGCGCATCAGGACACCGGCGACTCCTCGACGATGATCGAGGCGCGGGGGCTGGTCAGCACGCGGACGCGAACGCCGAGCGGCAGCGTCCAGCACGGGCCCGTGGTGTGACCCGAGGGAAATCCCGCCAGGACCGGCCCCGAACAATCAGCAGCCACAGCGCGCACCACATCGTGAACGGTGGGGCCGCCTTCCGCGCTGCACCCCCGCATTTCCCCAAACACCAGGGCGCGCGCTCGGGCAAGCATGCCGCTCTGCCGCAACTGCGTCAGCATCCGATCGATCCGGTACGGCCGTTCGTTGACGTCTTCGAGAAACAGGATGCTGCCTTCGGGTGGATCGAAGGCAAACGGAGTGCCGAGCGATCCCACGAGCTGCGTGATGGTGCCGCCGAACAGCGGTCCCGCCGCCTCGCCGTGACGGACGGCCGTGAGACTGTCGGGGGTCAGCGACAGCCCCTCTCCCTCTCCCTGCATCAGTTTCAGCAAGGAATGCGAGTCGTATGCCTGCTCGCCGCGAGCCAGTCGGCGCTCCAGCATCGGACCGTGGAGGGCCGTGATCCCGCACTGGCACGTCAGCCACGACAGCAATGACGTGTTGTCGCTGTAGCCGATGAACAGCTTTGGCGTCTGTTGAGGCGCCCAGGAGTCGAACACCGGCAGGAGCTGCACGCTTCCGTATCCGCCGCGGACGGCAATGACAGCCGCGGTGTCCGGATCCGACCAGGCTCGCATGAACGCCGCGGCCCGCGTCCTGGCCGGGCCCGAGGTGAACGGTGCCGTGTCGAAGATCGACTCCTCGTACACCGGCTCGTATCCGAGCCGGCGCAGTTCCGCCACGCCCTTGTCCAGCTCCTCCCGAGCGAATGGACTGGCAGGCGAGACGACGGCGATGCGGTCACCGGGACGTACCGCGCGAGGCTTGATCACAGGTATCGCGCCATCTCGTCCGCAATCCGCCGATGCGCCTCGCACCCGACCACGTCGCGGAAAGGCAGGCCTCCACGACCCGCCGCGCGCGGCGCCACGCCCCGGCCCGCACCGATCGAGGCGGCGAGAAACCGCTCTTTGGCGCGCCGCTGGCGTGTCAAGGCGTCCTCCACGCGCGTGTAAGGGATGCGCTCCTCCTCGACCGCATGGACCAGGCTTTCCAGAGCCACGGCCTGCGCCTCGATGTGGCCTGCACAAATCAGAACGCCGTCACACCCAGCCGCGATCGCCTGTACTGCTGCATCCGGCACGGCGTACGCGGCGGCAATCGCCTTCATCTCCAAATCGTCGCTCAGGATGACGCCCTCGAAGCCGAGCTCGTCCCTCAGCAGTCCGTGCACGATGCGGCGCGACAACGTGGCCGGCCTCTCTTCGTCGAGCGACGGCACCAGCACGTGCGCCGTCATGATGAACGCGACGTCAGCGGCAATCGCCGCGCGGAACGGCACACATTCGACGCGGCGGATCCGGTCGGGCGCATGTTCGATCACCGGGAGGTCGAGATGCGAGTCGACGGATGTGTCGCCATGTCCGGGGAAGTGCTTGCCGCACGCGGCAATGCCGTGCTCCTGCAGCGCGCCGATGATGGCGGCGCCGAGCCTGCCGACCACCTCGGCGTCGTCGGCCAGCGCCCGGTCCCCAATCACGGGGTTCTTCGGGTTCGTGTGGATATCGAGCACCGGCGCGTAGTCGAGCGTAATGCCAACCGCGCTCAACTCGGCCGCCAGTGCGGCGGCGAATCGCGAGGCGAGCGCGACGTCACCGCTTCGGCCGAGCGTCGCCATTGGCGGCCACTCCGTGAAGGGCGCACGCAGCCGTGCGACGCGGCCGCCTTCCTGATCGACGCTCACCCAGAGCGGCAGCTCGCCGGCGAGTGATTGCACATCGTGCGCGAGCTCGGCCACCTGCTCGGGCGCCTCGATGTTGCGCGCGAGGAGAATGACACCGCCCAGACCGAACTCACGCGCCAGCGATCGCAGCTCCGCCGGAATCGTTGGGCCGGGAAAGCTGCCGATCAGGAGCTGGCCGATGGCGCGGCGAATGGCGGCGGGCACGAACTCATTATCGTACAGGCGCGGTGCACTCTAACCAGAAACGATATGACTCGATCGAGAGTGACTCCGCCTGAGTGGGTTAGCGGCGAAGTGCTCAGCACGAGGCCCACGGCGACAGCAGCAAGACGAACCATCCTTCCTGCCCTCCTTCATACGACGAAGATCGACGCCCGATGACGCTTCCGTAACCGATGCGGCCCCACCACACTCGGAAGTGGCCGCAAAAACAGGGAGAACGCCCCAATTCACATCACGTGCTTGAACGGAGCATGGCGATCACGCACTTTCAGCCAAGGTAATTCGCCCTACGGGTTCTGCAAGTCGTCCCACGCGGCAGGCACTGGAAGACGTCGAGAATACGCGTGAATCTTCCGGTCGATCTCCCGGCATACCTCTTGACTCCACGACTCGTTCACCGGCGCCAACTCGAAGACTACAGGAGGCTATTCATGATTCGTCACGCACTTGCCGGCTTTCTGGCCATCGTGTTGATTCCCGCTGCCCTCGCGGCCCAGACGACGCTCACAATCGAAGCGGCGTCGACGGACGTGCACGAATCCCCCACCGTTGCGGCCCGCGTCATTGGGCAGGCGCAGCGCGGGCGCGTGCTGGAAGTGGCGAGCGAAGATGGCGACTGGGTGACGGTTGTGTGGCCCGAGGCCACGGTTGGCGTCGGTCACGTGCTTTTCCGGATTGGATCGCTTGCCAGGACCGACCGGAATGATGAGTCCTCGGTGAGCGACGTCCGCGCTGACGTGGACGCTGTCGAGCGTGCGATATTGGCGATCTGGGCGGCCCGCTCGCATTCGGCGACTGCGCTGAACGACGAGCCTTCGCGATAGACGTTCGCGCGCGGCGAATGGATGTTCGGAGGACGCCTCCCTGCAGATCGACCTCGCTCCACGTGAGCTGCAGAATTTCCTGTTTGCACCAACCGGAGTAATAGGCGAAATCGAAGACGCCCTGGAAGGAGCCTCTGCGACCGTGCCGGTCGGATCGATGAGAATCTCCACCTCTACCGCTCCTTGAATCCTGCGGCCTGTGCATCATCCGGAAAGCGTGGGACGCCTTATACGTCAACTTGACAGTGCCGCTTCACGCCGTGGCCAATCCTTTGCCGTGAACGTCATCGACGTCCCGTCCAACCGAGTCAGAATTGCCCGCGTCTGTGGATAGGCCGCGAGCAGGGTCGGCGCGAGAGCCTCGCCGGCGACGCAGATGGCGGTTGCGAGCCCGTCCGCTGCCGTCGCCCTCGGACCAATCACCGCCACGTCCACAAGACTGTTGGCGCTCGCGCCGGTCCGCGGATCAAAAATATGGTGACAGCGCCCGCTCGCCTCGAATGTTGTGCCATACCCACCAGACACGGCGAGGGCCATGTCCTCGAGATCGACCATGCGGTCGATGCGGCCGACGTCCCTCCCGTCGCGGATGCCAATGCGCCAAGGACGCCCATCCGGGTGGCGGCCGATGGTCCGATATTCGCCTACATCGACCACGGCGCTCTCAAAGCCTTCATTGCGCAGCATGTCCGCTATGGCGTCCGTGATGTAGCCTTGGGCGATGCTGTTCAGCGTAATGGCCATGCCGGCGCGTGCGAACCCGATTGCAGCCGCGCCGCTGTCGATCTGGCGGAAATCCACCACGGTGTGTGCAACGTCGCGCGCGCGGGCCGCGATGTCCGGCTGGATGTCGGTATGCGACCAGAAATGTGCCTCGTACAGTCGCCACAAGGGCTGGACCGAAATGTCAAACGCGCCGCCGCTCAGCTCACCGAGGCGTTGGCTCTCCTCGACCAGTGTGCGCAGCTCGGGCGACGGCTTCATCAGCGTGCCGGCGTCATTGAGGCGCGAGATTTCGCTGTCCGGCCGATAGAGACTGAAGATCCGCTCGAAGCGCTCGATCTCAAGGCGCACCCGCAGGATCGTCCGTTGCGCCAATGCGGCGTCGGGGTGCCACAAAGTGAGCTCCGACAGTGCGCCAAGCACTTCGCCGTGCCAACTGTGCAACTGAGCTTTCGGCGCGATAGCGCGCACCGCCGCGATCATCAGCGGCAGCCCGGCAACCGCCGCAACGACGCGCAAGAGACGACGGCGCGTCAGACGTCCTTCCGCGCGAGACAAATCAGGCGTGCCTGCTGGAGCTGCGAGTTTCTCGTCAAGCATTAGTCCGTTATGCGGCTCGAAACGTGAATTATGTACTCGTTGCGTCGGCATCCGCAGAACGGACTAGGGCGCGCGGAGCGCGCCAAGCAGACACAGCCCGAACCAGCCGAGGGGCGCTGCGGGGATATCAAGGGGCAGAGCCCCTTGGCTGGTTCACACTGACGCCGCGCAGCCTGACGGCCCGCACCAGCGGCGGACATCGCTTCTCGTCAAAATATTCGACCTGGCAATCGAGGCACTGAAAGCACTCGGCCGTGACGATCTTGCCCGTCGGCTCGATCGCCCGCACGGGACACGCGCGTTCGCACAAGTGGCAGGAGCTGCCGCATTCGGGACGACGCTTGAGCAGATTGAGCAGGTGCAGCCGATCAAGGAATGCGAGCACGCCACCCAGTGGACACAGGAAGCGGCAATAGGCCCGCTCCGAGAACAGCCCGATGGCCAACAATACACCGGCATAGAGCACATACGGCCAGGCGCGCGTGAATTTTGTGGTGATCGCCGTCTTGAAC
>JBOGIR010000148.1:0-4027 GCA_050742335.1 Vicinamibacterales bacterium | reverse complement strand
CCCCTGCATAGGGATTGCTGAGACTCTGACGCGGACCGTACACGTTGAAGAACCGTGGCGCCACGGCTGGAATGCCGTAGGTCTTGCCGATGAGCAGCACCATCTCTTCCTGGTGGTACTTGGTCATCGAATAGATGTTGTCGCGATAGAGCGGTTTGTCTTCGGGTGTGGGGATGGACGCGACGTACGTCCCGCATCGCGGGCAGCGCTGTTCCCAGTCGCGTCCTGCGAGCTGTTCAGTGGGCCGAATGCCCGGCGCAACCGGGCCGCAGCTCGCACATCGATAGGCTCCCTCGCCGTACACGCCAATCGATGACGCCACCAGGACCTTTTCGACGTGGTGCTGCGTGTTGACGAGGATGTCCAGAAGAAGCGCCGTGCCGCGTGTATTGACGTCGACGTACCGGTCGACCTGGTACATGCTCTGCCCCACACTGACAGCTGCGCCGAAATGGACAACGGCGTCTGAGGCCAGCACCAGCGGTTCGAAGGTCGAGCGATCCCGCACGTCGCCGCGCACGTAGTGCGCGCGGGAGTTCGCGTACGACGGCCAGGCGCCGGTCCGATGGACCTGTGGCTCCAGATTGTCGAGCACGGTGACGTCGTAGTCCCGCGACACCAGACGATCCACGAGGTGCGAACCGATATAGCCCGCGCCTCCCGTGACAAGCACCGATCGAATCGCCATTCCGAAGGTCCGTCCTCTCTAGGAGGCGCTGGCCACCGCGGCTCTCAAGTGGCGCAGCGCCCTGACGTTCAACGTCGAAAATCGCGCGGCACCGCTCTTCCGGTACGCGTACCGCGCCGCATACAGATGCGCGGTCAGGTAGCGATCGTCGTCGTACACAGCCACTGTGTCCACGCCGAGGAACGGGGCCAGCCACGCCAGTCCTCCGCATGTCCCGACAAACTGCCGCGCGCCAGCCATCACACGAGTCTGCAGACCCAGATTGGTCCTTGGATCCAACGATGGCCGCAGCGTCGTCACGCCACGGATTCCATCGACGGCATAGTCACGATGCTCGTCGGTGGTCCATGCGGTATCGAACATGACGACCGGGATGCGTGCAGCAACCCGCTCGACGAGATCGCGAATCAGCTCTCTGTTGCGCTCCGTCTCCGGGAGCGCCGGCCCTGTATAGAACTTCATTGCGACGTATTCTGGCGGCAGCGATGGCTGGCCGGCCCTTGCCGCGATCCGGGGATACCGGAAATCGGTGTGACGGAAGAGAAAGTGGCGCGAACGATCGCCGTACCAGAACGAGCGGAACAGTTGATACATGAGGCCCGGGTACCAGAGGGCAGCACTCTCCACACCGAGCCGCTGACAGGCGAGCGCAATGAGATGGCGATCGAATTCGCCTGGGGCGGCCTGCTTTTGATCGCCCCCGCCGTGGCGTGCAGCGGCATGCGCCGCAAACGTGGACGGCTCGACCAGGTCGAAAATCTCCACGTACCGTTCGGCGATACCCTCATACCACACCGCCGCGCCGCCGCGGGAGAGCGCCACGAGGCGGTCCGCGCCGACGGCATATCGGTCCATCGCCCAGCGAAGGAACGGCAGCCAGTACAACACTTCGTAGCCGACTTCCGACGTCCACGGTCCAACGATGATGGGACGCTGGCCCGACGTGGCGCGGGCAAGCATCCGCTTGATGCGCCGCTCCGTCCGGTGCGGCGCCAGGACATGATCGTCGAACCGCCTGATTCGCTTTCCGGCGCGCTCGACCGCCGCCTGTCCGCGCTGCACCCGCGCCCGCGCCAGGGCAGGCACCTGGGGAATGCCTTCTCCGTACCGCTTCGCCCTTCTTCCCGCGCGCTGAAGGGCGTGGATGACCGTCCGACCGTGCCGCTGTAGACGCCGAAGGCGCACGCCGGCACGATTCACCACTGCGCGCCAGACGTTCGGAATTCGCATTCAGGGCAGCCGGCCCCCTGCCACTGCCTCCCTGGCGGCGCCGATGACCAGGCCGGCGTCGATGATTCCGGACAGGTCCACTGGCGAGAACGACGCGGCGCCGACGCGGCCGTACACACGGCGAGCGACGTGGAGATGCGCATGCAGAAACGACGCATCCGTGAAGATCGGAACCGTCGACACCCCCAGGAGCGGCGCGAGCCATGCGAGGCTTCCGCACGTCCCCATGAACAGCCGTGCGTCCGCGACAATACGCGTCTGCACCGCAAGATTGGTGGCCGCGTCAAAACGGCCGCTCAAGCTGACGACGCGCTCGTTTCCGCCCAGGATATAGTCGGCGTGGTCGTCGATTCCAAGCCCCGTGTCGAGGTGCACGATCGACAGTCGTTCGCTCAGGCCGTCGACAAGGGCCCGCAGCTGCGCGCGCACGGCAGGCTGATCGGGGAGCGAGCGCGCCGAATAGAACTTCACCGCGACATACTCGTCCGGCAATGTCACCGGAGCGGCAATCTCGGGCGGCGTCATGCGCGCGAAACGAGTATGACGCTCCACGAAACCAAGCGTTTCGTGACCCGACCAGAACGGCGCGAACCAGCGAAACATCAGAGACGGGTGCAGCACACCGATTGACGCCGGCAGTCCATGCGCTCGTGACGCACGGTCGATGATCTTCCGGTCGAAATCGGAGATCTCGCCCTGCTTCAGGATGCCGGCGGATGCGCGAGCGCCCAACTCGGCTGGCGGCACATCGTCGAATATCTCGATGTACCGGGCGGCGATCCCGGCGTACCAGCTCGACGTTCCGCCGCGCGACACCGCGATGATCCGCTCCTGCGGAATGCGGTACGCGGCCATGACCCATCGAAGGAACGGGATCCAGTACAGGACCTCGTAGCCCACCTCCGAGCACCAGGGACCCGCGAGGATGGCGTCGGGGCCGCTGACGGCCCGCTCGAGATCGCGCTGAACCTCCCATTGGCGGCGCCACGTCGTCGATTGTTCCCCGACCTGATGCGCACGCGAGCGCCACCGCGCGAAAAGCCGTCTCAACGGCCGCCTTCCCGCGGCACCTGGACGAGCTGCAACAGGCCTGCATCGTTGCTGGTGTGCAGAATGTCGCGCATCAGGTCCAGATGGCGAATGGAGAACGACCCAGGCTCGCTGTAGTAGCTCACCGCGGGAACTCTACAGAGCGGTGCCAGATAAGCGAACCCGCCATAGGTGCCTACGAAACGACGCGCGCCCGCAACAATCGCCGACTGCACGGCGAGATTGCTCTCCGGCGCGAGCAAGTGCTGGATCTCGTGCATGGCCGCCACGTCAGGCTCGCAAGCAACATGGTCGTCAACGGCCACACCCGTGGAGAGCGAGATCACCGGCCCTTCCTCAGACAGGGCTCGAATGGTGCGGTCGACGAATCCGCGGTTCGCCGGCGTGTTCCTGAAGCAGTCGTTGAAGTAGAACTTGACGGCCGTGTAGTTGGCGGGCAATTGTACGTCCAGCGACGGAGGACGCATCGGCGCGAAGCGCGCGTACTGATGAATCCAGTCGATCGTCCGATGCCCCCACCAGTACGGCGCAAACAGGCGATACATCGTCGACGGATGGAGCACCGCCAATGCGGTCTGTTCGTGGTGGCGCACGACGGCGATGATGTCGTCTTCGAGCTGCGTCGATGCAACCTGTTTCTGTTCTCCAAGCCGTCCGGTGCGGTCCGCATTCCTTAGGCGGAACTCCTCCTGCGACATGAAGGCGAGTGCATCGTGCGACCGACTGGCAAACGCCGAGTACCATGCGGCGGCGCCTCCGCGCGAGACGGCGATCAGACGTTCCGGAGAAACGCCGTATCGCTCTGCAAACCAGCGCAGAAACGGTATCCAGTAGAGCAATTCGAAGCCGACTTCGCCGAGCCAGGGGCCGAGCAGAATCGGACGACCGTCTCGTCCAAGCGCCTCGAGCTGACGCTCGACCTGCGACGCCCGTCGCACCGAGACCATACGCGCCCCGGCGCGACGGACATGTGCGGGAAGCAGACGACGAAGACGCACGCCGATCGACGGGTGAGGTCCGCGAGGCGTCACTGGAAGCATGAAAGACCCGATACAGGGC
>JBOGIR010000147.1:0-8616 GCA_050742335.1 Vicinamibacterales bacterium | reverse complement strand
GAATGTGGTGGGGCTGACCCAGGCGGCCGCGCAGACGGCGATCGTCGCCGCGACGCTGACGGTCGGGACCGTCACGTTGCAGGCCAGCACGACGGTGGCGGCGGGGCTGGTGATCAGCCAGACCCCGGCGGCCAACAGTCAAGTGCCGCCGGGCTCGGCGGTCGCGCTGGTCGTGTCGTCTGGCCCGGCGCCGGTGGCGGTGCCGAATGTGGTGGGGCTGACACAGGCGGCTGCGCAGACGGCGATCGTCGCCGCCACGCTGACGGTCGGGACCGTCACGCCGCAGGCCAGTACGACGGTGGCCGAGGGGCTGGTGATCAGCCAGACCCCGCTGCCCGGTGCGAGCGTCTTGCCGGGCAGCGCCGTTGCCCTGGTCGTTTCCACCGGTTCGCTGGCTAATATGGAATCGGGATTCAGCAATGCCTCGGGCACGTTCATCGATCTGGCTTACACTGTGCCCGATCTACCGGGACAGAACCTGGTGCTGGTGGTCTACGGCGGCGCCGAGGACAACACGACGAATCTGGCACTGCCCGCGAGTGCGACCTTCGCCGGCCGCACGTTGACTCTCGCCGGCAGAATTCGCACGCCAGGCAACGGGACGAACTCTGGCGCGGGAATATTCTGGATGTCCGTACAGGCGAACGAAAAGGGCACCATTCGACTCACGTTCACGGGCAGCTCAAACGAGCGCGCTATCGGGGCGGTCACGTTGGTGGGCGCGGCCCTTGGCGGACCGACCGTTGTCGAGACCTCGACTGGCAACGCCTCGCTCACCGACCTCATCACGACGACGACACCGAACACCATGGTGATTAGCGTCGCGGCACACAGTCGCACGGGCGTTCTCACGGCCACGGGCACGGGCCACGTGCGCGACGTCAGCCTCGGTCTTGCCTCCTCGCGCGTCGCGGGCGGCCACGCGGTGGTCGTGACGCCAGCGACTGTGACCCTGGGTTACTCGGGCAGCATCAGCCGTATTGCGATGGTGCTCGCGGCGTTCCCGGTCGGCGTCCCGTAGGGACCGACGGTCCGATCGCCCGTTCAGACTTGGGGAGCCGAGACGGGAATCGCGCCGACCGCCGGCTCGTCGGTCAGATTCTCGCCTGGTCGCAGACCGATGTTCCGCGTCCTGGATCCGAGAGTTCCGGGGCCCGCACAGACAAAATTCTCGGTCTCGCCCGACTTCTGATATGAGGCACCGACCGTCGCTGCCCTCGCTAGCCTAACCTCAATCAATGCATCAATTTGCGAACACCGCAAGGCGGGCAATCTTTCAAGGTGGTCCGGTAGGACTCTTGCTCATCCGCGGCTCGTGTTTCAGAGCCGTCACGCGCATGAAGGGCTGGAGAGGCCCTGATGGTGCCAGAAAGCGGTCAACCCTTGAATCATCGGGTCGAAGTCGAGCTGCTCCTGCGATGCGCTCGAATGGAGGTCGATTCGGAGTGCCAGCCGCGCATCAGGTCACTGGTCCAGCAGAAGCCGGACTGGGACATTCTCATCGTCACCGCACATCAACACCGCGTGGTGCCGCTCTTGTGCCGAACTCTCGAGCGCGTGGCACCCGACGCTGTCCCGGACGCGACGTTGCGTCGCTTGCGGAGTGCCGTTCACGCCAACGCGAAGCGGAATCTGTGCCTGACAAGCGAGCTTCTTCGCGCGCTCGGACTGCTCCGCGTTCATGGAATTCCATGCCTTCCGTATAAGGGCCCCGTCTTGGCCGCTCGCGTGTATGGGGACCTCTCGCTCCGCCAGTTCGCCGATCTGGACATCATCGTACCCGCCCAGGACGTCGCAAGAGCGACAACACTGCTCTTGTCCCATGGCTACGGATCCGGCACGAAGATGAGCACGGAGAAAGATATCGCGCTGCGGCACGACGATCTTGGCTTCGATCTCGAGGTTCACTGGGGAGTCACTACCGAAAAGGACCCGATACAGGTACCTGATCAGCTGTTGTGGAGAGATCTCTCCACCTTTTCCATTGCCGGAACATCCGTGCTGAGCCACTCCAGTGAAGCTCTCCTCCTGCTTCAGTGCGTCCACGGGGCCAAACATGGATGGGACCGATTGGTGTGGCTCTGCGACGTGGCAGAGATCGTTCGGTCGCAGCCGAATCTGAACTGGAATCGGGCAATGGAACAGGCAACGGCACTGGGCGCGCGAAGAATCCTTCTTCTGGGGGTGACGCTCGCCCGCGAGCTCCTCGGGGCCGAGCCTCCTGCCGATGTGACCCGGGCAATACGCGACGAGGCGGCGCTGACGACGCTCGCAAATCAAGTGAAGGAGTGGCTGTTCAGCGGACGGACCATATCCCCTGGGGAACGCGAGCCGTTTTTCATCAGGCTCCGTGAGCGCCCGGCCGACAAGCTCCGCATCACGTTCAAGCAGGCGAAGAGCAACCTGACGCTCAACTCGCGAGATACGGAATCGTTTCCGGTTCCCGGATTTCTCATCTGGATGCTGTATCCGCTGCGAGTAGTCAGGCTTGTTCGCGAATACGGTGCCGCGCCGTTCGTGCGGTTTCTTGGAGGCATCTTCCATTGGCAAACGACAAAACGCCCATCGAATTCGACAGAAAGCGTGTAGATATGACTTCTGCCGTGATCCAACGATCGACCAATCAGATCGCCTGCGATATGGGCGGCGAGGTGGTGATTCTGGATCTCAAGTCCGGTATCTACTACGGGTTGGATGAGGTCGGGGCTTTGATTTGGAGTCTCATCGAACACCCGGCATCGGCGCTTGCGATTCGTGACGCGATCATGGCCGATTACGACGTCGACACGCCGACCTGCGAACGCGACATTCGCGCGTTTGTCGACCGGATGCAGGCCATCGGACTGGTAGAAATCGTCAATGGGTCGCCTGTCTAGGTTTTTGCGCTTGTCTCGCACCGATCAAATGCTTCTCCTGGAGGCGGCATTGCTGCTGGCTCTGATCCGACTGGGGCTGTTCACGCTGTCATTCGCCAGCTTGCGCGGTCTGCTCGCGAAATGGCCAAGGACCAGACCCACGACCGGCAACCTCGCTGCGATCGCCGATCGAATGGTCTGGGCGGTTGAAACAGCGAGCCGGCGGTTCCCGGCGATTGGCACCTGTCTCACTCAGGCGCTGGCGGTTCACGTGCTGTTGGCGGGAAGGAGCATACATTCAGACCTGCGAATCGGGGTCACGAGGACCCCCAACGGGAAGTTCATCGCCCATGCGTGGCTCGAGCGGGATGGACGCATCCTGATCGGAGAAGCCGATCACAAGCACTACAGCCCCATGCCCATCCTGAATATTGTCAAACCATGACCTCGTGACCAAGCTCCTGGCGTCGTCCTCGCGTTCCTACAGGCTGAGAAACATCTGGCGGACGTTCCAATTGGTCTGGTCTACCTGCAAGGGCTGGGCAGTCGTGTGGGGCGTTCTGCTGATCGTGCAAGGGCTGCTGCCGGTTGCAACAGTGCAACTCACCCGACTGATCGTGGACGGACTCACGGCGGCCATCGATGCGGGGGGGGCGTGGACCAGCGTCAGGCCACTCCTGTGGCTGGCGGTCGCCATGGGCGGCGTCCTCCTGCTCACGGAATTCCTGCGCCTCTGCGCCGAATGGGTGCGAACGATTCAATCCGAGCGGGTGCAGGATTACATCGCGCAGCTCGTGCATGCGAAGTCGGGCTCGCTCGACATGGGCTTCTTCGAGTTGTCGGACTTCTACGACCACCTGCACCGCGCCCGAAACGAGGCCGCGAGCCGCCCGCTAGCCATGCTCGAGAATTCGGGGATCGTCCTCCAGAACGGGATCACGTTGTTCGCCATGGCCGCCATTCTGCTCCCGTACGGCCTCTGGCTGCCGCCGGCGCTGTTCCTCAGCACGCTTCCGGCTCTCTATGTCGTCACTCGCGCCAGCCGGCAATACCACAAATGGTGGAGTGACACGACGATGACGAGGCGGCGTATTCAGTATTTCGACCTCCTCCTGATCGACCACTTCCATGCGGGCGAGCTTCGCCTGTTTGGCTTCGGCGGCCATTTCCAGCGTGCGTATCAGGCGCTCCGGACACAGTTCCTCACGGAGCGTTTTGACCTCCTCAGGCGGCAGTATCTCGCCAGAGTGGGCGCCGAACTCGTCGGGCTGATCGTAGCGGCCGCGGCGATGGCGTGGATGGGTTATCGCGCGCTGCTGCGTGAGGTCACCCTGGGTGATCTCGCCCTGTTCTATCAGGCGTTCCAGAAGGGTCAAGGCCTGGCACGGGCCCTGCTCACCAGTCTCGGGCAGGTGTACAGCAACAGTCTGTATCTCACCAACCTGTTCGAGTTTCTCGATCTCGAATCGCGCATCGTCGATGCGCCCGACGCCGTTGCGGCTCCACGCGCACTGCACGGGGGAATCAGTTTTCGGAACGTGTGCTTTCGATATCCGGGGAGCCGTTCGCTCTCGCTGAACAACTTCACCGCGTTCATCCCGGCCGGGAAGATCGTCGCGCTGGTGGGCGAGAACGGGGCCGGCAAGACGACGGCCTTGAAGCTGGTCGCGCGCTTCTACGATCCGGAAAGCGGGGGCGTCGAACTGGACGGTGTCGATCTCCGGCGCATGTCGCAGGCGTCGCTCCGTGGAGCGATCACCTACATGGTCCAGGCGCCCGGGCTCTATCAACTGACCGTGCGGGAGAACATCGGATTGGGCAATCTGGCGGCCGAGGGAGACACCGCCGAGGTCGCCCGTGCCGCGCAAAACGCTGGGGCCGACGACATCGTCGGGCGGCTGCCGAACGGATATGACACCCTGCTCGGCCGCTGGTTTGGAGGCACGGAGCTGAGCAGTGGAGAGTGGCAGCGGATTGCGCTCGCTCGGGCCTTCATGCGACAGGCGCCCGTCATGCTCCTGGACGAGCCGACGAGTGCGCTGGATTCGTGGGCCGAAGCGGACTGGTTCAGGCGGCTGCGGCGCCTGGCCACGGACCGCACCGTGATGCTCGTGACGCATCGCCTGACGATTGCGATGCGCGCGGATCTGATCCTGGTGATGATGGATGGACGCGTCGTGGAGTCCGGCAGCCATCAGGAGCTGCTCGCCCAGGGGGGCCGCTATGCCCGATCCTGGCGAGCCCAAGTCGACTCAATCCCCGAAGTGGTCGGCTCGCACTCCACGGCGGTCTGAACAGAAGCGCGTAAGACTCCTGGCAACGTCGTGTCTCGGGCAAGTTGCGCAGTATTGTGCAGCCCCCGGCTGCGGACACGCATCTGCACGGCCGGCACAGAGCGTGCACTTAGCAACGGGTGCATTAGGTGGCTCGCCCATTTCTCGTGTCTTTTCGTCGAGGAGCCGTCGGCGAGCACGGGGCGGCGCCCTCTCGGCAGGCAAAAGGCGTCGAAAGGGCGGACTTGTACACAGGGAGTGAGTGGGCTCTGACTAACCGTTCGGGAGGCGTTGCGCGGGCTCGTCTTTCCATAGTGACCGGGGGGACGCGTTCGCAGGAGGTCCGATGAAACCGACCAAGAAGGCATATGAATCGCCGCGCGTTATCGAGTATGGTCCCATCGGGGATCACACGTTCACGACACCCGGTGGCAACGTAAAAGGGTGCGTCACCAGATGCCACCTCGACAGCTTCAGCGAGAACTCCGCGCTCAGCGGATCCTGAGCGACTGCTTGTTGGCCTGAGGGCTGATTCCCCCGACGGGGAGTCGGCCCTGCTTACTCCCTCGGAAGTACCTTTGCCGCGGCTGCGAGCACGAAGAGCGCCGCGCGCCCCATCAGCCGACTGGCCCTGGTTGATTCCCTGCCGAGACGGGGCGCGTCCATGGCCCACCCGGACGACCAGGCCGCCCTGCGTGTACGGATGAACACGGCGCGTTGCGCGCGACATCGGAACGCCACCGCCCAGAACAGCAGCGCCGCACAGCGCCCGAGCAGCGCACTCAGCGCTCGGACACGATGACCCTGGATCGTGTCGCGGCCCGCCGCGCGTCTGTCTGCCACGTCCTTCCAGAACTGGTTGCGCCCGCGACGATAGGCATTGGTCAAGACTCGCGACGGCGTGACGTGCTGCAGGGGAATGCGATGTTGCAACCTGGCCGCAGGACAAAACCATGTGACCCCTCCGAGCTGGCGTAACCGATCCTGATATTCGGTATCCTCGAACGTCCCGCGTTCTTCACCGCGGTGACCCACCTGCTCGTTCCAGAGCCCGACACTCCCGAAGACGGACGCAGGCATCGCCATATTCGCTCCCCAGAGGTACTCCGGCGACCGAAGGGGACGCTCCTCACCGTAATCGAGCAGCCCCACGTCGTGCATAGCACACGCGTCGAACCAGTCCGGCCAGTTCCCGAGGTCGTGCGGGACCGGGATGATCGGCCCTCCGGCGACGATCAGCTCCCGCCGCGTGCCGTCGAAGAAGTCGACATACGACTGCACCCAGCGTGAATCCAGCACGACATCATCGTCGGTGAACAGGAGCAGCGAGCCGCGCGCCAGCCTGACGCCGGTATTCTTGGCTGCGCTCTGGCCGAGTCGAGGCTCCACCACGGCGCGGAACCTCGTGTGCCCGGCGGCCCATTCGCGCAACACACGGGCGGTGTCGTCAGTGGAGGCGTTGTCAACGACCAGCACTTCGAACGGCGTATCGCACGTCTGTCGTGCCAGCGATTCCAGACAGGTTGGAAGGTAGTGCGCCCGATTGCGGGTACAGACGACAACGGTGATTGGCGTGTCAGCGGCCACGTGGAGCGTACGCGGAGACGAGAACTTGAGACCGGTTCACCGAACGTACCATCCCGTTCACGACGCGACCCTATGATACCAGCCGCCGATGGTCAGCCTCGCCCTCGATCCGGCCTCAGCGGCGATGGCGGTCACGAGAACGGTGGATGGCCGTAACCGAATCCTGATATTCGGTGTCCTCTGACCCGCCTCTCCAAGTTCTCGCCACTTGGATAAGTTCAGAGTCCGTCCGATCTCGCCGACTGGGGCCAGGAGCACCAGACCGGGCGAGATGGCAGCAAGCGTTACGGTGGCTTCGGATTGGCCGATGTTCCCGTCCCTGACGAAGGATCGTCGAGCACCTGTGATGTCGTCGTACGCGGAGAGCAAAGTTCCCCTGTAGTCAGACTCTCCTGGGCGCCAGACCGGCAATGGTGCCTCCGGTCGATTAAATCCTTCATTTTCAGCCACTCATACCAGCCCGAGAGAGCTCAATCCTGCCGGTCGGTGGAAGGTCTCTTGCTGTAGACGCCAAGCGGCCTGCGCCCTCGACCGAATGAAGGACGTCGGCGAAGCACGGCGCGTGGGGCGGGCATCTGTCGTGACCGAGAGGGCGAAGCTGTGTCCACCGGCGTTCTTCGACGCGCCGACGATGATGCAAGCGGCAGGCGGTCGAGCGGGAATCCTGCGGGCACCGTGGATCGCCGCTCTGGCTGTCGGTGTCGTGTTGGTCGGACACGAGCCGCAGCGGCTCGCGGCGCCGTTTGGGCCGTCGCACGATGGGTTCAACGCGGCCCTGTACATGAGCGGTGGCCGCGCCATCCTGGAGGAAGGACCCCTAGCGTCTCGCCTCGGAGCCTCCGTGCCGACTCTGGCAGGCGATCGGATTGTCTACGCACACCACCCGCCGCTCGTCTATGTCGCTAACGCCCTTGCGTTGGCGGCCGTGCCGCGGGCCGAACTGGCGGCAAGGCTGTCCGCGATCGTGTTCTCGCTCCTTGTGCTCGTGCTCGTGGTCGCGCTCCTCGCTCGCTCCGAGCTGTCATCTGGCCCGGCCGCTGTCGGCCTGCTGGCGGCGTTCGCCACGCCGATGTTCCTGATGTTCGGGGCTGTCTCTGAGCCGCACGTCCTCGGGCTCGCGCCCATGACGGCGCTGGTGTTGCTCTGGCGTCAGGTCAAGAACGGTTCAAGCGTTCCGTCCTGGGGGTTGGCATCCCTGGCGGCGCTCGCCACCCTGACCTCCTGGCAGGCCGCGCTGTTTGCGACCATTGTTGCGGTCGTGCTCTTTCTCGTCGATCGCCGACGGCAGGCGGCGCTGGCCGTGCTCGTGGGTGTGGTGGTGCCGGCCGTGATGATCGCGGGGTGGATTGTGTGGGCGTACGACGGTGACTTGCGAGCCTTCCTCTCTCGCGCAATTCATCGTGTCGGCGCCGGGACCGGGTTGGTGACGTTCCGCGAGATGGTGCGCCAGCAAATGGCGTATTTCGCCGACCTCTTTCCGGTCGGCGGCTGGCTCGTCGTCCCAGCGGCCGCGTTCGGCTTGACCGATCACCGCACCCGATCGATTGTTGCCGTTTCGCTCGGCACCGTAATCCTGTACGCCCTGCTCTTCAGCAACGGCGCCTACGACCACAACTACTGGCTCTATTCGATCCTGTTGCCGCTGACGCTGGGCGCCGCCGCGGCGGCCGACGCCACGGCCCGATGGCTCCGATCATCGCGAGGGCTCGCCGGGGCGCCGCCGGCGATAGCCGCCGCGCTCGTTGCTGCTCTCGTGACCACCGCGTGGCAGCCGTCGAACGAGCAGCGACAGCGCGAGGCGGCCGCGGAGCTCGGCGCCCAAGCGCGCGCGCTGCGGTGGCCGGACGGGCAGCGCTACGCCTACCACGCGTTCGGCGGATTCGGCCCGACCGACATGCTCC
>JBOGIR010000146.1:0-1720 GCA_050742335.1 Vicinamibacterales bacterium | reverse complement strand
GACATCTTCGCGTTCGGCGCGGTGCTCTACGAGATGGTCACGGGCAGGAAGGCGTTTGACGCCAGGAGTCAGGCCAGCCTCATGGCGGCGATTCTCGAACACGAGCCGCCTGCGCTGTCGAAGGTCCGGCCGGACGTGCCGCGGCAGCTCGAGCACGTAGTGCAGCGTTGCCTGGCGAAGAGTCCTGACGAGCGGTGGCAGACCGCGGCCGACCTGCATCGCGAGCTGCAGTGGGTGGTGGAATCGGTCGCGGAGGAGCCGTCGCGCGCCGAGGTTGCGCCACGCCGAGCGGCGCTGTGGCGGTGGCCGGTCCCGCTCGGTGCCGCCGTGGTCGCCGCTGTGCTCTGCGCGCTGCTCGCCGGCACGGGCGCATGGATGTTCCCACGAGCGACCTCGGCGACCGAGTCGGGCGTGGCGCGGTTGACGATAGCGCTCCCGACGGGCAACGAGCTTGCGGTAGAGCGTCCGGGGGTAGCGATTTCACCGGCGGGCACGCACGTCGTGTACGTGGCGGTGAGCCGGGGCCAGCAGCAGCTCTACCTGCGAGCCATTGACGGCATCGACGCAAGCGCGCTGGCCGGTACCGAGTCGGCTACGAGTCCGTTCTTTTCTCCCGACGGACAGTGGGTCGGGTTCTTCGCGCAGGGGAAGCTGAAGAAAGTCTCAGTCGCCACAGGTACTACGCAAGCGCTGTGTGACGCACCGTTCGGCGCGGGTGGAAGCTGGGGGACGGACGGCAACATCTACTTCGCGGCGACCAATATTTCCGGCATCTCGAAGGTGTCCGCGAATGGTGGTACGCCCACGGACGTGACCCGGCTCGACCGGGCCACGGGCGAAGTCAGCCATCGCTGGCCACAGGTGCTGCCGGGCCGCGGTGCGGTGATGTTTACGGTCTGGACCGGGCCTGCGCTGGACGAGAAACAGGTACACGTACAGCGGCTGGATACCGGAGAACGTACGGTCGTGATCCAGGGTGGAGAGACGGGCCGATACGTGGCGACGGGCCACGTGATCTACGTGCGCGCGGATGAGCTGTTTGCCATAGCGTTCGATCTCGCGCGGCTGGAGGTGTCCGGGCAAGCCGCGCGCTTACCCGATGTGGTAAGAGGCAGCGCCGGTGCCGAGGGCGCCAATTACGCCGTATCCGATACCGGCGTCCTGGTCTATCCGCCCGGCGACCCGCGACGATACGAGCGCCGGCTGGTGTGGGTCGACCGCAACGGTCGCGTCGAGCCGCTCTCGGCGCCGCCGCGCGCCTACAACGGCAATGCAGCAATTTCGCCCGATGGCCGCCGGGCGGCCGTCGACGTTGAGGCGGGCACGATCGGTATCTGGATTCATGACTTCTCGCGCGGCACGCTCACGCCGCTCGCGACAGGGAGCGGCAGCAGCCAGGCGCCGCGGTGGACAGCTGACGGCAGTCGCATCGTCTACCGGGGGACGCGAACCGGTTTCAGGAACCTCTGGTGGAAGACGGTGGACGATGCGTCAGGAGAAGAGCGGCTGACGACCGGCGAAACCCTTCAGACACCGGGATCGTGGTCTGCGGACGGTCAGTGGCTAGCGTACAACAACGGTGATCCGGCAACGGGATTTGACATCTGGGCGCTGCCTGCGGCTGGCGACCGCAAGCCGCGCGTCATCGCCAACACGCGTTTCGGCGAGCAGTACCCACGATTGTCGCCAGACGGCCGGTGGCTTGCGTACACCTCCAACG
>JBOGIR010000145.1:0-4683 GCA_050742335.1 Vicinamibacterales bacterium | reverse complement strand
ATGCCGGGCGCGAACCTGTGGCACGACCGCATCGAGAGCGCGAAGGCCGGACCGACGGCAAACGTCACGGTCTGGTCCGATGAGAATTTTCGAGGGACGGCGATGCGGCTTGTGAGCAATGCCGAGTCCCCTTACCTGCCCAACGCGCTGGCGGCGCAGATCGAGTCGGCCATGGTCGAATGCCGGCGCGCCGCGTCCAACTAGATACTAGAGCAGTTTCCAGTTCTGAGTAGTGAGTCTTGAGTTTCGGACGGTGTCTGACGGCTCAGGACTCATGACTCACGACTCAGAACTACGCCTCTGAACGTTACGGCGGTGCAGCACCGGGCGGCGGCAGGCGCCGCAGCGCTTCTTTCCACTCGGACGGCCCGATGAACATCTCCTCGGGGAAGCGTCTGTACGCCAGCATGTCCTGATAGATCTGCGCGTCGTACACGTTGTTCGCCATTCCGGCGAGATACTCCAGCCGCAGGTTTCGATCGGTGTTGAGCTGCGCGTCGGCCAGCCAGGGCCGCAGGTCGGCAGCCTGTCCCGCGTAGGTCGCCAGCAGCCCTGGCGCGCCTGAGAACTCCACTTCCTTCAGCGCGGCGGCAATCCGGGCGTGGTCCGGACGATCGAGCCGCTCCTGCAGCGCGGCGGGATCGATGCGCAACGGTTCCGGGCGGGCGAGCATGACGACGTCGTATCCGCCGCCCGTCGCGTACTGGTTGCTCCAGATCGTGCCGTGCGGGAACACGTCGAAGAACGTGGCGATCTCGCTCTTCACGACGTCCACCGAGCTCTGATAGAGCGGCACCCACTGCGTTACCACGCCGCCCGGGTTGAGATGGGCCCTCACCTGCTCGAAGTACTCCTTCGTGTAGAGCGCCGCCGCCCCCTTCACCCAGGGATGGATCGGGTCGGACGTGATCACGTCGAACGTCTCGTGTGTCGTCAGGACGTAGTGGCGCGCATCGTCGTACACGACTTCGACGCGTGGATCGCTCAGCACGTCGTTGTTCTCCTTACTGAAGTACGGGGCGATCATGCGCGGGATGAGCGGCTCGATCTCGCAGATGACGATCCGTTCGACGCTGGGATGAAGCACGAACGAGCCCGCTGTCACGCCGGCGCCGAAGCCGACGACGAGCACCGTGCGCGGGCGGGGGTGCATCAGCGCGGACACGTGGCCCAGGAGCCGCTGCAGCCGCATGTCGTGTACCTCGGTCGAGGCCTCCACCTTGCCGCTCACGTGAAAGTTGCGAACGCCTCCCTCCGACTCGGACACGGCGATGGAGGCGTTCAGCCCTTCGCCCTCGTACAAGTAGCGGGCGCCTCTGAAGGTCGCAATCTGTCGGCCGTACGCGATGAGATCGGGCGGCACGGGTGCGACGCTTGCCGCTGCGGAGGCCGCCAGCACCAGCGCGGCGAGCGCGGCGCCGGCGCGACGACCAAAGGGCAAGGGAGCGTCGGCCGGCGACGGCCAGACGATCATCACGACCGCGGCGGTCACGGCGGTCCAGATGAGCAGGCGCTGCGCGTCCAGCGTCCCGAACGCCGGGATCACCGCGAGGCTGAAGACCAGCGCCCCACCCACCGCGCCTATCGTGTTGGCCGCGTACAGGCCTCCAACGAGGCGGGCAGGGTCGAGCCCGCGCGGCGCGATGGCCGCAAGGGCAATGGGAAAACTCGCACCCCAGAAGCAGGCCGCCGGCAGCACCGCGAGACCCACGCGAAGCAGATCGATCTGGAAGTTGAACCAGGGTCCGGTGGCCAGCGTCGGATCGATCGGCCAGTAGGGGTACGCGCGACTCATGAGCGCAGCCGCCCACGCCACCCCGAGCACGACGCCTGTCTGGCACATGGCCAGCAGAAGTCCCGGCCGTCGCGCCGTGCGCGCGGCCCACGTCCCGGCCGCGCTGCCGAGGCCCAGGCCGGCGAGAAACGTCGCCGCAATGATCGAGAACGTATAAACAGTACCGCCGAGCAGCAGCGCGAGAATGCGCGTCCAGACGACCTCGGCCCCAAGCGCGGCGAATCCGGACAGCGCCGTTGCTGCGTAGACCGACGATCCGGTTCGTACGATCGGCACGCGGTCCTTCGTCTTGTCCCCTGGCGCGTCGTGAACCGTGCGCCCGGCCATGATCAGCGCCAGCGCCGCGACAGCGGTGTTCACGGCAACAGCAACAAGGGTGGCGGTCGCCATGTCGAATACGCGCAACAGGTAGAAACCAGAGACGAGCGCACCTATCACGGCCCCTGCGATGTTGCCGCCGTAGAAGAAGCCGAGCCATGACACGCCTTGCGGTGTGCCGTCCACCCAGCGGGCCACGGCCGGCAGGGTTGCGCCCATCAGCAACGTCGGCGGCAGCAGGAAGATGCCGCACAGGAGCCCGCGCAGCAGTATGCCCGTGAATCCCTGTCCGATGGTTGGAACGTACAGGTAGCTGAGCGCCGGCAGCCCGAACAGAATCAGGACCCCGCATGCGGCAATACCGAGCTCGAGCCAGGCGTAGACCCGGAGCGGATGGCGATCGGCCGGGATGAACCGCGGGGCCAGCAGGCTTCCGGCGCACAACCCGCCCATGAACGTGGCGAGCAGCACGCCCAGTGACACCGCCGTGGCGCCGATCACGAGCTGCATCAGCTGGAACCAGACGACTTCGTAGATCAGCGCGGCCGCGCCGCTGCCCACGAACAGCAGCAGCACCAGGGGGAGCAGCCGCGGCGAGGTCACGGTTGCAGCGGGCCTGCCCCGAGCGACGTCGAGGGGCCGGTCACGATTCTTCCGTTCACGCATGGCGCAGGCCTACTCTATCCGATTCCCCCTGGACCCCTGGCCTTCCTTGACTCCCCCCCGGCTGCGTGCTACAAAACCGGCACTTCGTTTCGATTCGGCGCGATCTCGCGCCGGCACCCCGCTCCAGCGGGTGGCCCTCTCGCAAACGAGGAGGTGGTATGCACAGCTGGGCGCCGAGTACGCGCATATGCCGCGCGCTGTCGTTCATCACATCTTGCATGTTACTGGCCGCATCGCTCGCCTACGGCCAGGCCACGGCCACCGGCACGTTCAACGGCCGGATTCTCGACCAGGGAGACGCCGTGCTCCCCGGAGTCACTGTCACCGCCACCAACGTCAGCACGGGCGTGGTGCGGACCACGGTCACCAACGAGGAAGGCCAGTACTCCATTCCGGGGCTCGAGACCGGGGCGTACAAGCTCGAAACGGAGCTGGCGGGCTTCGCACCGGCGGTCCGGGACAACGTCAGGCTCGACGTCAATGCGACTCTGACCGTCGATTTCCGGCTGGTGCTGGCCAGTCTTACGGAGACGCTGACGGTTACGGGGCAGGCGCCGCTCATCGAGACCACCCAATCGAAGGTGGCCAACACCATCGAGGTGACCGAGGTGCAGAACCTGCCGATGATCACGCGCACGATCAGCGGCATGCTGGAGCTGCTGCCCGGCGCGGCGCCGGTTGCGCCGCTGCACCGGTCGAAGGAGAACACGGGGACCGTGTCGTACGGGGGATCCCTGGGCGGCAACGTGGCCATGAACGTGGACGGCGCCGACAACCGCGACAACCACTACAGCGGCCCATTGCTGACGTTCACCACGGAAAGCCTGGAGCAAATCCATCTCGCGTCGAGCCAGTTCACGGCGGCGGACGGGCGCACGGGGGGAGCAGCGGTCACCCTGGTCACCAGGTCGGGCACGAACGTGCTGCACGGTTCGGCGTTCGGCTACGAGCGCGATCGGAAGTTGACCGCGAAGGACTACTTCACGCGGGAAGCCAACGGCGAGAAAGCGCCATTCAGCCGGCAGCAGTTCGGGGGGTCGATCGGCGGCCCCATTCTCCGAAACCGG
Organism: Vicinamibacterales bacterium; assembly: GCA_050742335.1. GTDB lineage: Bacteria > Acidobacteriota > Vicinamibacteria > Vicinamibacterales > UBA2999 > DATCJA01. The sequence goes on along the minus strand of JBOGIR010000145.1, from coordinate 837 downwards.
ATGTTCTTTTTCGGCGCCCTCGAGCAGGCGATCGAGGATCTCAACAGGTTTGTTCCTGAACGGCAGTACAACGAGCTCGCCGTCCTGGTCCGGGCCACGAGTGCCGGCCAGTTGCCGCCCGGGCTCGTCAACCCCGATCATCCACGGATCGGCAGCCAGCCGTTCGGGCTGCTCACGTACTCCCTCAAGGGAAATCTGCAGCTCACCAACGAACACGCGCTCATGGCCCGCTACGCCGGCCAGCACGAAGGGCGGGATTCGGTCACCTGGAACACCAACAACGACGACGGCCAGCCGGACGACTTCACCATCGATGCGTTCAGCGCGGTGGGGCAGCACAACTGGGTGCTGGGGAACACGGGCCTGAACCAGATCACGGTGCAGGCGAATCACGTCGATTACCTTGCCGATGTCTGGAGCCGGGCCACCGGGGAGCACTATACGCGGGACTTCCCGAACGTGAACGTCTTCTCTCCGCGGTTGGCCTTTCCCTTGGTCAACACCGGGGCAGGCGGCGACGCCGGTACGTTGGCCAACCGCTGGGTGTTCCAGGTCAAAGACGATGTGTCGCTGTTGCAGGGTAATCACGCCTTCAAGTTCGGCGTCAATTTCAACCGCCTCTACCACCTGGGCATCCTGAACGGCAACGAGCATTATGCGACGCTCACCTTCTTCGACGACCCGTCGACGATCTTCAACAACACCAACGGCCGGTATCCGCAAGGCTTTCGCACACCCGGCATCATCCGGCAGTGGCAGCAGGCGAACGGTGGCGTCGTCAACGGTCAGGGGTACTGGCAGGACACGATCAACACGGTGCACCAGTTCTCGACATGG
>JBOGIR010000144.1:0-3445 GCA_050742335.1 Vicinamibacterales bacterium | reverse complement strand
CAGGTGCGCAGCATCCGCGAGATCGTGAACCTGGTGACGTCCGGCGTGCTCGAAGGACAGCCGGCGACGCCGTAGGGCGATTACATCAGCTTATGGATCTGGCCTGGATTTCAGTCGGCGCCCTGATCATCGCCGTCACGCTGAGCATGGTGACGACGATCAATGTCGGCATCGTCTGCCTGGCGTTTGCGTGGATCGTCGGCGTGCTCCTCGGGGGCATGTCGGTCGGGGACGTCCTCGACGGGTTCCCGACACCGCTGTTCGTCACCCTCGCAGGCGTCACGCTCCTCTTCAGCATGGCGCGCGGCAACGGAACGCTGGAGCGCGTCACCGAGCGGGCGGTGCGCCTCTGTCGCGGCCACACGGGCATCCTGCCCATCATGTTCTTCTTCCTCGCGCTCGGGCTGTCCACAATCGGGCCGGGAAGCATCGGTGCCTCCGCGCTGCTGGCACCGCCCGCCATGGCCGTCGCAGCGCGGACAGGCATCTCGTTCTTCTTGATGGCGGTCATGATCGGCAACGGGGCGCTCGCAGGCAGCCTGTCGCCGTTTTCACCGACAGGCGTGGTGGCCAACAGCGTGATGGTGCGCATGGGCTTCCCCGGGCTCGAATGGGTGACCTTCTACAACAACATCCTCGGCCACACGCTGGTCGCATTTGGCGGATACGCGGTGCTCGGGGGATTGAAGCTGTTCCGGCGGAGTGGTGCGGGCGCCAAGACGGTGGAGCCGCTGAATCAGCCGATAGAGCCGCGCCACTGGCTGACGATGGCGCTGATCGCGGTGCTCCTTGTTGGAGTCATCGGCTTCGAGTTCGAGGTCGGCATGACCGCCCTGACGGCGGCAGCGATCCTTTCCTTCACGCGCGCCGCCGACGAAAAGGAGGCGATCCTTCGCATGCCGTGGGGGGTGATCCTGATGGTGACGGGCGTGACCGTCCTCATCGAGCTGCTCGAAAAGACGCAGGGACTGGACCTCTTCACCGATCTGCTCGTCCGGCTCTCGACGGTGGAGACGGTGACCGCGGTGGTGGCGTTCGTGACCGGCGTGGTGTCTGTGTACAGCAGCACGTCAGGCGTCGTGCTGCCGGCGTTCCTGCCGACGGTCCCCGGTATCGTTGAGCGACTCGGCGGTCTCGACCCGATCGCGGTGGCGTCGGCCATGAATCTCGGCTCCCACCTGGTGGACCTGTCGCCGCTCTCGACGACCGGCGCGCTCTGTCTGGCTGGAGTGCCCGCAGGCGTCGACTCGCAGGGGCTGTTCAACAAGCTGCTCGCGTGGGGCCTGTCGATGACCATCGTCGGTGCCATCCTGTGCTGGCTGATGTTCGGGTAGCAGGCCATGGTGAGACTCACCAAGGCGCCACGGAGACACAGAGACACGGAGACCTTTTCCAGGTATTTTCTCTGTGCCTTTGTGCCTTCTATGTGGCCCGGTCGGGACTCTTGCCACGGGCTGCTGGGTTCATAGGTACGTAGTGTCCGGCTTTAGCCGGACCAGTGGTGTAGGCATGACGCGTCCGCGCAACAGGAGGAAAGCAATGCGCAGGTTCCTTGTTTCGGTAACCGTGGCGGCATGTGCGGCCGTTGCGGTGCAGATTCAGGTTGGCGCTCAGGAGGGCCGCGGCCGGGGCGTGGCAGCCGGCGGTACGACGGCAGGCGCGGGGCGCGGCTATCCAACCCCGGAGCAGTATGCGAGCTCGAAAGAGGCGCAGGCGCACGTCGCGAAGGCCAAGGCCATCGCCGGCACCGACTCGAAGCTCCTGATGCGGTTCGAGAACACGTGCGGGGCACTGGGGCCGCAGCGCCCGGCGCTCGAGGCTCAGAATGCCGGCCAGAAGCCTGCGCCGCCCCGGCCAGTGGAACCGGTGCAGATCTTCGACAATCTGTGGTACTTCGGCTTCAGCACCATCGGCGCATGGGCGGTTCAGACGAGCGACGGCGTCATCCTGATCGACGCCCTCAACACGGTGCAGGAAGCTGAAACGATCATCGAGCCGGGCCTGAAAAAGGTGGGGCTCAACCCGGCCGACGTCAGGTACGTCATCGTCGGACACGGCCACTTCGATCATTTTGGCGGCGCGCCATACTTCCAGGACAAGTACAAGAGCCGCATCGCGCTGAGCGGGTTGGACTGGGACCTGATCGAACGACCGAACCCGAACGCGAATCCGGCACAGGCGAACAGACCGAGACCAAGGCGGGACGTCGTGGTCACCGACGGCCAGAAGATTACGGTGGGCGATACGACGATCACGCTCACGATCACCCCGGGACACACGGTCGGGACGCTCGCCTACCTGATTCCCGTGAAGTATCAGGGCCGGCCGCTCACCGTGTTGATGTTGTCGGGCGCGAACATCACACCCGATCGCACCACGCTCACTGCCTTCAACAAGGCGCTCGACGCCGCCAAGGCCGCGGGCGCTCAGGCGCTCATCAACGGGCACCCCGGGCTGTTTGGCGACGAGCTCGGCTGGATGGATCAGCTGCGCAGGAATCCGAAGGGGCCGAACGAGTTCGTGTACATGCGCGACCAGTTCGGAAAGTTCATCGACATCATGCGCGAGTGCGCCGCCTCGCGCGTCGCCGCGATGGGGCTCTAGCGATTAACCCGTTCCACAAGGCCACAGAGTCACAGAGACACGGAGTTGAACAAGAGGAATTTCCTCTGTGTCGCCCGCATTCACTTGAAGCTGTCGAGCAAGTCCACGAGGACCTGATCGTGGCTGTCTATGCGCACGAATCCAATACGCGGGTACTCGACATCGAGAATCACGAACACGGTGAGGCACGTCATGAGCGCGAACGCGAGCGAGTGAGGCCAGGGGCGCCGCCGAGAGGCAGACGTGCTGTATCCGGCAATCGCCCCGCACGTGAGACAGAGCACGAACAGAAGCGCGGGGATGACGGCCGGCGGGTGCATGCGCGCGGCCATCGTCCGTGTCGTCGTGATATCGATCATCTGGTTGATGGCTGGCAGTGTCACCACCGCTGACGACGGATGGGCGCCAGGAGCGGTAGTGGCGGCCACGGCTTCGCGCCAAATCTGCTGCTGGAGCTCTTCGGACTTCACCAGATAGTGTGTCGTCGCAGAGATGTCAGGAATCGCCTGATAGGTGGCCAACCGCGAAGCCAAGTACTCGCGAAAGAGATTGCGCAGGACCGGCCGGGCATCGGGCGCCAGCAGATCCAGCCGCAGGTACGCCGTGCCGATGTCGTTGGCCTCTTCGACAATCTGCGTGCGTCGCTCGTCAAATCGCGACGCGGCGCCGTAGAACGAAAACCCGAGCAGCAGACCCAGCAGGGCGAACACGGATCCATCGACGATACCCATGCCGGCGTGCGCCCCGTCGGAGTCGTTGTCGCCCCTTCGAATCCCGAGGCGACGGCCGATCTCCATGAAGATCAGCATGCCGACGAACGTCGCGAGTGCGAACAGCGGCG
>JBOGIR010000143.1:0-5912 GCA_050742335.1 Vicinamibacterales bacterium | reverse complement strand
CAGCCACCCCGCGCGCCGCGGCGCGTGGCGCGCGACGGAAAGCCGCAGGACGCCAGGCCACCGAGGCCTGATCCCTGCCATGATGCACGTCGTGGGCGGCGGCCTTGCCGGTTCGGAAGCCGCCTGGCAGGCGGCGTCGCTCGGCGTCCGCGTCGTCGTTCATGAGATGCGCCCGGTGCGTCCGACCGCGGTGCACCAGACCGATCGTCTCGCGGAGCTCGTCTGTTCCAATTCCTTCCGTGGCGACAAGCTGGACAACGCCGTGGGCCTGCTCAAGGAGGAAATGCGGCGCCTTGGGTCGATCGTCATGCGCGCCGCCGATGCCCATCGCGTTCCCGCCGGTGCGGCGCTCGCGGTCGATCGCGAGCGGTTCTCGCAGGCGGTGACCGACGCCCTGCATGCGCACCCGCTGATTTCCGTGGTCCGCGAGGAAGTTACCGGGCTTCCACGCGACCAGTCGATGTTCCCGCTGATCATTGCCACCGGCCCGTTGACCTCGGATTCGCTGTCTGCCGACCTGGCGACGCTCGTTGGCCACGACGACCTCTATTTCTACGACGCGATCAGCCCTATTGTCCTTGCCGAGACGATTGACAAGACCAGGGTCTTTCGCGCGTCACGATGGGAACGAAGTCTTCGTCCGGCGGGCATGGCCTGCGGCGTCGACGACGGTCAGGGCGACTATCTGAATTGCCCCTTCACTGCTGAGGAATACGACCGGTTCTACGCAGCCATGATCACGGCAGAATCGGCAACCGTCCACGACTTCGACAAGGAGAAGTTCTTCGAAGGGTGCCTCCCGGTCGAAGTCATGGCACATCGCGGCCGGCATACGCTGCGATTTGGCCCGATGAAACCGGTGGGCCTGGTCGATCCGCGCACGGGCCGGACGCCGTACGCGGTGGTGCAGCTCCGGCAGGACAATCTGGCGGGCGATCACTACAGTCTCGTGGGTTTCCAGACGCAGTTGAAGTGGGGCGAGCAGGCGCGTGTCTTGAAGATGATTCCCGGTCTCGAAGACGCCGAGGTCGTTCGCTACGGCATGGTCCATCGGAACACGTACATCAATGGCCCCAGGGTGCTGCGCGAGACATGGCAGGCCAGGGCGCGTCCCGACCTGTTCTTTGCCGGGCAGATTTCCGGCGTTGAAGGCTACGTCGAGTCCGCCGCGTCGGGTTTGATGGCCGGGCGCAACGCGGCCGCGCTCGTGCGCGGCGAGCTGCCGCGCGTCCCGCCGCGCGCCACGGCCATCGGCGCGCTCGCGTATTACGTCTCGCATGCCGACGCGGGCAACTACCAGCCGACCAACATCACGTTTGGCATCATGACGGCCCCTGAGCCCGGCTCGCGGCGTGCCAGGGACCGGAAACTGGCGATCTCGCAACGCGCGCTGCAGACGCTGGAGGCGTGGATGGGGACCGCGTGCAGCCGGCCTGCATGACCAGCCAGCTCCACGACTTTCTCGACCATCTCCGCTTCAATCGCAACACCTCCGTCCACACTGTTGCCGCCTACGGCCGCGATCTGTCGCAGTTTCTCGATTTTATGGCGGCCCACCTGGACAAGGACACGGCCCGGCTGCGCCCTGCCGATCTCGAGCTGGGCGTGATTCGGGCATTCATGGCGGAACTGTACCGGCGGGGACAATCGCGCGCGTCGGTCGCGCGCAAGTTGTCGGCGCTCCGGAGCTTCGTCCGGTTTCTGCGCAGGGAGAAGTGGATGGACGCCGATCCTGCGTCGCTTGCCGTGTCGCCGAAGCGTGAGCACAAGGTTCCGGCGCATCTGTCGGTTGACGAAATGTCGCGCCTGCTGGACGCTCCCGACGCGTCGAGCGCGCTCGGCCGGCGAGATCGGGCCATTCTCGAACTCTTCTACGCCTCGGGCCTTCGCCTCAGTGAACTGGTCGGGCTCGACACCGACGACGTGAACCTCTCCGCGCGCATCGTTCGGGTGGCGGGCAAGGGCCGGAAGGAGCGGCTCGTGCCGTTCAACACGAGCACGCAGAGGGCACTGCGCTCGTGGTACTCGGACCGGGCGGTGCTGCGCGTTACGCGCCTGCCCAGAACCCGTGAACGCCCGACACTTGACGCGATGAGTCAAGTTTCTGGGCGCGCAAGTGACCTAGCGCGGCGCGGCTTGCTGCGACCCGCTAGAACTCAGGGCCCGAAGCCCGGGGCCGATGACGATCCGCTGTTCGTCAATGCGCGCGGCGCGCGCTTGACCGGACGCAGCGTGCAGCGCCTGGTGGCGCGCTACGTCTCTGGCTGCAGCGCACGGTTCGGCATCAGTCCCCACGCGCTGCGACATTCCTTTGCCACGCATCTGCTGCAGCGGGGTGCCGATCTGCGTGCGATCCAGGAGTTACTGGGTCACGTCCGGCTGTCGACGACGCAGCGGTATACGCACGTGAACACGGCGCAGCTGCTGGAGGTGTACCGGAAGGCGCACCCGCGCGCGACACGAGCAGGATAGGCGGCCGGCTACACAGTCGCCGCTGCGTGCGGATTGTGCGCCTGGTCCTGATGGGCGGCCGCGCGGCGGCCGCGCGGGAACTCGATGCCCAGCACCTTGATCTTGTAGTTCATCACCCGCGGACTGATCGACAGCAGCTCCGCGGCGTCCTTCTGCACCCAGTTCGACATCTTCAACGCCTCGACAACGGCCAGCCGCTCGATGTCCTCGAGAGGGATGCCGGTCGGGGGGATCTTGATGATGGACGCGGCGTCGCGCGGAGAGCTAAAAGTGCCCGTGTCGCCCAGCCGGAGATCCTCCACAGCAATGTGCGGGCCGTCGGCGAGCAGCATCGCGCGTTCGACCGCGTTTTCCAGCTCGCGGATGTTCCCCGGCCAGTGATAGCGCATGAGCAGCTTCAGTGCCTCGGGTTCCAGGCCGTCGACCTTCTTCTTCAGCTCGCCCGAGAAGCGCCGGATGAAGAAACTCGCGAGCGGGGCGATGTCGTCCTTGCGCTCCCGGAGAGGCGGCATCTCAATGGTCACGACGTTGAGCCGGTAGTAGAGGTCTTCGCGAAACGCGGCGGATTCGACCATGGAGGTCAGATCGCGATTGGTGGCGGCAATCAGCCGGACGTCGACCTTGATCGTGCGCGTGCCGCCAAGACGTTCGAACTCGTGCTCCTGGAGCACGCGCAGGATCTTGGCCTGTGTGTTGGCGCTCATGTCGCCAATTTCGTCGAGGAACAGCGTGCCGCCGTCCGCCTGCTCGAAACGGCCGATTCGCTGCTTGTCGGCGCCGGTGAATGCGCCCTTCTCATGACCGAACAGTTCCGACTCGAGCAGGTTCTCCTGCAGCGCGGCGCAATTCACCTTGATGAAGTTGCGCGAGGCGCGATGCGAGTTGTGATGGATCGCACCGGCAATGAGCTCCTTGCCCGTCCCGGTCTCGCCACGGACGAGCACCGTCGTATTGCTCCTGGCCACCTTGCGAACCACGCTGAGCACCTTGTCGAGGGCGCCGCTCGACCCGATGATGCGATCGAACTCGTAGATGTCCCCCTGGGCATGACGCAGATAGTCGATCTGATGCTGCATCCGGCGCATCTCGAGCGCCTTCTCGATCTTTACCTCCATTTCCTCGACTTCGAACGGCTTCTGGACGTAATCGAACGCGCCGGCCTTCATCGCTTCCACGGCCGTGGAGACCGAGCCGAACGCTGTCATGAGAATGACGGCGCACGACGGGTGCAGGCTCTTCGCGGTCTTGAGCACGTCGAGCCCGCTGCTGCCCCCCATCTTGAGGTCGCTCACCACGACATCGAAAAATCCCTCGTGGAGCTTCTCGATGGCGGCGTTTCCGTTGGGCGCCTCCTCGATGTCGTGTCCTGCTTCGGCTAGCGCCTGTGCCACGCCGCGGCGGAGTGAGTCGTGATCGTCGGCAATGAGAATCCGGCCCATATGTTCCTCGACAGTGTCAATTGACGAATTCGTCCACGGCCTGCACGGGCAACGTGACGCGGATCTTCGTCCCGCACCCGGGCGCGGTCTGAAGGTCGATGCACCCGTCGTGCGCATCCACGATCTTGCGCACGATGGCGAGCCCCAGCCCGGACCCCTGGGGCTTGGTCGTGAAGAACGGACTGAACACCCGGTCGGCGACCTCCGACGGCATGCCGGGACCTTCGTCGGCCAGTTCGACGAGGATGGCCTCGCGGCCCGCCGACCCATCCTCCATCCGCGTCGGGGCGGCCGTGATCGTGACGTGTCCGCGTCCGTCCATCGCCTCGTACGCGTTGGTGAGCAGGTTCGTGAACAACTGCGTCAACTGGTGCCGGTCACCGTGAATCAGCGGCAGCTCGTCCGGCACCCGAACCTCCACGCTGATGGCCCCGCGCGGCACCTTGGTGTCGGCGAGCAGGACCGCGGACTGCACCGCGTCGGCCACCGCCGTGCGGTCGACCTGCAGCCGGATGGGTCGGACGAACTCGAGCACTTCCTGCACGATCTTGTTGGCCATCTTGGCTTCGTTGATGATGTCGGTCAGTACCTTCTGCGCCTCTGGTGCAACGGTGATCTTGCGCCGCAGGAGCCCCGCCATCACCTCGATGCCAGCCAGCGGGTTCTTCACCTCATGGGCAATGGCCGCCGCCATTTCACCAACCGCTGCGAGCCGATCACGGAGCCGCTCCCGTTCCTCCAGTTGCTCGACGCGGGTCAGATCCTTGAAAAACATCGACGCGCCAATCACGCACCCCTCGTCGTCGTGTACGAGCGCCAGGGTGTAGCCAATCACCTTGCCCGACGGGCGCAGCCGCAGTTCGGCGCGATTCGGCAGGAGGTGGACGTCGAACACCGTGTTCAGCACACGTACCACTTCGGGATGCGCCTGCAGCACCTCGGCGACGGGCCGGCCGAGATCGTCACGCTGGGGCGGGACGTCGAAAATCTCGTACGCCTCGCGGTTGATGAGCGCCAGCTTGCCGTCTCGTGTGAACGCGAGCACACCGTTGCGCATCCCGGCAACCATGTGCCGGAGAAATCCGTCACCAATCTCGCCTGCACCCTCCGCGCGCGTACCGTCAGCCCGACCCGTCCCCGGCATACGCGGGGTCCGAGCGGAAGGCGTCGGGCGTTCCTGCGGGCGACGCGACTTAGTCATGGGGCTGGGCTCCACGGAGCGATGACCTTCGCCGTGCCGCGCCGGAACGCACGATTCGTCGGGGGGGACGCCGGACAGAACGGTCGAGATGGCAAAGCGTGTGCCCGACATACAAAGGCGGAGAATGGCTGCAATTCACTCATAATCCACACGTTAGGCGTGCGGGAGGGGGCTGTTCGATTACAGGATTGTAAGTGTAACGCAGTTTTGGTGGGAGGGCTTTGCCCTTTTATCAGTCCTGTAAGAGGGATTGTTGGGCAGGCCTCAGCTTTCTTGGGCAGGTCTGCGCGGCGAGCGCCGGGAACACCGGCAGCGCGCCTGACTCGTGGATCTCGTGAATGACGGCAACGATGTTATGGCAGAGCACCTTCAGCAGCAGTTCATTCACGCGCGCAACGCGCGTCTTGCTGCGGAGCGAATCCCCGAACTTCCGCTTCATGGCCGAGAAGGTCGATTCGGCGTTGGAGCGGCGATGGTAGCGCGCCAGAAACTCGTCCCGGTTCATCTCGAAGTAATGGAACGCGCGGTTCCACAGGGGCGACTTGGAGTAGCCGACCGCGTTGCTTTTGAACGCGACGAGCGGCGCTGCGCCGAAGCCAACGATGGTCCCGATGTTCTCGTGCGACGAGTAGCCCTTGTCGGCCGAGACTTCGCGGACGGTGAAGTTGGCAGCGGTGGCATTCAGCAGGTCCGGCAGCAGGGGCGAGTCGTTCGTATGCCCGTCGCTGACGTGGCACGCGGTAACGACGTTCGTCTTGGTGCCAACCATCGCGTGGAGCTTCATGAACTCGCGCGAGATC